>NC_015578.1:0-312297 GCF_000214375.1 Treponema primitia ZAS-2 | reverse complement strand
TTTACTGAGCGCCAGGGCTTCATCACAATCCGCTATAGCTTTGTCGTATGCACCGATTTCGATATAGGCAATACTCCGGTTTTTAAGCATTCTCGCAAAATTACGCGGAGTCGATTTATTTAATACCATGGCCTTGGTATAATCGGCAATAGCCTGGTCAAATATTATTTTACTTTCATCGCTTGTTTTTTCCAGTTGCATCGCCTCTTGCCATGCGCTAAAAGCCTTGATATACCTGCCTTTTTCAATAAATGTATTGCCCCGGTTATTAAAAAAAATAGCTCTTTCCCACGAATTTTTACCTATGACATCGGTCCATTCGGCAATTCCTTCATCAAATCCTTCTCCCACGGTTGTTCCATGGACATTTAAAGCTCTGACAAGATCTGATTTAAGTACGATGACATCCGCCTCATCCATGCCGGAATATAAATCAGCAGCTTTTTTGATGGCTTCTTTGCCATTTTCTTCTTTTTCGTTCAAAAATAAATATAAGCTTTGCTTAAGATACGTTTCCGCTATTTTCTCAGGTTTTTCTTTTTCCTCCTTAATTACTTTTTCTGCATCATTGTACATTTCAAAAATTTCATCGGCATCAGAACCAACTATGTGTCTAAGAACAATATCAAGAGGCAGATCCATTCCCAAATCTTTTAAACCTGGTTTTAGCCGAATGGCTTCTTCCCGATCCACCAGAGCTTGCTCAAACTTTCCAATGTTCCTGTATTTATTTCCACGGTTATAATAGGCAATTGCATAATCCGGTTTAAGCTGTATTGCTTCCGTATAGTCCGCTATCGCCTTATTATATTCACCTTTTCCAGCAAAACTGACCCCCCGGTTGTTAAATGCCGCCGCATAATCCGGTTTTAACTGTATCGCTTCGGTATAACGGGCTATTGCCTCATCGTAGTTTTCTTCTCCGTGAAGAATGTTCCCCAACTGGGTAATGGCTTCAGCCATTGCGGGCGCCAGTTCCAGCGCCTTCTCCAGAGGTTCCCTGCTTTCCTGGCGCTTCCCCAGCTTCTGCAAGCATTGGCTTTTTTTGAGATACGCTTCTGCGATCTTTTCCGGGGTTTCATTGTTTTCCAGGGTTATCCTGTCGGCTTCTGTGATTATTTCCGCGATTTCCTCTTCGGAAATGTCTGCACCCATGAACAGGTAATTTATTTCCAGGTTGTATTTAGACATTTGCTTCCTCCGATGCTAAATGAAGAACTTCAGGTGGAATTTTCTTAGAATCAAACATTATTTATACCCCAAAAGACAAACCAAGTAACATTCGCAACAATTCTATAGACATTAGGATACGCCTCTGCTATTTTCTCAGGAATTTCTTGTTTTCTGCAATTAGTCCTTCTGCATCAAGTAATTACAGTATATCCTTGTAAACAAAACTGACTATGAATTTAATTGTAATATCGCTTCCATTACAATGATCCTCTTCAAGCCTTGCCGCTTCGCCACTTTGTCAAGCTTTCTCAATAATTTCTCATAAACCTTCCCCCGTTTTTCAAAACCAGTGGCTGAGTCCGGATCAAGTCGTATAGCTTCGACCCCACCGGCAATTGTCTTGTCATATTCACCGCACATGGCATAAAACCAACCTCGGTTATGAAAAAGAGTCGCATCATCGGGATTAAGGTATATTGCACGGGTAAGCTGTTCAATTTCCTCATTATCCGAAGTGTCCTCAGAGGCACTTAAAAAGATGATGATTTCTCTGTTTACCAAATGTTTTAAAAATGGTTTTAGCCGAATAGCTTCTCCCCAATCCGCTCGGGCTTGCTCAAACTGTCCCAGCTCTTTGTATTTGTTTCCCCGGTTATAATAGGCAATTGCATAATCCGGTCTTAGGCGTATCGCTTCGGTATAGTCCGCTATTGTCTGAAGGAAATCAACCTTGAGGTCATAGCTGGCCCCCCGGTTGTTAAATGCCGCCGCATAATCCGGTTTAAGCCGTATTGCCTCCGTATAGTAGGCTATTGCCTCATCATAGTTTTTTTCATTCCGAAAAATATTTCCCAACTGGGTAATAGCTTCGGCCATTTCGGGCGACAGTTCCAGCGCTTTCTCAATAACCAACTCGCTTTCCTTGTACTTTTCCAGCTTCTGCAAGCATTGGCTTTTCTTAAGGTATGCTTCCGCGATTTTTTCCGTAGTTTCCTTGTTTTCCAGGGTTATCCTGTCGGCTTCTGTAATTATTTCCGCGATTTCTTCTTCGGAAATGTCTGCCCCCACGATTAGGTAATCTATTTCCTGGGTGTATTTAGACATTTGATTCCTCCATTGACCACGGCTTTCGACGGGTGATGTCAATATATAACGTAAATCTATCATGGGATGATATGGTGAAATAATCATCCTTCTTTTTTAAAACCATCTGGCGGTTAGCCCTTTCTTTTTTCTATTGTTTATATAAAGGCTTAGCGCTTCGGTATAATCAGATGCAGCCTCATCATGCAAGCCCAGAGATTCATACATACGCCCGCGGTCATAACAGGCTTTTTCAGCATTCTCCGGGTCTAGGCGTATTGCTTCAGTATAATCGGATATAGCTTTATCAAATTGATTTAAAGTATCATACCATCTTCCCCGTTCATAAAAGATAGCAGCCTCCCCTGGATGTAATCGGATTGCCTTGGTACAATCAGCAAGAATCTTATCCGACCTTTCTTCTAAATCACTTCTCACAAAAAAACTATCATAATAAGTAAGACGTCTAATAGTTTTTCCCTCATACGTAAGTTTACGGTTCAATAGCTCCAAATGTTTTGCTTCGGCATAATCGGTTGTAGCTTTATCATTTTGCCCCAGGGCTGCATACGATAGTCCCCGATTATAGTAGGCCTCTACAGCGCCTTCCGGGTTCAGACGTATTACTTCGGTATAGTCGGCAATAGCCTTTTCGTATTCGCCATTATCATCATATACAATTCCCCGGTTATAATAAATATCTAAAATATAATCCAGCCAATCCAGCCCTAATCGTATTGCTTCGGTGAAGTCATTAATTGCATTGTCATACTCCCCTTTAACAACATATACACGCCCCCGCATATTGAAATATCTGGGATCATCCGGAATTAAGCGTATTGTTTCAGTAAAATCAGCAATCGCCTTGTCGTACTTCTTATGACGCAAATATTTAGATCCGCGATTATGAAAAGCTCCCACATCATTTGGTTTTAAGCGTATTGCCTCAGTTAAGTCCGCAATTGCCTGATTGTATTCATGCCTATTAGTTCCCCGGCAAAGATAAGCCCATGCATAATCCGGTTTAAGCCGTATCGCTTCGTCATAGTCAGCCATAGCCTGATTATACTTTCCTGAAATGTAATAGTGAAATCCACGCTTACAATAAGCAGCCGCATAATCCGGTTTTAATTCAATCGCCTTGGTATACATTACTATTGATTCCGATGGCCTTATTGCAAAGTCCCCTAATAATACAATCGCCTCGGTCATACCGGGGTATAATTCTAATACTTTTTCTAGAGCTTCTTTGCTTTCTTCAGAATAATCCCTATCATCCTCTTCATCTCCATACGCTCCAAGCATAGATAAGCATTGGCTTTTTTTAAGATATGCCTCGGCCAATATTTTCGGATTTACCTTTTTTTCCAGGATTATCCTGTCGGCCTCCGTGATTTTTTCGAAAAGTTCCGTATCGGAAATATCTGTGCCCCGAAGCAGATAATTTAAATCCTGATTGTATTTAGACATTTGATCCCTCCATTGGTCATGGCTTTTGACGGTTAATGTCAGTATATACCGTCAATCTATCATAGAGTGATAGGGTAGATGAATTTTATAAGGTTTTTTTGGAAAAACGGAGGGCCGGGATGCCGGTCCTCCGTTTAAAATATTAGGCAGATAGTAACTTAAAGGGTAAACTCCACCATTATAGGGCAGTGGTCAGAAAGGTCTGTTTCTACCCATTCTTTCGAATCTCCAATATGAAAATCTGTAACTTTTTCCAATAATGGTTTTGAAATAAAACAGTAATCGTCTGTAACTTTCTTTTTTTGTGATTTGTATGTGTAAAAATATGTTTCAATTTTTTCTTTATCGAATTTTTTGGCAGAGTTAACAATATAATAATCCGAGAGCTTTTTTACCAAAGCTGTGTGATTAAGATTACTTTTATAACAATCATCCCATATTTCGTTACTATTGAAGTCCCCTATCAATATTACATCTCCCGTCAATAAATTTTTATTTTTGTAATAATCAACAGCGGCATGAGCTTTTTGGACATAATCAAGTGGATCTGTAACATCGGTCTTGTTCTTTGTCCAGACAGCGAATAAGATAAAGTCTTTTCCATCTTTGTTTATTTGGTATGGTAAAACATAACGAAAACTGGGATCATCGCTCCAATATTTAGCCAAACGATTTATTGTAATATCATTTTTACAAAATATTCCAATGCCTAAATCTCTCTCCTCATTAATACCGCCTGACGAATCTTTAGCATCTTTTCCGTCGCTATACCAATCAGCATTTTGTTTAGGGTAATTTAGACGTTCCCAGTCAGATTTTTTACATTCTGGTATAATATAAATGTCTGCACCCTTAAATATATCTGCCTCCATTATTGTCTTTTGTTTTTCTTCGCTAAATCCATAATGGCAATTCCAACTAACAATTCTCAGTTTGCTCATCCCGTTCCTCCTATTCCCCCATATCATAGCGCCACACCGATAGCCCTGTCAAGAAAATATCCAATTTTCCAATAAGCCAAAACTATTATCTCCCATGTATCTTTTCTATATGCTGATATATCATTTCCACCCTTTTTAGAGCATCCATAACACATTGTTTTAAATTTCTCCCCTTGGCATAATATCTAATATAAAGTCTTGAATGAAACATATAAACCGGAATATTATAAAGCGTACAAAGACAGGCCGCCGTAAGTTCCGCTATTATTTCACGTATATCTGAATCAAGGTCTCTGTTTGGTAAGGTCCAGTCTATTGCATGTGCGAGTTCATGTAAAAACGCTTGGGGATTATCAGTCCCCATAACTATCATATTTTCCAGAGGGGAATAATAAGCAACACAATCCTCACGAATTTTTTTCTCTTTAACAACTTTTATCCCCAAAAAGCCAGCAATTTCAATAAGCGGAAGTGAGTTAATATTAAACATATCATACCTGGCTATAAAATCATCTATATTATTTTCAGTATCATTTCCCAATACAATTGGTTTGGCATAAGAACCTTTCAATACATTAGTTGTGGTTTCATTGTCAACCAATGTTTTTGATTCCCATATAGGGAAAAGGGTATATGTCACATCATGAAACAGAAAAAATAAATCATTTTTAGTAACATAATTATCATTACTCTCAATAATCATTGATACAACTTTATCAAATATCTTTTTTACGTTTGTTGGTATTATTTCATCTCCTTCCTGGTCTTTATGAGGGCCCTGTACTAATTGGAATTGCCGAAGAAATAAATCATAGAGGGTATCGTTCATTTGTTAATCCTGGAATATTGTATATAATATGTAGCAACATTTAGTTTAAGTTTCATGATTTTTTCGCCGCTTCTTCTCTTCAATTTTTACTTCCCCCACCGCTTTCACGATGATATCAGAAACCATCTCCGGTACCGAAAGTACTGCCAGTTCCGGAATTTCCCGTTCCGTTGAAGACTTAACCAGGAACCGGGCCGCCTCGGAACAGAGGATCACCGGATGCCAGGCCTGATCTTGTACGGCTTTTATTGACCGTGAAAGAGCCATGATCCAGGCAGCTCTGGCGGGCGAGTCCATGGCGGACACGATCCCCGAAAAGGTTTCCAAAGAGCTGTCCAGGATATTCTGTTCCAGGCTTTGGCTTAGGGTGAGTACCCGAAGAATCCGATCGTCGGAGGCATATTGCAAACATATCTGTCGACCAAGGGCCTGCCGGACATTTTCAATGAGGAACGGCATATTTTTGGCAGTCTTAGCTGTCTGTCCGTAATCTGCCAGCGCCTCCAGAATAACTACCATATTGCGGATAGAAACCTGTTCCCGGAGCAAAGCCTGGAGGACCTTCTGAATTTCTCCCAGGGTAAGAATCTTCTGGGCCTCCACCACCACTGCGGGGTAATCTTTCTCAAGGGCATCCAGGATTGACTGGGTTTTCTGACGATCCAGAATCTCCGGAGCATGACGCTTGATAATCTCCGTCAAATGGGTGGCGATAATCGAAGGGGGATCAACAACGGTGTACCCCAGACGTTCCGCCTCATCCCGTTTGTCTTCGCTTACCCAGAGCGCCGGAAGACCGAAGCTTGGGTCCAAGGTCTTTTCCCCGCCTAGCTCGTCCTTTCCCCCCCCGGGGTTAATACAGAGACAATGTCCCAACCGTAGTTTACCCCGGCCTACGTCCATTCCCTGAATCTTGAAACAGTATTCGGAGGATTTCAGCCGAATATTGTCGATGACTCGCATTCCTGAAAAAACCAGCCCCAGCTCCAACCCGATTTCCCGGCGAATCCGGCTAATCCGTTCCAGGAGTTCCGCACCCTTTTCCCGATCCACCAGAGGGATGAGGCTATAGCCAAGTTCCAGGGACAAGGGATCTAGTGGAATTATAGGAGGCATTTCTTCTGCTGCGCGTTTGGGACTCTTTGCCTCTACAGACTTGGCTGGCACAGAAAAATCCTTTGCCTGTTTTTCAGCAAACCGAATCGCCAGGATGATCAACTGGGCGGCGGGTGAAGAACGAGCGGAAACATCCTCCCTAAAAGCGCCGCTGGAAACCGACTGGATTACAGCAATACCAGTGGCAGTAGAAACCAACAGCGCTGGAAACAAGGAAAGGAGGCCACTTCCAATAGCGAAGGGGATGTAGAGACCGGTTGCCTGGGAGATGGGCTCCCCATGGATCACCGTGCCGATGATGATCCCTCCCAAGATATTCGCCGCAATGAGTAGGATTCCCACCTTAACATTTCCGGATATGAACCTGCTGGAACCGCCCATCGCCCTGTAAAAGTTAAGCTCCTGTTGGAGCTCGTTCTCTAGGGCAATAGATTCTTCCTCAGTAATTCTCCGGGAGCTGTACCCCGCCTTTATGGCTACCTGTTTCTCCGGAAGAGCATCTAAGGCAAATCCGGTAGCGGCTTCGGCAATATGGGTAGTGCATTTGATGATAACTACTGCCTGGACCGTGATTATCACGACAAAAATAACAAGCCCTAACACGAGACCTTCGGTATCCCCGGAACCGACCATAAAGAAAGAAAAGATCCGGATCATGTGGCCATTAAACCCCGAACCTTGGGTCAGTATGAGTTTGCTAGAGAAAACATTCAGCGCAAGGTTAAACACGGTTAATGCCAGAAGTATCAAGGGAAATATGCTAAAAAAAACAGACGCTCTTTTATTGATGGCGACCAGGAGTATGAGCAAGGCTAAAACCAGGTTTATGGCCATGAGGGCGTCCAGAAGCGGCGCAGGAAGGGGGATGAGGAGCATCATCCCCACTGTCACTACCGCCATAAAGAATTTTCTGCGGTTACCAAACAGATTCTTAGACAAAAAATCCCAGATATCGGACATCATTCAACCCAGCCCTTTTATAACCCTATAATGTACGGATACGGTTAAAATATTCAAAACTGCGGCAAGTATAGAATGGTTAATCTATCATACAACGATAGAGTGAGAATGGTTTTTGCGTTATTGTCTGGAATTGATAAAAAAAGACAAGAGGATTGGGGGCGCCGGTCCTCTTGACAAGAAACTGTTTTTTATTAAAAATTGAAATCTACAATAATTGGACGATGATCAGATTGATTTTCAAATTTATCTGTGTCAACAACAATTAATTCAGCCGACAATGATATCTTTTCAGAAGCAAAGCAATAATCGTCAATATACGATCTTTCTCCTCTAAAAAATGTATATGATGGATCATCGGCTTTATCACAATTATAAAATTGCTTATTATTTAATCCTTTCTCAAGATATTCATAGTAAGAATCTTTATTTTTTTGACTACCTGTATTAAAATCTCCAATTATTATTGCAGGATGATTTATTTGATATTCGTACAATGCCAAAAGGATTGATTCTGTATAATAATAAGGTTTTCCTTTTGCCCATACAGCTACCAATGTAAATTCTTTTTCTCCTTTTACAGAAAAGGGAATTACATATCTAAATTTTATTCCAAATTCTGACTTTGGAATAAAATTTATTTCATACCCTTTTTGGACAAAAACTGCGATTCCACCCGGCTCGTCATTATAATGATCTCCATACCATTTGAAATTCTCAAACCCATGAATGTTTTTACATTCATCCTCGTTTATTTCCTGAATGACAAGGATGGCAGCATCTGAAGAAATATTTTGAATTTCAATGCCTTTACCTGGAGTTAATCCTTTCCCAAAAGTACTACCACAATTCCAACTTACAATCTTCATACCGTTCCTCCTATTTACCCTATCCCATCACCCATCACCCCTCACCCTACCTGTCAACCAGCCGGTCAAAAACCGCCTTGGTATTCACAATATCTGCCATACTGTTGTGGGCGCCTTCAGTGCTGATACCGAAATGCCTGCATACCTTCTCCAGTTCAATACTGGGCAAATCAAGTTTCCCGGCGACCCGATAGGCCTGGACCAACTGCATGACGTCACAGTGCATGTAATCAAAGTAATCATAAAATTTCTTTGCTTTCTGTTTCGACGATTCGTTCCGAGTATCTTGCAACGCAGTTTCCCGCGCAAAAAGGGCTCGTAGAAAATAAATATCAAAGGACACGTTATACCCGGTTATGGTAAGCCGATTTTCCCCATATTGTTGCAGGTCTTCAAGAAGTACGCCGAACTGTTCTGATTCAGAAGGGAGGGACAAAATCTTTTCCTTTGAATACCCATGGACATCTTCGGCCTCCGAGTCGAACTCAAACTGTTTATAATTATCCGGGCGCATTTCCAGGGTGCGCTCAAGGAGCAGCCGGTTATTTTCTTCAATGAGATATGAAATTTGAAACGCAAAATGTTTCCGCGAATCAAGTCCGGTGGTTTCGGTGTCTACCCAAAAACGGCGTGTATACATTATAGTACTCCTGCAAATTATTTGACTTCATTCTTTACGTTGTTTTAGTATACATGATATATTCTATAGGTGCAATCCTTGATTTCCTCATAAATTTTCAAAAAATAAAAATGGTGAACCAATATTAATTTATAATTATTGCACTGGTACCATTTCAACGCAAACATACTCAAATCCACCATAGGACCTTGATTTTACCGTTAATAAAGCATCAACGATTGATGGCTGTGGTATTTTTACCAGATAATCAACATCAAAATAGACAATATTACTACCGCCATTAGTGTCATCAATATAAACTGTCGTACGAAGCTGTGAGTAATATCGTCCCCTGATTCAGTCTATCATAGAGTGGTAGACTGAACTATTTTTTTAAATTATTTTACTTTCATCGCTGCTGATTTCCAGAAGGTAGCGATCGGCGTTTAGAATATTATAGCGGGACATATGCGCCATTATACCACTTCACTCTATCATATACAGATAGAGTGAAATATTTTTCCCGCTCAAAAGAATATCCTGTGGTGATTCTCAGGCGCCTACTTACTTTGAATTAATGGCTGCATGAAGGAAAAGATGGCCTTTGCATTTTGTATTGCGGCATTCATTTTTTGTTCAGTTATCGCTATTTCTCTTGGGTATCTTGGTTGAACGCCATATGGATCCAAAGCATCGCACTGAGCCATAATTGCACCGATGTTAGAGTTGAAGGGTTCACAAAGATTATACAGCTCTTTTAGATCATGGTTCTTTGGCGGCATAACCCCATTTATAACCAAAAACCCTTTTAAGCATTTTTCTGCGGACTGTTGGCAATGATAACAAATTATTTCCATGGGTACAGGGTGTTTTTCCAAAAGGAACTCTGCGCTGCTTAGATCCATTTCTGCAAAATAGAGCCATTCCCGGGCATATTCCGTATTGTCCATTTTATCCATAAATAATGATCCCTTTTTCCGCTACCTCATGTTCAAGGGTAAGCGCACCAAGCCGGTATTGAAACCGGGATTTTTTGAGGACCAGTATATCGGCGGAAATTGATTTGTGCCTGTGTACAGCGCTGGAAATCATGAGTTCCGCATCCAATGCATCATAGGGGGCGTCATCCTTCATTATCACATATAAATCCAGGTCCGAATCGGCACGGGGTGTTCCATAAGCATAGGACCCAAAGAGGTAAATCTGTTCCACCGGAATGGTAGACACAATTACGTTTTTGATATCATTGAGCTGGTCCTGTACTGCCTGTTCCATGTAACCCTCTATGTATTATAGTATAACACATTTTTATACTTACGCCATATCCCTAAACCCAATCAGCGCCCTTTATCACTACCGCCGTATGATCCTCGCCCTCCTCGCCATATCCCCCACATTGGCTAGCCAGTCCTCCACCAGTTCCGGCGGTTCCAGGGGCAGGGCGTCCCGGCCCGATGCCAGGACCAGTTCCAGGACCTTGCCGTACTGGGCGCTGGTGAAACTAAGGGTAACCCCCTCAGGCGGGGCTTTTCTATTCCGGCCTTTGCCACGGCTGGGGATTTCGTCAATACGCTGATCCGCCGCCCATTGCCGTTCCTGGATACGCAGGGCCGCCTCGCCGTAAAAATTAATGCAGTAACGCTGTTTCCGTTCATTTGAATAGGCGCCAAAATAACTGCCCTCAGTTTTAGTGCGGAAATCATATCCTGTGGGAAGGGTAAAGGTTTTGTCCGACAGGCTTATCTTTCGTATCCGGGGGAGGGAGAACATCCGCATACCCCGGCGTTCTTCCGCATAGCCGTAGAGATACCATGAACCGTTATCAAAGAGCAGTTGGTAGGGGCGGACCCGGCGGGTTTCAAAGGCGGTATACCAGGAGCTCCGGTACTCGAAATTGAGGATGCGGTTTTCCCCCAGGGCTTCGGTGATGGTTTGCCAGAGTTCCGGCGAAAACTGTACCGAGGGGATCGGGGGGACCACGATGCGGTCCTCGTACCAGCGGGTCTTGCCGGGGTCCTCCAGGGGAGCGGTGATGGCGTCCACCAACTGGCGGGCGGCTTCGTAGATCGGGGTATTTTGGTACAGGGAAAGCAGGGTCTTTGCCATGCCCAGGGCCAGCATGTCGTCGGCGGAGGTAAAGGCTGCGGGGAGGCGGAAGGTTTTTTCGGTGTAGTAATAGCCTTTGTGAAAATAGTCGTACTCGATAGGGGCGCCCAGCCGGTCCCGCATGAACTCGATGTCCCGGCTGATGGTGGCGGTTCCGGTTTCGTAGAGTTTGGCCAGGGCTTTGGTGTTGGGGTACTTGCCGGAGGCGATTTCTTTATCGATAAAGTAGATCCGGGGGAGGGCGGTCTTGGGGAGGTTCTTTCGGTTTGCCATAATACGAGTATACTACATTAGTCTATCAGCTGATGATAGAGTGATTCGTAAATCCGCCGATTCTGTTTTTCTGTCCGGTTCTCTGGATATATATCAGTCATCCCGCTGCCCCTTAAACCGGATCCTTCCCTTTCAATTGACTAATTTACTATTATATAATTAACTAATCTCTATGACTATGCAACTGCGGATTTTATCATCCTTTCTGCTTCTGGTATGCCTTTCCGTTTCCAGGAGCCTTTTTGCCCAGAGCTTCACCGATCCCGGGGATACAGACGAGCTGGCGGCGGCCCTGGTGGCGGCCATGTCCGACGAGGAAGCCCTGGCCCAGACCTTCATGCTGGGCTGGGTGGGGGCGGAACCTTCGCCTTTAATCATGGACTGGATTCGGGACCGGCATATCGGGGGGGTGAAGATCTTCGGGTGGAATACCGGGGATACCCTGCGCCTGGCGGAAACCGTGGGAACCCTCCAGCAGACGGCCCTGGCGGGGAAGCTTAAGATTCCCCTACTGGTAGCCACGGATCAGGAGGGGGGCTGGATTCGGCATGTGAAGGGCGCCACCAGCGAGACTCCCGGGAATATGGCCATCGGCGCTTCGGGGTATCCCCGGGACGCTTACCTTTCGGGGTACTATATTGGGCGGGAGCTGGCGCTCCTGGGGATCAACATGAACTTTGCGCCTACGGTGGATATTTACACTAACCGGGCCTCCACGGTTATCGGGCCCCGGTCCTTTGGGAACGATCCGGTGCGGGCGGGGCTTTTGGGAGCGGCTTTCATGAAGGGCCAGCAGACCGCGGGGGTTATTGCCACGGCAAAGCATTACCCGGGCCACGGGGACACGGACCTGGATTCTCATGGGGTACTGCCCCGGATCAATGCGGACTTTGATGTGCTCTGGGACCGGGAGCTTATCCCCTACCGTATCTTAGCCAGGGAAAACATTCCTGCGATCATGAGCGGGCACTTATCCTTTCCCAATACCCAAGCGGGGTCCGCGCCGGCTTCCCTGTCATCCTGGTTTTTGCAGGACATACTCCGGGGGCGTATCGGGTTCCGGGGGCTCGTCATCACCGACGACCTTATGATGAACGGGGCTACTGCCTGGGCGGGAAGCCTTTCCCAGGCGGCGAAACAGGCCCTGCTTTCAGGTAACGATATTGTCATGCTTTCCAAAACCCCCAGCCTTTGGGATCCTGTCTGGACCAGTCTGCTGGCCTCCATGAGGCAGGAGCCGGCTTTCCGGGAACGGGTACAGGACGCGGCCCGCAGGATTGTTGCGGTAAAGCTGGAACATCTGCGGGGGGAAACTGCGGTACCCTATGTGCCGAATCTGGCAAAGGTAGAGGCGGGGCTGCCGGACCCCGAGGGGAGCCGCTTCTTCCTGGACCTGGCGGCCCGCAGCGTTACTATTCTTAAAGGAAAAGAAGATGTAAAAAACGTTTTTCCCTTGACCACGGAAAGGGCGGGAAAAGTTTTTCTGGCAGGCCAATATTTGGATTTTTTCAGCGCCGGAAGAGCCGCCTATCCCGGGGCTTCCGCTTACTGGTACACATCCGAACCTGGGGCGATAGAAGAAATGCTGAGCTATGCCCGCCGGGCGGACACCGTTATTTTCTGCCTCTCCGATGCCGAGGGGCTGGGGGTTCTGCGCAGTTTGCGGAACCTGGGTAAACGGGTGATCGTTTTTTCCGTCTTGAGCCCAGTCTACCTTGACCAGGTTTCCTGGGTGGACGGGGCCCTGGCGGTTTACAGTTATGCCCCGGAATCCTTTGTGGCGGGCTTCTCATCCATGCTGGGCCGTATCCCCGCCCAGGGGCAGCTTCCCCTGCAGGCACTTCCCGGGGACGGCAGGCCAGGGAGCTGAAGCGTGAAGGCCCTGGTAAAACGCCGCTGGCGGAGAGCCGGCCGGGCGGAGGCGGATCGTACCGAAACCTTCCTCAAAGATTACGAGTATTACTGTGTAACCGCCTGCGCAAAATTCCTGAACAGGCAGTCCGCCAAGGATCATGTGTGGCATTTAACCGATCAGGAAGGAACCGTATCGGCCCTGCTCCTCCACTACGGCCGGGCCCTGCTTCCGGTCTTTGGGAAAACCGGGGATATACCCCTCCCCCATTTTATGAAAAATTTCCTGGGCAGGATTCCCATCCATGCGGTCCAGGGCCTGCTTAAGGATGCGGCGATTCTGGAAAATGCCATGGAAAATTTGGGCTATCAGGCAAAAGATCGCCGGACCTACGATCTTATGGCCCTGGACAAGGCGCCTGCCCAAAGCGGGTCCGGCGAGTTTCCCCCGGGACTTATATTACGCCGGCCGGAATTTACCGATATGGATGCCCTCTTTCCCCTCCAAGCCGGCTATGAGCAGGAAGAGGTTCTTCCCAAGGGGGCCGAATTCAACGCGGCTCTCTGTCGCCTCACCCTGAGTCGTATTTTGTCCAATGAGCAGGCGCTCATCGCCTGCATGGACGGGCGGGTGGTGGGAAAAATAAACACCAATGCCGCAGCTTTTTCCCGGACCCAGATAGGCGGGGTCTATGTGCTTCCCGAATACCGGGGCCGGGGTATAGCCGGCTGCATGACTACCCGGTTTGCCGGGGAGCTTATCGCCCAGGGCAGGGGCATTACCCTGTTTGTAAAAAAAGAAAACGTCCCCGCCCGGGCGGCCTATCAGAAGGCAGGTTTTTCCGCTGTGGCGGATTACCGGATCAGTTATTATCAGTGAGGACTGGCTTGCGAAAACGTTGTGTAGTATACTTAACAGTGGAGTATTATAAAAGGTGAAGCAAAAAAAGTGGGTACGGGTTTTATTCCGGCAAAGGGTCTTTGTTATTTCTATCCTGTTTATACAAATAGGGTTCCTCCTGTACCTCATCGACGCTACCAGCCTGAGTTCCCGCTATACCGGCTGGGCCCTGAACGCGGTGAGTGTGGTGGTCTGTATTTATATTGTCAATAAAAAAGAAAAATCCGCCTATAAACTAACCTGGATATTCACCATTATGCTTTTCCCCATCTTCGGAGGATTGCTGTACATACTCTTTTATTTCCAGTCCAACCCCCGCAAGCTCAGGCGTTATTTTGCTGAAAGTGATCTTCGCTGCCAGCCCCTCTTTTTGCTCCCCGGGGATTCCCTGCCCTTCCTCATGGAAAACTACGAAACCTGTCTGCCCCAGGCGCGGTACCTCCAGGAATACGCCGGGTTCCCCATCTATGTACACACCCAGACCGAATACTTTCCCTCGGGAGAAACTTTTTTCAAAAAAGCCCTGGAAGAACTTGAAAAGGCGGAGCGCTATATCTTCCTGGAATTTTTCATACTCCGGCAAGGGCAAATGCTGGACCCCATTCTGGATATTCTGGAACGGAAAGCCCGGGAAGGGCTTGATGTGCGGCTCATGTACGATGACTTAGGCTGCTTCATGTCCCTGCCCTCGGATTTCCAACACCAGCTTGAACGGCGGGGAATCCAGTGTACCATCTTTAACCACTTTAAGCCCATCTTTTCTTCCCTGCAAAACAACCGGGATCACCGGAAGATCATTTCCATAGACGGCAAGGTCGCCTTTACCGGGGGCATGAATTTGGCGGACGAGTACATCAACATCTACCCTAAGTATGGCCACTGGAAAGATGCAGCGATTATGATTGAAGGGGAAGCGGCCTGGAGCCTGACCTTAATCTTTTTACAGATGTGGAATTCAGGACAAAAAGTTCAGGATAACTGCGGGGATTTCTATCCTTGGCGGAACGATCCCTGCCCGGTAAGTTCCGACGGCTATGTACAGCCCTATGCGGACAGCCCTATTGACACAGAAAATGTGGGTGAACACGTTTACATACAGATCATCAACAATGCCAAGGAGTACGTTTACATCAACACACCCTATCTGGTGGTGGACGACAATCTCCTTTCCGCACTGACCCTGGCGGCGAAAAGTGGAGTGGATGTGCGGATCATCACCCCCCATCGCTGGGACAAGTGGTTTGTCCGTATGGTCTCCCGGTCCTATTACCGCCAGCTGATCATGGCCGGGGTAAAGGTCTACGAGTACACCGAGGGGTTCAACCATTCCAAGACCTTTGTTTCCGATGATAAGGTAGCAACCGTGGGCACCACTAACCTGGATTTTCGCAGCCTCTACCTGCACTTTGAGTGCGGTGTCTGGATCTACAAAAGCAGCGCTGTAGCAAAGGTAAAAGAAGATTTCCTCAACACAGTTCCTATTTCAAAACTGATCAGCCTGCAAGACTGCGTCCGGGGTCCGGTCAGTACCTTTATCCGGGACGTGCTCCGTATCTTCGCACCCCTCATGTAAACAGTTTTATTCGTGTTGAGGGGTTTAATACCCCGCCCTTTAGGGCGTTTAAAGGGGTATTAAACCCCGAATACAAATACCTTATGAGAACAACATACCTCGCCCTTTAGGGCGAGGTTGTTGATTAAAATTCAAACTCCAGCTGTCCTCCAGCCAGGTCAACCCAGGCTTGGCGGCCCCTGCCCTTCCGGGGAAACTGTTCCGTATCCCACCCTGCGGCGGCGGCAATAGAGAGAACCACCGGCAGCACCTGGGAATCAGTGTAGTGGTCGTAATCGTAGGGGGCGTGGGGCATGGACGCCGGTTCCGGGCCATCTGTGGTCCAGACAAATTCTACCGTGCCCCGGCGGCCCTTCCATCCCAGGGCCCGGGCGGCTTTAACCTGGGGGGGCGTAGAGGATGTATAGGTTTCCGGGGGCCGGGAAAGCCGCTTCCGGTACACCAGTTCTCCGTCCAAATTTCCAGACCCAAGCTCCCGCAGTATTCCAAAGACCCGTTCCCGGAAGGCAGTTTCATCTTTCCCGGAAAACACCAGTTCCAGGAGCTCCATCTGCACCCGCCGGGCCAGGGGAGTAGCATCGCTGCGCACAGCCTCCATGCCCTTCACTTCCACCGACACCCCGCCGCCGCTGTCCAGGAGATAGCCGGCGTAACCCTTGGCCCGGCCCCGGGCGGCGCCCTCGTCATGAAACCCCCGCAGAGGCGGTATCAGGAAACGGCGGTAGGCTTTTTCAAAACGCAGTTCCAAAAATGATTCTACCTGGTATTCAGATTCTATCTGCTCAGTAAGAAAACTGTTCAATTCCGTTGCCAGGGCGCCGCAGGTTTCCGCAAAGTTCGTATACGAAGCCCCATCCCCCAGGCCGGTTTCCACAAAAAGCGAATCCGTATCCCCATAGAGGACCTGGTAGCCCTTTTCGGTAAACCAGTCCTGGGACAGGAGCAGCCATTTCCGGGCAAAGGTGGTGATGGACCCCGCAAGCTCGGTGCGCCCGTAGCGGCAGGCTGAAGTTCCCAAGACGCCGTAAAAACTGTTCATCAGTATCTTATACACAAAAGCTGCGTTCTCATCTCCCGCATCCAGGGCCTTACGGCGGGCAGCGAAATATTCTGCGATAAGTTCCGGCAATATTCCCGGCTGCCGGGAAAACTCCGCCCCGTTGGGGGCCCGTATGGGCGGCGATGATGGCGCGGAATCCGCCGGGCTCTCTTTCAGGGCGGATCGCTCATGGGCCAGGGGGTCCACATTAAAGGTGCGCATGATGGTGGGGTAAAGGCTTCTGAAATCAAAGACCGCAACATTGTTGAAGAGTCCCGGCATGGGTTCCAACACCGTGCCGCCAACAGCGCCTGACACCTGGTGTTCCGGCGGGGGTGGGGGCGGCGGGGCGATGAAGCGGCGGCGGAGTTCCATGCCGTAGATACGCTCAAAACTCACCACGCTGGTCCAGGCCTTGTCCAAGGAGACCCCGGTCAGGGCGGCCCGCTCCCGGGTCAGCCGGAAAAGCCCGGTTTTAGCGAGTATGCCCGGGACTAGGGCGGCGTCCTTGAAACAATATTTTCCGAAGGTTTCAGGATCATCCGCGTAGAGCCGGTCCAGCTCGGCGATCTTGTCCTTCCCCGAAGCGGTCACGATTTTGCCCTCCCCCAGCACGGCCTGGGAAACTGTTTCCAGGGTATAGTCGGGAAAACGCCGGGGGCCGGAGCGGACTATTCTGAGCGCGTCTATCACCTGCCGGCCCGGCACTAACGCTGCGGCGGATCGCCTCCCTTCCCCGGAGAAAAACTTTGCCCCCTCCTGGTTTGAAGTTCCCGCCACTTGCAACGAAGTTCCCCGCGCAGAACGCCCTATGGCAAAGGGTATCCCATGATGCTCGCAGCGTTCCGCCAGCCGGGGAAAATCGAAGTCCAAAAAGTTCCACCCCGTGAGCACATCCGGGTCCATGCCCTGTATATCCGCCACAAAGGCCCTGAGCAGGGTCGCTTCATCGTGGTGAAAAATAAGCCTGCCCGGTTGACCGGCTGTAGGCTCCGCGAGTGTATCACTATGTGTACCATAATGTGTACCGTTTTGTGTGACAGCCCCTTTTTCTCCGCCCGGGGGAAAGAGCACCCGTACCAGGCCGGCGGTATTTTGAAAATCAGAATCAGTTTGGGCAATGGCCACCGCGCGGATAGACTGGTCTTTGGTATCAGTTTCGATATCTATTGATGCGATTTGAAGAACCACCCGGATGGGGCGCTCATCCGGGGGCAGCAGTTCCGCATCAGGGAAGACCATATCCACCAGCCGGCCCGGGCGGAAGGCGCCACGGATCCGCAGGAAACCCCGGATGTACTTCTCCGCCAGGAAAAGGTCCGGGGGCCGGGCGTCCATGTCGGGGCTGGGGATGCCCGCCTGCTCCAAAATCCTCGCCGCAGCGATCCTGTCTCCATACCGGAAAAAACAGAGGTGGCACAGTTTTTCTCTCCCTGAAAAAGATTCAAGAGGTGATGGCTGCACTTCATGTTTTATAGATGACAGTAATACTGCGCACCGGGCGCAGTCATGTTCGTAAATGTGAAAACCGGGCCGCCAATTCTGAGCCGCCGCAAAAGAGCGCCCGTCCTCCAGACGGCCCGTAAGGAAGAGCCGATCCCGGCGCAGGTCCGCCCAGGTATGAACCAGGAAGCCCCGGAACTCATCCAAGCTTGTCACCCGGTGCACCGGCGGAAGTATCCGTGGAAGCGGCAATGGAAGTACCGATACCGGTATCGGTCGCTTCTTTGGCCTTTTTGTTCCGCAGTATCCGATCCAGGAGCACGCCGTACACTGGTCGGGAGGCGAGCAGGTCCGTGGTAACCAGGGAAGTAAGACTAACCAGGACCAGGGTGGTCATGTGGCTAAAATTACCGCTCATTTCCAGGATCAGCACAATCCCTGTAACCGGGGCCTTAACCACCGCAGTAAAAAAGGCGGCCATACCCAAGATCATCAGGTTGAGGATCTGGGTTTCGCTAATGAACCCTGCGGCGAAAAGCAAGTCTCCCAGAATACGCCCGGTAAGGGCGCCGCAGGCCAGGATGGGCAGAAAGATACCACCCGAAGTCCCCGAACCGAAAGAAAATACGGTAAAGAGTATTTTACCCAGCAGTAATACTGCCAACAATTCTATTGAACGGCCTGGTTCGGACAGGGATTCTATCAGGCCATGACCGCCGCCTGAGACATCAAAGAGAAAAAACCCCAGGGGGATCGAGACCAGCAGAGGGATAATAGGCCGGAAAAGCTGGGGTATTTTGAGGCGCTCATAGAGATCCAGAGAACCGTAGAGGGTCCGCTTAAAAAATTCACCCAGCAAAGCGCAGATTACCCCCAGAAGCGCCACCCAAAGAAAGGAATGAATAGGCAGTATCCTGATTTGTCGGAAATCGAAAACCGGGCCCATACCGAAAAAATACCCCGCCACAGTATCTGCGGCCATGGCAGCCCCCATGGCGCAGGCCAAAAGTAGGGGCGAAAAGGAGGCCTGCAATTCTTCCAGCACAAAGAGCACCCCTGCCAGGGGGGCGTTAAAAGCCGCCGCTATTCCCGCAGCGGATGCGGCGGTGACGAGGAATTTCCGTTCCCCATAGGGCCGGCGAAGCAGGGTGAGTATCCCCATCCCTACATAGGCGCCAATCTGTATGGAAGGCCCTTCCCGTCCCAGGGAGAGCCCCGCTCCCAGGCCGAGCACCCCGGTGATCAGTTTAAGGGGCAATTCTGGCGCCCAGTTCAGGCTCAACTGCCGGTGCAGGGCGCCCTTCACCTGGGGTATACCACTGCCCCGGATCATGGGCCGTACCTTTGCGGCCCAGCCCAGAAAGAGGCCTATCAGGGCTAGGGCAAAAACCAGGCCGGCCATCCAGTACCAGGGCTTGCCGGGCAGAAGCGTTGCGTACATCCAGCGCCGCAGGGCATCTGCGCCAGTCAACAGCCGTCGGAACAGCACCACCACGAACCCCACCGCAAAGCCGATGACGACACTTTCCAGGACCACCGCCAAACGGGAATTGTAAATATGCCGAATCGTTTTGGTTATAGGGATATTTGTTTTACTCATATTAATTACAATGAATACCCAAGGTCAAATCTCCTTGCAGGGCCTAATAGGACCGTTACAACATCTTGTAATAGTTTACGCAGGTTTTCAGGGATTTTCAATGCCCAGTGCTCCAGGTAATCCTGGGGTAATTTGCTCAGGCGGTGCGGTTAAGGAAGTTCTTTTCTACGGTCTAGGGTGCCGGGCCGAATTAAAAAGTAACCTGCTTTGCCCTGATATCGGCTTTTATGACATCAAGCTATGACAGATTTTTGATGATATGCTTTGCCAAGATTTCATTTATATCCGGAGGTCGGGGAACTCGATCTGTTATGCCTGTTTTAGGATTCTTATATACATCGTGTTTCTTGCCATGTTTAACAAATATACACCCATGATCCATCAAGATCTTTATTAAAGCTCCATTTTTCATGCGATTGCTACGATAAGTTCTCCGAGTTTTCTTTCGGGTATTATTCTGGGTTCTTCTTCCTGTTGTATTTCATATAAATCCGCAAGCATTACTTCAAGTTCAGGTAAATCTTTTCCCTGTGTCCAATGATCCGGCCAATCGTTAAGATACCCTAAAAACCACCCATCTTTTTCCTGCCAATAGGTATACGTTAGTTTCATAAACTAAATATACCTCAAGTTTATTAAAAGTCAAGCGGAATTTGGCGCCATTTAGGGCAACCGTATATAAAAAGGAGGAAGGGGTACGCCTAAAGGGAAAGGATGCCTGCACTACTGGGAAACGGTGACAGTCACCTTTTCTATTGGGCTTTCTCCTTTTGAATCGATGATGGCCTTTTGGGACCTTTAGCGGATCTTTTTGACTATTTATGGTATAGAGTTGCCCATTCAGGGGCGCCTTTTTGCCTAGCCCTCTCTCATTCATCCCCACTCAAGCTCCGGCCCCTTACTCCCCGGCCGCACCCGGACCCGCACTGATCGTGGCCGGGCCGAAGCGGCAAAGGCTTCCAAATCCAGAGCCTGCTCCCCCAGCACCTCATCGGGGTGATAGCTAAACGCAATATCCGCAGCGGCCCCCTCCGCCAGAGCCCTGCCCCAGGCGCCGTGAAACCGGACCAGGTCCCGCAGCGCCGGAAGGACCGGCTCCTTCTTCGCCCGCCGGTAGCTTTGCTCCAGCCAGGCAAGCTGCGCTTCCTCAATGCCCTTCCCTGCGACATCGGAACCGGCAAAGCCGCCGAAGCCCGCAAGAAAAGCCGAAGGTTTTATCCGCAGGGGCCGCAGTGCCTGGTTGAACCAAGCCACTGCCCGGCCCCGGTTGTAGAACAGATCCGCCGCATGGGACAGGGCCGCAGCCTTGTCCAAATCCTCCCCGGGGAAACCCGGCGTAGACCGGACCGTATAGGGCGCGTCCCGGTCAGAGGCAAGTCCGTACTCGGCGGCCTTGTCAAAGAGGGCGGTTCCGGGCAGCACCGCCAGGCGGAACATATCCAGGCTGTTGGGGTACAGGGACAGGGCAAAGTCCAGGCTGCGCCGGTATCCATCCAGGCTATCCCCGGGAAGGCCGTAGATGAGGTCCAGCCCAAAGATCGTCCCCTCCTCATTGAGCAGCCCGATCCGGGAAGCAAAGAGGCCCTTATTAAAACTGCGGCCTATCAGGGCGGCCACCTTCGAATCGGCGGTCTGGAGCCCGATCTGGAGGGACGCCCCCAAAGCAGCAAAACTGCGAGCCTGTTCCCGGGTCAAGAGTTCCCCCCGTACCTCAAAGTGCCAGTGGGTAGGCGGCCCCTTATTTTGTCGGGTTTCCTCCCGGATCATCCTGAGTATCCCCAGGGCCCGCTTATTATTACTGTTGAAGGTCGGGTCTAGGACAAACACGTAGGGAACCTGGGCCCGCACAAAAACTCGCAGCTCTTCCCTGATCCGCTCTTCGGGAAAGTATCGGACCCGCTTCTCTGTCCCGGATGCAGCAAATCCTCCGGACTCGGCGAATCCTCCGGATTCGTAACAGTACGTGCATGAATAAGGGCAGCCCCGGGCCAATTCCCAAAGCACCCCCTCCCTTCCCCGGGCTTCCAGTGTTCCGTCTAGCCATGGTGAGGGCAGCCCCGCAAGCCCGTTTGCGGCTCCTTCATCCTCGCTTTCCACCGGAGGAAGCGCATCTAAAGCTTGGTCCGGTGCAGCAGCCTCAGGCGGCGCTCCGAAAAACCGTCGGCCCAGAAGTTCCACCGCAGCCACCTCCCCCTTCCCGGCTATCACCGCGTCAAATGGGCCGCCTTCGGAACGGGCAAGCCCGGCGGGAAGGGCGGTCGCCTCGGGGCCGCCGCAGAAGAGGAATATGCCGGGGTTTTCAGTGCGCAGTATCTGTGCGGCTTCTATCATAACCGTGCGGTTCCAACTGTAGACAGAGAAGCCTGCCGCCGCTATTTGCAACGCCGACTTTAGTTGGAGAGTTTCCCGCGCATTGTCCGCCGCCTTTATCCGGGCTGCCAGTACTTGAGGCCCTTGGGAGACAAAGGCTTCGGCCAGGGTGATCGCCAGCTTACCGGGGAAGGCGGCTTTCAGGGCGGAGGCAACTGAGGCGGCGCCCAGGGGAACAGCATCGGGGCCTTCCTCCAGGTGAACCGCTGCCAGGACTATCTTCAAAGGAGTTTCCATTACCAAAAAGCATAGCCCGGACAGTGATTTTTGTGCAACCATAGACTATGATTGGATCATGACTGTTAAGCAAAAAGCCCTTCTGGCAATCATCATCTGTGTCCTTTTCTGGGGATTCTCCTTTATTTCCATAAAAGTTTCGGTGGCAGTAATTCCCCCCATGACCCTCGGCGCCCTCCGCTTCGCCGTAGCCCTGGTATTCCTGGTATTTATAAAACAAAAAATGGCCCCTGGTGAAAAACTCATACTCCGGGACCTGCCCTTACTTGCAGGGGCGGGAATATTCGGGGTCACCATTTATTTTTTCTGCGAAAACAACGGGGTTTCCCTGGTAAGCGCCTCGGAAGCTTCTATTACTATCGCCTTTATCCCGGTACTCACCCTGGTAGCGGAACGGATTTTCGGGGCGGTAAAACACATCGCCCTTTGGCGCTGGCTGGGGGCGTTGGTCTCAGTCGCCGGGGTCTGGCTGGTAGCGGGGGCTTCCTTCTCAGTTTCAGGCAGCATACTTGGGTACATCTACATGGGGGGCGCCGCCCTGAGCTGGGTGGCCTACTGTTTCCTCACCCGGCCCCTCTTTGCCCGCTGTTCCCGGATACACATCGTGTTCTGGCAGAGCGTGTTCGGCTTCATCGCCTTCCTTCCCTTTTCTATCGCCGAACATTCCCGCTGGGCCATGCCGGGACTTCCAGTAATCTTCCACGTAGTTTTTCTGGGGATCTGCTGTTCCGCCCTGGGGTACTGGCTCTACGCACAGTCCCTGGAAGACCTGGGCGTTGCAATCTCATCGATTTTCATCAATTTTATTCCCGTGATAACTGCCATAGCAGGATTTTTTCTCCTGGGCGACCGGCTCACCCCCATCCAATGGGCGGGCGCAGCACTGGTAATTTCCGGGGTCACCTTTGCCATGATAGAGAGAAAAAATACAGAGCAGAAAAAACAACACTAGTAGTAATATTGCGTATTTTCCGTCAATGCGTTTTAGGGAGAAATATCCGAAAAACTCTTTCAATTATGACATATTTTAGAAATATGTCATAATTGAAAGAAATAAACCTGCGAATGGTAAAACAGAATCTTGGTTAATTATAAGATGCAAAAGGTGGGAGAATAAGATTCTACCGATTTGCCAAGCAGTTGGAAGATAATCACGTATAGTGGAAGTATCGTGGACGCAAAAGAGGAACAATAAAGCAAAATCACACATTCTGGTGCAGGTAGAACATGTGTTTGCCCATATGTTAGCGGGTGGCGCCACTGGCTAACACACCATCCCCCTCCCCCCCAAAAAAAACGGCGTACCCGGTTTCCCGGATACGCCGTTTGGTGCCAGTCATCTGGTGCTAGGCACGCTTTTCTGTGCTTTCTTTCAATTATATAATTTATCTATTGACAATTAATATATTATGTATTGTGCCTCACGATTTTTTGATTATACCAGTCCCACCCTGATCTGTCAGTGGAAATAAATGTGCAGTATGTTCTTCGCTTAAAAATATTTTTACAGCTTCTCTTGAACCCTTATAAATTGAACTTGTATATTCATGCACAAATATATACCCACCTTTATTTAAACGTGGAAAAAAGTATTTTAAACCATTATATATAGGTTCATATAAATCACAGTCAATACTTACAAAAGCAAATGTTGCTTCAATATTCTTTATCGTTTCTGGAAACCAACCCTGCTTTATTATACAGTTGTTTTTGTATCTCATCCTTTTTAATACGGTATTAACACTTGTATTTGAAAATAGCTTTTTAGAATTTTTAGAAAAATTTGATTTTGCATCTTCCGCCAAATTTTTTTGGTCAAATCCTTCACGGGAAAGGCTTCGTTTATGCAGCGTGCGAAATCTCCTCTATACACACTAATTCTGCAACACATCTCTGCATATTATTTTCATATATTTCATGCGAGACTAATTCTAAAGTTGAAAACCTAATATAATCATATCCATAAATAAACTTCCTTCTTTTCCATAATGGATCCCGCATTTTAACACATTACAAACATAATTTTTGATAATATTTTATTCGTAATTGTTATACAAATATTTGCAAAATCACCTACAAATACCCGCAAATTGGTAACTGTTTTTACAGGACCTTCTTGGTTAGTTTTATTAACCATATTTATCTCCTTTTGTCAAGTCCCCTATGGAACGTATTTTCTTTTTTCACAGTATTACATATTTATCATAATGCCAAGTCTTTTTTATTATTTTTTAACGGATAGGGCATTTCGCATAACGAAGCTATGATGAAAGAAGATGCGGAAGCTGGTATATTAAAAGCAGTTCGGTAAGAACGATTGCTAGTTGTAGCCAGAACTGAGGCAAGGTAACTTGACCCCGTACTAACGAATAACAGCCGGCAACCGCATTGTTTTTTGGGGAATAGTCCTAATCACATTATTACCCCGTATAGACATTTGGTAATATACCGGTTTTCTTCCGAATCTAAATTTTATTTGTTAGGGGGTTTCTATGCAATTTGTCGGAATTGATTTGCACACTAATCGGTTTACGTGCTGTTATCTGAATGAAGGCAGCAGGGAAAAAACCATGAGGACTTTCGAGCTCAAGGCGGATGATCTAAAGGAGTTCCATAAGACTTTAACTCTGGATACGGTTGTCCTTATTGAAGCGACCATAAACAGCTTTGCTTTCGCAAAGCTGTTTCAGCATGCAGTTAAGGAAGTCATTATCGCCAATACCTATCAGCTTAAAAATATCAATCTGTCGGATAAAAAGACGGACAAGGTTGATGCTGACAAATTGGCCAGGATGCTCAAGCTCCAATTTCTGGGTGGGGAAAAGCTTATTGTAGGAGTTACGATTCCTCCCAAGGAAATCAGCGATTTGCGTTCCCTCTTTGCAAGTTACAGGATTATCAGGAAACAGATTACTCAAACCAAAAACCGTATCCATTCCCTTTTAAAAGAGAACCTGTATCCTTTTATCAAGGAGTATATCTTCGGGAAGAAAACAAGGAAAGCCATCCGTGCCATTTCCCAGGACCAGATCCTTTCTTTCCAGATCAATTTATGTATGGGCTCTCTTGAGCAGCTTGAATCCTCTTTTGACATTCTGGAAGAAAAGATTAAGATTGCCAGAGCGCCTTTTATGAAAGAGATTGATCTTCTCTCCTCCCTGTCCGGCTTAAGTGTAATTACTGCCCTTGCCATTATTGCCGATATTATTGATGTTTCCCGTTTTAAAAACGCAAAGAAATTCGCTTCATACCCGAGAAGCGCCTCCAGGGCGGAAAGTTCCAATGAGCATACGATTATTAAATCCACCAATAAGGCGGGAAGGAAGCTATCAATTACGTTACTTTCCCAGTCTCTTAACCATTTCAGGGATTCAAACAAGAAATTAAATGCCTGGTATGGGAGGCTCAGCATTTACAAGAAAAAAGGAGTTATTCGAATGGCTTTATGCCGGAGGGTATTTACCGATATATATCAGGTACTTAAGAAGAACGAATACCACCGCTTTATTAACCCACGGCTTCACGATAAAAAGATACTGGAATACAAAAAGCTTCTTGAAAGAAATAATATTGTTTTTCAATAAAATTATCAAATTTCTGCTTGACTTTTCTCATAGACGTTCCGGTTGTAGCCCGAGCCGCCTACTGGCGGCGAAGCATATACAGTCCTGTTGAAATTGTCGATTTAATTATAAAGCAGTATTACTGTGATAATATCGCATGTTTCCTCATTAAGTAGATTGACAAATTAAAATAACCATGCTATACTATGTGCCATTATGGCACGTTATAAATACCAGGACCCCTCGCAGAGCTTATTTCTCAATGTTAGCCTCAAGGACCAGCTTATTCCCGGTTCCTTTGAATGGACTCTCGATTATCTTATAGACCGTACAGACCTTTCTCTGTTCGATCTTCAATATGACAATGATGAAAAGGGAGCGCCTGCGTATAAACCTGCTGCGTTATTAAAAATCATCTTCTATTGTTATTCACGGGGGATTATCACATCCCGGCCTATTGAACAGGCAGCCAAAACCAATATCGTAATTAAAGCCCTTGCCGCAGATGCAGAACCTGACCATGATACTATTGCCCATTTTATTTCCTCAAATAGTGATGCCATAAAAGACTTGTTTACTCAAATATTGATTCAATGCGGCCAATTAGGATTAATAAATGGTGAAATGTTCGCCATAGACGGGTGTAAATTACCTTCCAACGCTTCCCGGGAATGGTCCGGCAGTATTGCGGAACTTAAAAAGAAACAAGCCGACCTCAAAAGACTAGCAGGACGGATAATTGAACAGCATAAAGAATTAGATCGAACGTCCGCTAATTCTTCAAGGGAAAAACAAAAGCCTTTTGCAAGACCATGGGAGATGATACTGAAAGACGCCAGCGGCATATAGACCGCATTGAAAAGAAAATAGCCAAGCTCGATACGTTTCTTAAAACCGCGGAACCCCGTCTTGGCGGTTCTGTTGGGGAAGTACAGTCAAATATCACCGATCCCGAGAGCGCCCGAATTAAAAGTCCACATAGGTATATCCAGGGATATAATGGTATTGCAATAGCTGATTCTGCCCATCTAGTCATTGTTTCAGCAGAAGCCTTTGGAAGCGGCAGTGAAAGCCAGCATTTCCCTGCCATGTTGGATTCCCTTGAGGAAAATATGCAGACGGTAACCGGGAAAGAAAAACCGCTCAAGAAAGCGTTGGTGACAGGGGATACCGGTTATTTTTCAGAGAATAATTTACAGGAAGCAAAGAACAGAAATATTTCGGTACTTATCCCTGATCAGCAATTCCGTAGGCGCGATCCGTATTTTGACAACCGGAAAGGCCATACGGTTAATCGGTTTACTGCCCAGGACTTTGCCTACAATAAAAAAAATAATACCTTTCTTTGCCCCAATAAAAAAACACTCGTTCATAAAGGATTTATCAAACTCAACCGGAATAGCGGCGATAAATACCAGGCTTCCCCTGCCGATTGCAAGAATTGCCGATTCCTTTCACGGTGTGTTGCTTCTCGCGGAGGGAAAACCCATATGCGTACTTTATACCTGCCGGTCTCAAAATATGCTGAAAACCTCAGCGACAAGATGAGGAAAAAGATAGACGATCCGGCTTATCGAGAATTGTATTCGAGGAGGATGCAGATAATTGAACCGGTCTTTGCTGATATTACCTACTGCAAAGATATGAACCGGTTTTCGCTCCGCTCGAAGATAAAAGTAAACATCCAATGGCTGTTATTCTGCATGGTCCATAATATTGCCAAATGTAGACAGCCATTGGCCCTTCGATATGGGGTATAGGGGGTTATGGAAGGTTGATTTTCCTTAACCGGATGAATAATTAACCTTTTGCCAGAAAAAATATAAACTAACAACACTATTGCTGTTTACTAAAATAATTTAAAGAAAATAATGTCCTATAACTGATTAAATCGACAGTCTGATTATGCGAAGTTGTATTTTGTTTTTAACTTATCTTTTTAAGAATTTCATTTCCAACATATTCCATGATATATATGCCATACAAAATACCGTTCCCATTACAATTATTAATGTTATATATTTATTTAATTTAAAATACCCTAATGTTATTAATATTTGAATTACTGGAAAATGGTATATATATACTCCAAATGAATAATCCTCATTTTTGCCGATATTATTTAATTTGTTAAAATTAAAACCTATATACATTATTATTATCCCCAACCCTATAGGCAATAAATATTCATTACCAATAGTATAATACAATACCAATATTATTATTCCGGGTATAATTAAAAATTTGTCATATTTACGGACGAAATTATAATTTATTACGCAAAATATTCCAACAGCAAAATACTGAATAAACCCGGGTAATTGATGTGCAAGTTCTTCAATAAATCTATTTTCCATTTTCTTTGCCATATACAAACATATAAAGTTATATATATAACCAGATAAATACAAGCAAGCCAAAAATATATTTATTCGCTTTTTTGTTTTGCACTTATTTAATATATATGCGATTATAGGTACTATAATATAAAAACCTATTTCCAATTTTATAGTCCATAATGAACCATTTACTGGATTTCCACTAAATACACCTGGCAACGAAGGGTACAAAAAATTCATAAAAAATATATTGGCAATAAAATATTTTATTAATTGTTGCGATCTAAAATATTCTTCTGCTGATAAATTTGACATTAATGACAATCCAACCATGCAAATTATTATTACAAAACAATATGCCGGTAATAATCTTTTACAACGTTTAATCAAATAATCTTTAAGGCATTTTGAGGACCAATAACTTCTTATAATTAAAAAACCACTTATTATGAAAAATCCACATACGGCAATATGCCCGTCAAATAGTTTTCCCAATGGATATTTATTACCAGATAAGGACATTGAATGAAATATTACCACCATATAGGCTAATAATAATCTTAGAAAATTAATATTGTTATTTTTACTAATGTCTCCAATAATATATTCTGAAACATTTTTCTTTTTTAATAAAAGATTGGTTGCTTCATTATACACGAAAATCTCCTTTTGTCAAGTGGGCGAATTGCGCCATGTTAAATCAAACCATAGGGAAACGAATGCGCCAAGTAAAAATCTAACCATTCGGACACACTACTTTCGGCATAAGCCGGAGGAACAGGATGGGGTTTACTATGGCGGAAAAGAAAAAGATTACGGCAGAATATGCGCCGAGGTACCGGCAAGCGAAAAAGGCTGAAATAAACCTTTTGGATGAATATCTCAGGCTTACCGGCAGCAAAAGTCGGAAATACGCGATTTTTAAGCTGAACCGCGTCGGGAAAACCCAGCTCCGCAGCATCGGCGGCGAGACGCTGAACGTCAACGTCGTCGAAAAGAGCCGGAAAAAACGTGTTTACAAGCCCTATTACGACGAAGAGGTGGCGAACATGCTGCTTTTCCTCTGGCGAACATTCAACTGGCAATGCAGAAAGCTCTTCGCACCCTTTTTGCAGCAAAACCTCGACATCATACGGCAGGTAGAACCCTACGCCATGTCAGACCTTGTCGCGGCAAAGCTCAAAAAAATCAGCCCCCGGACTATCGACCGATTGCTCAAGAAACCAAAGCAGCAGATGAAAATCCACGGTACCAGTGGGACAAAACCGGTCCGCCTCCTCCATCGCGCTATCCCCATCGTCACCTGGTTTGATTACGCAAAGCGATCCTCCGGCTTTTTCCAAATCGACCTGGTCCAGCACGATGGCGGCAATCCTTCCGGCGAGTTTTGCTACACCCTGACCATGACCGATGTGAAGACCGGCTGGACCGTCCATTTCGCCCTCAGAAACAAGGCGGCCCTCTGGGTCAAAGAGGCCCTCCAAATGGCCCGTATAACCCTCCCTATGGGCTTGAAAGGCATCCATTCCGATACCGGCAGCGAGTTCATCAACGAGCCCGTTGACAAGTGGTGCCAAGCCCATGGCGTTGAATTCACCCGGGGCCGTCCCACCCACAAAAACGACAATTGCTATGTCGAACAGAAAAACTACGCCACTGTCCGCAAGATCATCGGCTATGCGCGCTACGAGGGCGATGAGGGGGTAGCCGCTCTCCAGGCGGTCTACTCAGCCTACGACCCCCTCCTTAACCTGTATTACCCTTGCATGAAACAAATCAGCTGCGAGCGGGTCGGCGCCAAGAAAAAGCGTCACTATGACGCCGCCAAAACGCCCTTCCAGCGGCTCTTGGAACAGCCCTTCCAGGAGGCCCTTGAGGAAATTCGGGTTAAACAGGAGGCCCTGAAACTCAGGGGTACTATACCCATTGTTGCTCAAAGGGATCTCATGGATAAGGCGCTTGACCATCTGCTCAACTCCGCCCATGATGTGCCTGCTATTGCCCCGCGTCGCGGGGCTCAGCGTCATGGTTAGAATTTAACATGGCGCATCGGTTCTCCTATGGTTCGTTTTTTACGTGGCGCATCACGGTGGGCGCAGTGCCTCATTGAAAAAGATACCCAAAAGGGGCTGTGCCTCATTTTAAAAAAGATACCCAAAAATAACAGACTATACCGTCAGAGAGCAAGGGACGGAGGTCAAAATGAGGGTATCCATGAGTACACGATTGGAGCTGACGAAGGAATATGCAGCGAGGTATAGGCGGGCAAAACAGAAGAAAGAGAAGACCCAAATCCTGGATGAGTTTCTCGCCGCGACCGGGTACCGGCAAAGGAAATACGCGGTCAAACTGCTGCGGCATTTTGATATGGTGAAACTGGCCGTAATCGCAGGCAGAACTGTCAAGCTCAAAAGCACCCATCCGAAACGCAGATGGAATCGCACAGGGAAACCTACGTATGGCGATGACACCATCGAAGCCCTGAAAAAGATTTGGGCGTTCTACTGGTGGAAATGCGGGAAATATCTTGCACCCCTGATCCGGGAATCCATAGGCCTGCTTGCGAAAAGCAGGGAGCTGGATTTTCACCTCACCCCTGCAATCAAAGAACAGCTTGTCGCCATCAGCCCGGCCCAGATTGACCGCAGGCTCAGGGCTGAAAAGGATGCGCTGCGCGGCAAGGGCTTGAGCGGGACCCGGCTGGGGGATCAGTCGCTCATGCGCCAAATTCTCGTCAGGATAAGCTATACCAACGAAGAGCGGATTACCCCCGGATTTTGCCAAATAGACACCGTACACCACTGTGGATGGGCCGATTCGGGCATATTTTGCCTCACGCTCACCGCCACCGATGTCGCCTCCGGCTGGATATTCCTCTTCCCCCTGCGCAACAAGGCCCATCAGTGGGTTATCTCCTGGTTGCAGTTCATGCTGGACCATAGCCCCTTCCCGGTTTCCGAAATTCACTCCGACAACGGCAGCGAGTTTATCAACAAGGATACCGTCAATCTGGCAAAGACCGCCAGGAATCTTGCCAACGTATTGCTCACCAGAAGCAGGGCCCACCACAGTAACGACAATTGTTTCGCTGAACAGAAGAACAATGCCTTCGTCAGAAATTACATTGGGCTTGCCCGCTACGATACCGACAAGGAATACGAGGCTCTCGGCCGCGTCTATGCTTACCTCTGCCCGCTCTTCAATTTCTTTGTCCCTAACAAAAAATTGCTCAGCAAATCAACCGTGGGTTCGAAAACCGTGAAGACCTACGATAAGGACCTAAAGACCCCGTACCAGCGGCTTATGGAGTCCTCCATCTCGCAGGAACTGAAAGAAAAGCTGACCGCGACCAAGGCTCTTTACAACCCGGTTCAGCTTCAGCAGAATGTCCACCGAGCCGTTAACGCTCTCATTGCGGCTCACAAGGCCAAAGGCCCCTAAGGTATCTTTTTTGAAATGAGGCATTACGGTGGGTATTACCCATAATTTTTATATATTTTTATAATTTTTTTGTCAGCATATTTTTCAAATGATGGCAAAATACAATTGCACTTAACGTACTTTATACGAATTTTTTTTATCCCCCCACGATCGCTGTTGAAACGCATTTACATAAGCTCCAAAATTTATGGTATAAACGCAACCAATTGCGTTTATACCATACCCTCGGAAGAACAGATGAATTTTTTGCAGGAACGATATAAATACTAACATGGTTTTTATATCGACCTACAGTATTACTATTTTGTTACGAAATCAGCGCGCTCACCATGGGCCCGTTCTTGCCGTCGCTCTCTATCTGGATGCATAAGTACGCCGTCTTCCCGCTGTCGCCGAAGGCGAATTCCATGAGGTCCTTTTTCCGGCGGGTAAAGAAGGATTCGCGCAGGTCTTCAGGCCCGGCGGGGGGCTCCTTGTCCGGGGCGATCAGGTTGTACCAGATGCGGTAGTCCTTGTTGGCCGGGTCGTCGGGATTGCCGCTGGAGTAGAGAATCCGTATGCCCATAGTGTAAATTGGTGGTCAAGAAGCCCAGATTTACAACCTTTTTATAAAATAGTCTGAAAAATATTTTAGTCAACAAAAACAAAATGAAAAGGAAGTTCTAAACCTGTGTGTGTGTGTGGGGGGGGGGGGGGGGGGGGGGGGGGGGGGGGGGGGGGGGGGGGGGGGGGGGGGGGGGGGGTAGAGTAGAGACGTGTAGAGGCCTCCATATACAAATTTTTTCTTATATAATTTTGAATAGGTTTTTCAAAGCCATAATGAATTAAATGCGATAAATTTATTACACCGATGCTAAATATTATAAAAAACAGCCAACTTGAATAATTTATAGACAAATTGAAATTATCATCTATTGTTTTAACAATAAGCTGCATTGGGTAATGTAATAAATATATTGAGTATGATAATTCTCCTAAATACACCAGCGGTTTTATTGAAAATATTTTTGCCACAGTGCTAACTCTTAACACGACAAGTAATAAAGCAGGAAAAAATATAAATACATATAATAAATCCCATCTTCTTAAAACATTATACCCAAATATTATCGGTATAACCGTTAAGAACCCCAGTGAAATAGTACAAAATAAAATGAACTTATTACCTTTTTTAGGATTAATTATAGAATATTTATAAACTTCCGCAGTTATACAACCAATGAAAAATCCTATCAATCCTCGTGCAATTTGACCATTAAATAATGTATTATTCCGGCCCGAACAATACATAATAAGCCCATAATAGATTAGCGCTAAACAGGTAACGATATATGCTTTTTTATTCCTTGCATAATAAAACACTGCAAAAAAAACAATGTACATTAGTATTTCAACAGGTATTGACCATGCCGGTCCATTAAATGAAAAATCAGTTTGTAACCAGCCATTTTGTATTAGTAGTAAATTCTGTAAAAAAGTAAATAGGTTGTTATTATGATAAACGAAGAAACCTGTTCCTATAGTGATTTTACGCAAAAGCTTTACAATTATTACTACCAACAGCATTAGCCAATGTAATGGATATAAACGGCTAAATCTTAATATAAAAAAACTTTTACCAGACATATTACGATTATTTATTTTTTCTCCATACATACTTAAAAAAATAAAACCAGACAATATGAAAAACAAATCAACCATTATCCAGCCAAAATGATAAGGCCAATATAATATTTTGCGGAATGGGTAAGTTTCTGGCGCAAAATTCTGATAATGATATATAAATGCAATAATTAAGGCGGCAATTCCTCTTATGCCGTCTAATGCCTTAAATCTTTTTGTTTCCATTGAATTTGCAACCTTTTTTATATAATAGTCTGAAAAAATTTTAGTTAGAAAAAAATGAGAAGGAACTTCTAAACGGGGGTTTTAGAAGTTCCCTTTACTAAGAGGGATAAAGCTGGAATCTGTCATATCTCCCAGGGGAATCTCGCCTGTGGTTTCATATATCTTTTTTAAACCATAGTATTCATTCTTTCGCCGTTCCAGATATTCATCAATATTTTCAGGAGTTAAAAAGATACCCCAATCATCATCCGGTGGTGTTTCCTGGTTAAATATTATCCGAAGCATTTTATCAGCCACTTCATTTCTATAATGAGTTTCATCAGTATAATTATATGGGTTAAAATTATATTTCGAATATCCATTAAAATTATAGAAACCAGTGATTGATGATACTCTTTTAAGAAATTCCCAAAAAATGGGCGATTCAATGCCTGATAATGCAAGAACAGAACTGGGGCATACTATTAAGGTAAGGGCAATATTATTTTCTGCACATTTGTTTCTAATTCGCACTAAGGAATCGAGTGTATATTCAAGGTCAGGAAAATCATCTTTTGATTTTTCAATAAAAATGTATTCCTCCCTTTCCCGAAAATTATTAACAAACTTCTGATTTACATACTGCATACCTTCTTTTTGACTTGGGTCATAGAATACTTCAAAATAATTTATCATACCATTATTTTTAATCGGATAATTATCTCTCTTTATAATATAATTTAAAATCGGCGTAGAACAATCTGATAATAATATTGTTCTATAATATCTAATTTTTGATGGTATATTAGAATCTACTGCATATATATGCTGAAATAGGCTTCGTCCATTAATAATTTCCCTACCATGGATTTGCAGAAAAATATTTTTTACAGCCGTATTTTCAATCAGAAAATCTATACTCCTCTCATAATCTTCTTGATATCCACCGGTAAAAAATAAATTATAAAACGATAGCCCTGTGTAAATAGAAACAGGTTTCGGATCAATAACCCCTGCACGAGAACCACCTATGATAAATCCATCGTAAAGTATCGAATGATTTCTAATATAACTGAGTTTTGCATTTCTTAATACAAGCCCATCCCCAGAATCCTTTCTCGGTGGTACGTCAGAAAAATATCCATACGGGTCAATAAAATAATTTACTGACATAATTATCCCCATGGTAATAATGCTAAAGGCAATAAACACTATACACCATCTTTTAGAACTTATATTCATCATCAACCTTAAAATTGGAAATAGAGAAATGCCATACCATTATTCATCCTAAACAAACTTAACCCCATAAGAAGAATTGAAAATAACAAATAAGGCCATCTAGCTTTGAAAAAAACCGCCATTCTAACCGAGTTCAGGGCAAGCCAGCAAAGTAATAAACCGAAGATAAATATCACCGCGGTGAGTTTTCCAGTTAAAGTGATCGTCCCCGGTATAGCTATGTCGTTATTAAAAAGTGACTCCAGGTTTATCATACCCTGATATACGGACAGCGCATCGGCAAATGATCCAGACACAAATAACACCCGTAACGCGACAACTCCTAGCATGGTCAGAAAAACAGCGATAAAAAAAGGGAATCGTATATGCCTTTTTTTCATCCAGCCGGCGGCACAGACAAATAGGCCATTTACAAGCCCCCATACAATAAAAGTCCATCCAGCGCCATGCCAGAATCCACTCACAAAAAAAGTAGCCATAGTGGCAATATAGTAATTGCGATATTTATCCCCTTTCCGGTAAATACTCCGGAAAATATAATCCCCCAGAAACCGTGACAGGGTTATATGCCAGCGCTGCCAGTAGTCCTGAAAATTCCGCGCCTTGTAGGGGGAATTAAAATTGTGGGGGATTGATATATTAAACATTTTCCCCAGGCCAATTGCCATATCAGCATACCCGGAAAGGTCAAAATAATAGGAAACCGTATATTCAACCGAATACCACCAGGATTCAATAAATCCGGGATGCGAAGGGACGGACGCAAAAAAGGCACTGGCGCTTGCAGTCATGGGATCGGCCAGCAGTATTTTCTTGGCGCAGCCGATGGAAAACAGAAACAGGCCGGCGGCAACCGCACCCCAGTCGAGCTTTGCCTTGTTTTCATCTTCAAACTGGGGGACTATTTCGCCATGATGGACAATAGGCCCTACAATAAGCTGGGGGAAAAATGTAATAAAAAGGAGATAGTCAAGGATGGAATAAGACCGGGTAAGCCCCCGATAGGAGTCAACGAGGAAGGCAATCAGCTGGAAAGTAAAAAAAGATATACCTATGGGCAATATGATATGCCGCAACGAAATACCGGTATGGGCAATCAAATTGATGTTTGATATAAAGAAATCGGTATATTTGTAATAACCCAGCAGGATAACATTGGCGGCAATTCCTATGGCAAGGGTCAGTTTTTTCTGATCAAACAGGGAAACCCCGCCTACGGGCTTTTCCGCATTAACGGCTGACAGGATAATGCCCAGGATATAATTACCAAAAATACTCCCCATAAAAAAAGGGAAAAATGCGGGGCTTCCCATAGCATAGAATATCAGGGATGCGACCACCAGCCACAATTTTGCAATGTATTTACACTTAACCCTGTTAAGAAAGAAAAACCCTGCAAAAACTATGGGCAAAAATATAAAAATAAAGCCATAGGACGAAAAGAGCAAATTATATCTCCAGATTTATCTTTTAGAGCTCATGATTACTGCGTGATAAGCAGCGTAACGGTAATGAAGGTAGAAACGACAGACAATACCGTGGTAATCACCGGCCCATACTGGTTAAAGTAATATAATCCGCTATTCGCCCGGGCGGTGATATTCGTCTCCGGGGTAATAATATCCTTCTTCGTCAGCTTCTTCCCCGCCAGGTCCACGATATCCACTTTCTCGCGGGTATTTCGTTCAGGAAGAAAGCCCCCGGCCAAGCCGATATAGTAGTCCCAGGACCGGTCAGGAATGTAGGGGAAGCGCCCCGGCGAATAGACCGCACCGGACACCGTTACAAAGTACTGCCGGAAGGGAATGATCAGAGTATCGTTATGCTCTACCAAATACTGACTGCGGTACGACGAATCATAGAGCATAGGATTCAGGTTTAAGGGAATACGTTCAGCCCCCCGGATGAGGTAGGCGTTTTTAGTGTCCGAAATAGCCGAGAACCAGGCCTGGTTCCGCTGTACCAGGGAAGCGTAGTTCTCCCCTGCATTGAACCGGATCGTCAGCCGGGTAGCGGTGGTCAGCTCGTCCCCCTCTTCGGTCACCCGGACCGCCCCCTCCACAAACATTACCGGAATAAGTTCAGCGATCGAAGGAACCCGAATAGTGTCCAGATGCTGCAAGGGGTAACCTGAATTAATAGCATCCCGGGTCAGGTAGATCTTATCCCCTGAATCGACAGCGCTCCCCACCTGCCGCACCAGTTCTATCCGGGAAGGGTCGGCTATTGGAGAAAGTCCGCTGGCATAGTAGTCAACCAGTTCCCGGAGGCTTTCCCCGGGCAGCAGCTGGTATTCCCCAGGACGTTCCACCTCCCCGGTCACGGAGACCACCCGGGTGATACGGTTCACCGTAATCACATCCCCGGGGCGGACATAGGGGTCCTGGGACATATCCCCGAAACGCTGGGCCTTAAAGAGGTCGTAGGCCCGAGTTTGACCATTCAGTGATGTTACCGACACATCCCTGAGAGAAGAATAGGAGGTTAAGTTTTCGGCGCCTAAGAGGCCGGAAAGCCGTGCTAAGGCCCAGGTTGCGATTTCCCGGGAATTCTGCACCTCCCCGGAAATACGGACCCGGAAGGATGCCGGTTCGGTGAGGACCAACTGGACCCCACTTAAGGGGTAGTTATTGGTAACGATAGCTTCAACTTCACTCTTAAGCTGCTGATAACTTTTCCCAGTGGCATTAATCACCCCAAGATTAGAAACCTTGATGCGGTAACTGGTATCCACAACGATTTTATAGATCACAGGGACAGTACCAGCGGCATATTCCAGGGTATAGATGTCCCCTGCGGTAACCCGGTAATCGGGGCTGGAGAGAGCCAGCTGGGCATAGCGACTTAAAGCCTCAGATTCTGTTACTTTAGAAACACTGGGCTCCTGTGCAAAAGCGCGTAAGGAAATAAGTAAAAAACAGATGGTAAGCCATTGTAACTTCAAACGCGGGTCCTCCGCAGTTTTGCCATGGCTTCAGGGTCTTTTTTGACATTGTCTATGGCATTCAGAATGAAGGCAAGAAATATAGCAAAAAACCCTGCGGCAAGAGTAACGATGATGCAAATCATTCCGCGACTAGGACCTGATTTCTGGTCCGGGATTTCGGCCATTTCCAAGATCTGAAAGACTGGTTTCTCACTGGCCATGGTTACCTTAAGAAGTTCATACTGAACTTTAAGCTGGGTATAAACCTGCTGCTGGGCTCCCAGTTCCAGCGCGATACGGCGCTGTTCAAGGGCGATTGAAGGAATGGAAGCCGCCCCCCCACCGCCAGTGACCGACATGCCTAGTTTCTGGCTTTCCATTTCCAAGCTTTGTATTTCCCGAAAAGTATTCTCGATATTCCTTTCCAAGTTTTCTTTTTCCAGTTTGTTCTTGTCAATGCCAAGCTCATCAAACCAGGCCTGGAGGTATGAGACACAATAATTGACCACCCTCTGTGCAAATACAGGATCAATATCGGTAAAGCTAACACTAAAGACTCCGCTTTTTTCATCAGCAGATGCGGCGAGTTTCTTCTTCAGCGCTTTACGGCTTCCTGCTCGAAAGAATTTTTTAACTTTATACCGAGTAATAAGATCAAACTCGTCAACCACCGCATCCAGGAAGGAATTCGTACTAACAAGATAAATCGCGAGGTCACTGAAGGATGAACCGGTACTGACGCCGGCTAGGCCTGCCAATCCACCAAGGCCACTGGCGCTAAGCACAGAGGCCATACCATTACCTGACGAAGAGCCATTATTGATAAGCATGAGAGCAACAGGGGTGTATTCATTAGGGAGGGGAGATTTTTTAGATGGTAATTTGATAGAAATAATGGAATAGATAATTACACTTATCAAGACTATTATGGTTATGATAATTATCATTATCTTCCTTTGCCAGATGACTGCAAAGAGATCAATGAGGCTGATTTCGTCTTCTTTTGATTCTTCATTCATACAATGTTACTCTACATCTTTCCATCAAGAAATTTACCAGATTCCTGATGCTTAAATTCTGGTATCATCTGATTAAATAAATTTATTAGTTCGAATCGTGACCAAGTACACTTGTTTCTCCAGAAATGAATATTTTTTATAAAAATATTCATTTTCTGATCATCATAAAGCGCTTCATTTTTTATAACCCCTATTGATTTAAATCTATCAAAATCAATAGTTTCACTTTCCGTATAGAACTCTTCATAATCCTTTTCCCCGGTAGTATCACTCTTAAAAAAATAAACCGGATATTTTCTCTGTTTTTTGAGCTCAATTACCCGCTTCCTAGCTTCTTCTTCTGTGGCACATTGAATAGGTTCATAACCAAGGCCTTCCAAAAAGCGTATAGCTATTTCACTAAAAGTTATCAGATTAATGCTATAATCCAATTTTGGAAAAAAGATATCCCTGTTTTCACCCAGCAGACATGACATGAGGCACAATTCTCCTGATTCCTGCGGTGTAACAAAATACCGGCGAACGTCATTTGGAGCAGAAATAGGCTGTTCTTTTTCAATACGGCGATTAAATCCATATAATAAACTTCCGTCAGAAAAAGCAACATTTGCAAATCTGGCTGTAGAAACTGGTAATTCCAAAGAATGGCGCATAAGAAACATTTCCATAATTCGCTTTGATGCACCCATCATATTTACAGGATTTGCTGCCTTGTCTGTAGATACACAAAAGTATTTTTGGGCTCCTTTTGCTTTAACTTGGCTTATTGTTTTGTCAATATTGAGAATATTTATATCTATCATACGCATCAAAGTATAAGGATCTTTTTCACTCCTTACATGCTTTAACGCTGATAAATTAAAAACAAAATCATACCCTGGGCCATTATTTATAAATGAGTCAAAGATATCCGAACCACAGTCAATAATAAAAGTTGAAAATTCACCATCGATATATCCCAGAGAACTTCGAATATCCCGAACCAACTCAACCATATTATTTTCATTTATATCAACCACATGAAGCAATTTTGGGTTCCGTTTAAATATTTCCTGTACTAAAGCAGAACCAATAGATCCAGCACCTCCAATTACCAAAAATCGGGATGAAGATATAATATCTTTTAATGATTTCTCATAGACATTTATATCCGCCACAAAAAGAGGTTCATATCGGCCAATAAGAGAAAGCATTGAATTCATAATTTAAATTCCTCTATTATATGTATGGCTGTAATTCAGGAGGCGGAGAAGGAATATCACGAAAACTTTTCTTCCATGAATCGTTAGTACTTTTCAACACCACAATGACTGTAATAATAATTATCTTAAAATAATTTACTAAATTTCTTTTATCAATATACCAACTTTCTAACAAGGCTTTATATGGAATAATCACATTTTGATGAAAGTTTTTTTTATCTTCAAATTTTTGAAGGATTTCTTCCTCATTTCTGAAGATAATAGACCCCATCCCGGTTAATCCTGGCTTTGAATAATATAATTTTTGTTTAGCATATTCTGGATATGCATTATAATGTTCTCTAACTGTTGGTCTATAACCAACAATACTCATTTGGCCAAGAAAAATATTTATCAGCTGTGGAAGCTCATTTATTTTTGTCTTCCTTAAAAATTTTCCCATAGGAAGCATTCTTGGGTCATTGACATTCGTATATAAACCACCAGGCAAATTAGGAGAATTTTTAAGCATTGTGGCAAATTTGAGCAATCTAAAATCTTTGCTATGACGACCAACCCTTATTTGCTCATAAAATATATAATGTTCCCCTGTCAACTTTAACCCAATTACTATTGGGATCATAAAGGGAAGCAAAATAATAATTGCAATACCTGAAAATAAAATGTCAAAAAAACGGATCATCTTTGAATACTCTCCGATTTAAAAGACTGAATGGTTTTTATCAATCCGTTCTTGGCTGACAATGGCAGATAATCTATACTCAAGGCTTTTTTAATTTTTTCATTTGAAACAATATAGTTTTCAGTTAGTTTTTTCAAACGCTCTTGATTCAGGGGAAGGTGAAATATATCCCCCAATCTTGCGACACCTGCCATTAATCGTTTATTTATATACAAAATTTTGCATTTGCGGGGTATTGTTTCACCTATACATTGTATTATTTCGTTGGTTGATAATGCCTCATCATCAGCTACATTATAAACCCCCGAAGCTATTTCATGCTCCAATAATTTATTTATTATATAAATCAAATTATCAATTGAAGTAAAAGATCGATTATTATCGAAAGATCCAAGCGGCCAGGGAATACTTAAATTTATTATATTATATAATAAATTTAAGTTGCCCTTATTACCAGGGCCATGAATCATACAAGGGCGAAGTATATAAACTTGTTTATTTGGTATAGATGCATTTATTGAAACCGTCCTAATATATTCTTCTGCAAAATATTTACTTTCACCATATGGACCTATTGGAAGAGGGATAGCATCTTCGGTTAGAATAGTATCAACCGTATCAGCAACCGCTTTTACTGAACTAAAATAAATAAATTTCTTTGCACTTGTTTGCAGGAAATAATCAAATATTTTTTTTGTCAATTCGGTATTTATATTAAAATATATTTCTGATTCTGTTATATTTTTTGTATCATGGGCTTTACCTGCTAAATGAATAATACAATCAATTGGAGGCAAGCCGTTTAAATTTTCCCAAAAAGGTGAACGGGTACTTAAACCATAAATAGTATGATTTTCCAATGATCTAACAAGATTACTTCCAACAAAGCCATGTATTCCAGTAATAAGGATATTCATTACTTAGCCGTAATTTCCCTGACGATAACGACTAGCTTGCTTCTATCCAGCAAAATATATTTTTGAATCATAAATTCCCTTGAATTTATTTATAATCAACAATAATATACAAAGTACGAAGAAGAAAAACCTATCTTTTCTTCTTCGTCTGCATTGATTTGTGTTTAGTGCAAGATTTCTAAAATCAATTTTATTAGCGGCATACCATTTTTGTACAAATGGAATATCTTGTAACTCAAGATAATTTATAATTAAAATTGATTGGCTAATTCCATATCCCGTTAGCATAATTTTTATTCTATTAATAAATGCTCTATATCCAAAATTTGCTCCCAATTCATTATGATTATGTTGTCTATAGTTTATATAATATTTATTGTCTATTATCCATTTATAATTATGACTTCGCGCATACGCATATATAAACCAATCATGCATATTTAATTGAAATAAATATTTTTTTTTATCAGCCATTATTTTTTTAAGTCCAATTATCAAATTGTTTTTCAACAAAAAAGTACAGCCCGGCCCTGGTGCTTCAAATAAATAATCATATTTACGCTGAGGAAATGATTTCTTAATTAAAACTTTTTTTCCACTTTCCCAAACAGCCATTACATTACTAGAATAGCCATCCGCATTTAGTTTATTTAATTTATCAATAGCCTTGGATAACTTGTCTTCGAGCCAAATATCATCCTGATCTGATAATGAAATATAATCATAATCTTCTATAGGCACATTTAATATGAGATTATAAAAATTTTTTGCGGCACTTCCAAATATTTCTCCATAAGGCAAAAGAGTTATTTCAGAGCATTCTTCCGATAAACTTCTTACAATATTATAAGTATTATCTGTAGACAGATCAACACTAATGTATATATGTATATTTACATCATTTTGATTTAAAATGGTTTTTATTTGTTCATATATCCATTCTTCTCCATTATATGCAGCTAATAATACAGCAATATTTGGCTTACAAGTTTTATCTTTTATTTCCAAATTAAGCACCCTATAGATTTTCAACAAATCACAAATAATTGATATTCGTATTGACCGCTATTTATTTTTAATTATTTTATCTGATAAACCACTGCCTATTATTAAATAACTAATATTATTACTATTATCAATCAAGGCGTATACATTTTTAATAAATAAAATTAATCTATCGCTGTTTTCAATCCTTGACCATAGTTCAAAAAAGGTCTAAAAAAGAGCATCAAGAAGTTCTTTGGGAGTGTTATAAATATAAACAAATATTGCGAACATATTTATGTGTTTTCTAGTTTAATATTACAGACTGAACAGGTAGTTATAATTGTTCCACTAAATGATGGTTATTATATTGCATACAAAACTTTTGCGCGTTTTGTTGCTTTTCATTAAAAGACATAGAACAAAAATTATTTATAATATCCGCATATTCCTGCGGATCATCTGCGTGATAAACCAGTTTTTCTATAAACGGTAATCCTTCAAAAGTTATATCCGTTCCTATAACCGGAGTCCCTGTAGTAAACGCATCAATAACTTTAACCTTAACTCCGGCTCCTGCAAAAAGAGGCGCAACAAGAGCGCTAGAGGTATGCAAGATATCAAGCGGGTTTTCAACAAAACCAATATATTCAATATTATGATAAGGCAATACATATCTTTTTTGTAGTTTTGAAGCTAATTCACCACCGATTATTATAAATCTAATATCAGAACTACAATTGATACGCGGGTATACATTTTTGATAAACCAGATTAATCCTTTAACGTTTTCTTTCCGTGACCATACGCCAAAAAAGATAAAAATATTATCCATTTTTTTTGTAGTACTGTAAGAATATTTTTTTAAGTATTCATGGGTGAAAAGAACATCAATTCCATATACTTTTTTTACAAAATTTACATCTTTTTCTGACGGAACAAATATTTTATGAACCATCTTTAATATTTTCTTTTCTGTTATGCTAATCCATTGTTTTACAATTATTCCTGATCGCGTATATTTTTGTGCTAATATATCATGGCATCGTATTATTTTATAAGGATGATTTAAATAGACTGCATACAAACCAACCTGTATATGGTCAAAAAATACTATGTCGTAATTTTTTATAATGCCTTTTAAATAATTTAATATAGTTCTATTAAACCGCCTAGTAAAAATTGGATGGATTATAGGGCAAATTAGAGAATTAGCATTTTTAACAGTAAATATTTTTGCTAAATTTAATTGTAAAGTTGGATCAATAGTATGATTTTTATACGAAAAATAAACTAAGTCAATACTATATTTTGTTGCTAAATCTCTAAGTAGGTTCATAGAAAACGTCTGTCCGCCACTTTTATTATTTGGTGGGAAGGCTGTGATAAAAAGAATATTATTCATTTCTATACTATTCCAGAGCCTTTATTTTATAAATACTACACTACCACAAATATCACTTAATGGGAAATATGGTATATTTAATTCCATTGAATATTTTTTTACCGCTGCTTTTGCACCAGCATATTCCATATTATTAAAATCATGAACAAAAATACATCCCCCCTTTTGTAATCTCGGATAAAAATATTTAAGTCCTTGATATATTGGTTCAAGTAAATCAGCATCAATACTTACAAATACAAATCTTTCTTCAATGTCTTTTGTTGTTTCTGGAAAATATCCTTTTTTAATTAAACAATTTTTAGGGTATCTCATTTTATTTAGAACCAATTCTATACTCGTCCCAGAAAAGTTCTGTGTGCCAGCTGAATATTTGTTTTTAACATCAACCATAACATCTCTTGCATCAAATCCTTCAAATGTATCAAACAAATATAGTTTTCTGTCCGGAAATAAAATATTTATATGTTGGGCAAAATCTCCTTTGTATACACCAAGTTCTGCAACACAACCCTCTATATTATTTTCATTAATATTATATGCAACAAGTTCTAGAGATGATATACGAACATAATCACCTATATTTACATATAAATTTCTATTCCTTCCTAAATATATCATATCTTTACAAATAGCATACCGCATTTTTACTAAAAGAGTATTTATTATCTTTCTGGCTATTTCCTTGAAATAAACAAATGGTAATGAAATTAACATAATATTACAGTATTGCTCCTATGAAATAAATCTTTTACAAATCAGAGGTATTATATAGATACTCTAGAAGTATGTTTAAATTAAAAATTAATTCACATTCTGTCGAAATGTAACTAACTCAAATATAATTCCATTTTTTTAGATTCTGTTTTTATATCATACTCTTGATTTTTCATTTCCTCCAAAGTACTAATTCTTTGATAATATTTCTTTTGCAATATTTCATCCGCCCATTTTTCTGCGGTTTCATTTATATCAATAAAAGAAACCGAATCACGAACTATCTTAACTTCCGTGGGTACTGTTTTCGAAACAAAGCATTGCAATGATGCAGCTTGAGCTTCAACTACGGCTAATCCCAAACCTTCAAAATATGAAGGAAAGACAAATACGTCCATGGCATGAAACAATTCAGGCATATCCATACGATGTCCAAGAAAATAGATATTTTTTTCTAATGCCAGTGATTTAACAAGTCGTTCAATATCTGTACGTAATTCACCTTCGCCTATCAATAAAAGTATTGAATCAGGACACTTTTTGTATATTTCATAAAATATTTTAACAAGAAATTGATGATTTTTTACAGGTGAAAATCGTCCAACGTGACCAATAACAAAATTTCCATCAACGTTGAGTTCCTTTCTTTTCATGTTTCTTATATCGTTTTTAAAATTAAATTTTTTTGCGTCTATTGCGTTATGAATAATTTTAAAAGAAGAAGAACAACGTATCTTCTTTGTAAAAAAATATTCGCCTGCTATTTTTGAACATGCCCAAAAATCAGTTGCATATTTTGGTAATAATATTTTATTTATCTGATGAACGAGGCGACTTATAATCCCAGCTTCGCTACCAATACTATGCCCATGCACTATACGTTTTCTAATATTGTGTTTGCGTGCAATTTTCAGTAAACGAATATTAAATAAATCTCCCAGATTTACCCATACAATATCATAATAATTATTTTTACATATTTTGTTTAACATTTTATAGTTAGAAATATTTTTTTTTCTTCCTGGAACTATGAATATTCGTCCTCCATTATCTATTATTTCTTTCCTGCAACCAGGCTGCTCATTATGATAACTATAACAAATAAAATCAAATTGAAATTTATCAGGATTCATATTTATTACATAATTCATAATACACCTATCTATGCCGCCAAAAATACCAGGGTACATACTTGCAACAAGAATATTTATCTTATTTGCCATATTTTCCTTTAAGCCAGAATCTAGCTTAGCATCTAATTTTAGATTAATTAGATTGAAACTATACTTGTTTTATCTATTGTGTAGATTACAAATATTATCTTTTTTGCAAAACAAAAAGACTGCAACAAATGATGTAAAATTCGTAAAACCTTTTAGACTACAAATCAATAAGAGAATTGCGCTTATAGCAAAAAAAAGCTGAAACTCTTTATTCGTCTTTCTATCCGCGAACCATATAAGCGCCATTTCATATGCATAATAAATAAGAGTTCCTATCAACCCATAATAAAATATACTTCGCATATAACCTACATCAGTATGCATGTAATATCCATCTCCCAAGGGGTCGGCCCAATATCCATCTCCAATAATCCATGTTTTTATCTCAGAAGGAATAGTTTTATACATATCAATTAATTGATCTGTAGACGCTGAGCTTAGATCTCCTTTTTCAGAAAGATTATATAAAAACTCAAAACCATAACGGAAAAAAGTTTCTAAATTCATAATTATATCATTGAACAATATGAATAATAAAATTGTGCCAAATATAATAATAAAAACTATTGATTTTAATCCAGACCGAAATTTCTTGGTGAACCTGAATTTTAATATCAGTGATTTATGAATCAATATAAAGAACGACAATAAAATTCCAACAACAGTCGTCCTTGACATCATACAACCGACAATACTCACCAAAAAAAACCCAAATATTAGATATAAATATTCATTCCATTTTAAAGCATATTGTTTTATCATTAATGATATTAGTAGTAGGCCAAAACTATTAATAACGCCAGCGCCAAATGAATGACTACTTAAACCAATTACTCGCAATAAAATATCGTTTTTAATAAAATGTATACCTCCAGATTCATCAGACAACATATTTACTATACCTCTAAATGAAGGAAATATAATTATTAAAATGGCAAATATCATTTGCATGAAAATGCATATAACGATATAGTTAGCTATTAATTCGAATTTAATACATCCATAGTTTAATTTTAGAATAGTTGATATAAAATATGCAGCAAAAAATATCATTATCATTGATATTGGATAAGTTGTAAATTGAGTTTCCGACGTTCTATTTATCATATTAGTCAAAAGAGAGATAACTAATATAAAGCACAATAAAAATGAAATTACCGCCCATTCTTTCTTAACAATAAATATCTTGCTAGGTAATGTTGTTAGCCGTTTAGTAGCAAATAAAATAAAACCAATGCCTCCTATAAATAATCTAGTACTTATACCAGAAAAAAAAATAAACTTTAAGGGGTATAAATATAAGAAGAATAAGACAAAGATTATTAATTTAGAAATTAATTTTATTTCTTTATTTTCAAGGATAGAATTATCCTCCATTATTGTAAAATACTTCCTTGAAAATTATAATTTTCGAGATTTCTATCTTGATATCTTAAAGGAACCCGGGTTATTATAATCAGATATAAAAGATATGCCGGTACTAAATGAGAAATAACACGATCGATAGTAAAACGAAGATACCACTGCAGATTGTCTGAAATTATTAGGTATATCGCCATATATCCTATAAATGAAATAACAATTGGAAATAACATAATAATTGTCGCCTTTTTCCAACAAGAAATAAATCCTAGTACAAATGGTACAAATGAAAGCAAAACAGGAATGAATAACCAGTGATCGGAAAATATTTCTTTAAAAAGATAAACTGCGATTGTTTTGTATCGGGATATATCGATAAACCCTTGGAATTTTTCCAATATATTCGTCGATATAAAAGCATTTTCAGTAGGATAATAAATTCGAGCGGAAAAAAATAACATAATAAATAATAATGATCCTAAAGCCATCTGTAATACTACCTTAGATATTATAGAAGTACGTTTTTCAATAAAATGAAAAAGAATATATACACAAAAAAAACTACCAGCAAGAAGAATGCCCTCGTTTTTCATCAGAATAAGTGCACCAAGCAATATCCCTGGTAAAATAAACGAAATATGATAATATTCTTTCCCTGGTTCGGCTTTGTTAAATATTTCATTAAGCCATATTACAGCAAAAAGCGCCATAAACAGTGTAAAAATCGGACCATCAGCATATTGGGAAATAAAAATTTTTCGCGGATAGGGTATAGAAAACATAATACCCATAACAAAACATGCTACCAGACGCCCCTTCAGGAGAGCAACAAACGAGATAAATACCCCCATAAATGCAATGTAAAAAAGAAGCATAGTAATGCGGGGTATAATAGTCGAGTATGCTCCAAATGACTGAAATGCCCTCGCATTAATATACGGTAATAGTAGAGGATAATCACTATTTTGATACCCATTTAATAATGTTACCGATATATCTCCACCAGAAGCTGCAAGCGCACGGGCTTTTAGATTCCACATCATCCATGAATCAAAGCCACCATCAGGCTCCATGTATAATTCGCCTACAATTATACAACACCAAAATATTCCATAAAAAAACATTATTAAATTAAGAACATCTATTTTTTTTCGAAAATGAATTTTACCAATGATCCGCTCAAAAGAACCTTTTCGCCAAGCAAGAATAAATACACATAAGGTTATTAATGTATCAATAAGAATGCGGTTATTATAAATAATCGGAAAGAAAAAAGCTATTGCCCCGTATATTGCACCTAATCCAATAGTTCCAATTAAAATTCCAAGCGATAAAACAAAAACTATGCTGCTTTTTCGATTTGGAAGATTGACAAGCAAAGTTACAATTGAAATACCAAAAATAATATTTAAAAAAATAGCATAGAGATATATCATTCCATATCAATTTCATATAATGCAAAATTATCTGTAGTCAAAAGTAAAACATGGTCATTAGGTACTTCATCATTTATATAGCAAATTATATATCGAGTTTTAATATCAGCAGAATTGATTTTTCGAGGAGATAATACAAATTGTAAACGATATAAGTCACCTTCTTCTGTTGTAAGAAAACTACCAACCGGTTCTGCTGTTTTTATTTCTCTACCAAGAGTCTCTAATTCATGGATACGTTGATCATATTGAGGCGAAATTGTATTAATCAGCCAAAATAATGAGAGAATACCAATAAGACCTGCAAATATTGACAGAACCTTTATTCTTTTTAATTGCAAATACAGAATGTTTAAAATTAAAAAGAATATGCTATAAATACTGATCGATAGATCAAATAAATATTGATGCCATAAATTTATACCTTTTAATTCTCTATGAAGAATTGATTTTTCGATGAATTTGATAATCATAGATCGAACCTGTGGAATAAATAACAATAAACATCCAATAATTCCAACCATCGAAATTACCAATAAAATTTTTTTTATAATTTTTACTTGTATCATACAAATAGTACCTTTTATTACATCCACGTTATATTTGTGATGTTTCGTAATATTAAAACATAGAAAATATTTGAAATGCTCTTAAAAAAGGATTTCTAGATAAAATAATATAATCCATACCCACACCCGCTGCACACTTGCCATCTTTTATATATCTATCACCTATGAAAAGTATATTTTCAATTGATTCCCGTAAGACATCAATGATGTATTTAATACCCTGTATGTCCGGCTTGAGACAATTAATGTTTTTATCATGAGCGCAAAATTGATAATCGACATAGAGTGTTTTTAAGGCTGAGATTTTTTTTTCTACAGGATAATCCGAATATACGATAATTTTTATCCCATTCATTTTCAACTTTTGTATTGCCTTTATTAATTTTCTATCCCTAAAAAAATATATAAGTGGTAACGGCCGCTCATTAATCCAATAATCAATTAATTTTTTAATGCTTTCTAAACTTTCATGATAGTATTCTGATAATTTTTTATATAATTCTTCTTCGAAATCATCTTTATTAATTGATGCAATATAATTTTCTCTCAATTTTCTGAATTTCCATAATATAAATACTTCTTTGATTTTTGTTAAATGTAATATATAATGACATAATATCATAAATACTATACAAACACGCAAAGGAAATTGATAATATAAAGTTCCATCCATGTCTAATATAATACAATTATAATCAAATATTTTCCCTTTTTTAAATTTACGCATATTTGTCAACTTCTTGAAACACAATAAACACCGCTACAAATAAGAATAAATCCAATAATTTTTAGGCATGTAATATTTTCATTAAATAAAAAATAGCCTGAAACGGAAATAATAACAAATCCTAAACTATTAAACGCATATGCAAAACTTACTTCTACCTTTGAAAGTACTGCCATCCAAACAAAAGCACTCAAAATATAACAAAAGATAGATAACCATAAAAAAATATTACTTATAATCTTGGGTATTAAATTAAATAGCGTATTATCAAATATAATTATTCCAACTTGCAACATACCTTTTCGCATTAACAGTTGTGCAACAGAATTTAAAGATACTCCTAATAAGATTTGAAAAATGTTTTTTATCGTCATGATGTTATAAATGATGTTTCTAAAAAATATTGTAAGAATGGCAATGGCACAAACAACAATATCAAAAGTAAAACAATAAAGAATAATATATATGCCATTAATCCTTTTTCTTTAAATAGTTTTTCCGGTTTTTGTGCCGAAGAATCAAACTTATAACAAATATTCAAATAAATACAGAACAAGCCACATAAAAAAGGTACTGCAATTAATAATTCTATTCGATATTTAATCATAAAAATACCACAAAAAAATACTGAAAGTAATGCATAAAGAAAAGCTGATATTAAAAGCGTTTTTTCACTATAATATTTAAACGATTTACGATACAATCCTGCTTGCTCTTTGTTGGCAATCATCCTATACTCCGCAAATCTTTTTGTAGCCATAAGAAATGCCCCACCCATCCAATACCCAAAAACAATACTAACCGGCGGCCAATAAACAGAAGTAACGGTGAACCAACCTATAAGAAAGCGTAATGCGTTATTAATACTCTCTGATAGTACATCTATATATTGGATATCTTTTGAGCGCAAAGGTTGTACATTATAAATAATTCCCATAATAAAAAGAGCTAATACAAAAATAAACACAAAGCCGTTAACTATCCATGCCAGAAAAAGTCCAAAAATGGAAAAAATAATATATTCAAAAATAATATATCCTGATTTGAGTTTCAGGGAAACAACAGGCCTATTTTTCTTTGTAGGGTGATATTTATCAAATTTCGCATCAAGCCATTCATTAATTATATAATTAGCGGAAGCAATTAAACATGTAGCAAAAAAACCAAAAATAATACTTCGTGTATTAATAACAGAAGAATCAATGAGAAGTAATGCGAATATTATGCCAGGAAATATGAATATTTGTTTCACCCAATGATCAAAGCGAGCACATTTTAAATACATTTTTATAATTGAATATTTTTCTCGAACAAAAGGATAAATTTTCATCTCTCATATCCTAACAGCAATATATAAATAACTCTTTTTAAGTAATACATAAACAACCTATTCATAAAAATAAGTATATTAATATTTGATAGCTCTTTAAAAAAGATGATAATATTATTTGTTCTCTTAAAATATTTATAATATTTCCTGGAAATATTAAAATTATATCCATTCATATTATGAATACGTTTCATATTTTTTATAACAATTGTATCAACCTCAATGTTCCTATTATATTTTGTCTGCAAAAAAATATTATCTATATATAAAGTTGATAAAGCATAATCTTTATTTGTCAAATACTTTGACATAATATGTATTAATGTTGTCCGCATAATATCTTTATATTTTTGTGTTATAGAATCCTGATGTTTACGATATTTGATTAGCTTTTCTTTAAGATTGAACCCTTTATAATGATCTAATATTTCTAACCATAATGCATAATCTTCTGTATGTATAAATATTTCATTATAATTTAATTCTTTTAATATATTACTTCTTATTATAACTGACGGATGATAAAACGGACATGAACAAAACTTTGAGTTCTGGATCTCTACATTTGAAAGAGGCAAAATAGCTTTCCCGATGATTTTCCCCCTTTCATTTATATGCCATGCGTTCGTACCACAAATTGCATAATCAGAGTGCAATTCCATAAAAGAAACCTGTTTTTCTATTCGCATAGGCATAGATATATCATCAGCATCCATTCGTGCAATATATTTACCTTTGGCTATATCAATCGCATTATTCAGCGTTTTAATTAATTTCAGATTTTCAGAATTTTTTATCACAATAATACGATTATCGATACTTGCAAGCCCTTCAATTACCGAAAAAGAATCATCAGTTGAACAATCATCGGTAATAATAATTTCTATGTTTTTGTATGATTGATTTATTATTGATAATATTGATTGTTTTACATATTGCGCACTATTATAACATGGGATAATTACAGATACGAGTGGTGATTTATTATTCATAACTCATTAATAGACATAGTATTTTATCGAATATTAAATATTTTATAAAAATAATATTTAATAGACATACATATTCCATATTTTTTAATATGTTTATATACAAAAATAAATCTAAGTAATAAATTTGAAAAATAACTATCTCCTAAATATTTAAATATTTTATATTGTATTTCAATATTTTTTTTATCTATCTCTGAAAGCCAGCTACCAGCAAAATGATGTATACAATATGTATTGTCTGTAATAGTAATTATGCCAGTTCTAAAAGATTTCGCAGTGAAATAATCACTATGATAAATTTCAATATTATCTTTATTAAGCAAACTCAAAATAAGATCATTCATTATTCTTGGCAAAGGCAATGTATCATAAATACCATCAAAATTAATAAATTCCCGTTTATCATAATAATCCAAACATTTCTTTATATATACAGAATATTTTTCAGCACCCAAACACCCGGCTTCAAAACCAATCTTTTTGTCATCCTCGTAAGCCACTATCATCTGATTATATAATAAATCATTAAATGTCTTTAAAACTTCAATATCCATATCAAGATATATACCACCATAATTATATAGGGCATAAAGTCTAATATAATCAGCTGCAAAAGCATATTTCTTTGCTTCGAAAGCTTGTTTCACCCACAATGAAGTACTTATATCAAAGCGATTAAAATCCCATAAAATATATTCGTAGCCATGCAAATTTCGTTTCCATGAATCCATGTATCTTTTTAAATCTTCAGGTACTGGATCGTTTGAAAGCCAGCAATAATGTACTATCTTAGGGATCATTATCTTATTTCCTTAATAAGACATTAATTTATATTAATTTTATATAGCTATATATTAATTTCTTTCAACTTATATAAATAAAAATATTTGTCAACTTCCATTTGGTATCCTTTTGACCCTTCGTGAAGCTTATATATAGGTTTAGGCAAATTAAACGGCCTTAGTCTTAAATTTAATGCTCTATAATCACCATCAGCAATATCCCAATTAACCCACGTCAATGGATATGATGTTGTTAATAAATATTTAGAATTTGATTTCTTAAAATTTATTAACGCTTTAAATACATTACTAAACGATAAATGTTGAAAACAGTCTTTACAAAATATCATATCAACATTTGGTAAATCATCTTTAGTTATATCAAAAACATTGAAAGATATATTTATATCTTTATAGTGTTGATTATTTCTATCAATAATCTCACTTACAATATCCCCCCCTCTATAAACAATATTTTTTTTGCTTACTTCTTTCATCCAGTTATAATCTCCGCAGGGAATGTCTAAAAAAGTCTTAATATCATATTCTTCCCATAAAACAGGTAAAGCATTTCTTATATTTATAGTTGTTTCAATATGAGAACCGCCTCCGGAAAACGACTCTTGTGAAGCCCAATAATTATTTTTATATATTTTTCTAAATATATTTTTATTATTTTCAGAAATAATTTCATTTTTAGAAAAAACAGAATTAAATAACCACCATTTCATTCTTTGAAATGGTGTAAGTATTAGATAATAAATGTGTTTTAAACTCATTTGAATGTTGATTGAATTACCTTTTATTAATAAATATAATTGCTAAATAATACTCTTGAGATGAAAGGGTGAGGCTTTATTTTACAAAAATAATTTTCGAAGTCCCAATCCTTGTTAATTCCAAATGATAGAGTGATTTTGTTCTGGCTATTTGTTTTTTTGATATTATATGGCATCAAATAATTACCAACATGAATCAAATTATCTGTTTCTACAAGACGTCACTTATTAAAATCAAACATAATTATCTTTTCACATATCTAATTTTGTTACTATAATAAACGATATTCTTTTCGTTTGTTTATAAATATACACAAAATCCATGGAATAGCTACAATATAACTAAACATAAACCCAGAAAAAAAATATTCCGGCGCCATAAATTTTCCAATAATTAATGTTAAAATAAAAACAAGTGCGCCAGTAACAAGGCTATATATTAGTAATGGTTCTTTCTTATGGCCACGTAGGTAGACCGCTAACATTCCCACAAATGATTGAAGAAAATAACATATAAATAATGTAATTATTGAACGTAATGGCAAAAAACGTACTATGATTTTTGATATTAAAATATTGTTTTTAAATAGTAAAATAAAAATAATTACGCTCAAAGCCAGAATTATATAAGTCCCTAATAATAATAACATTCTTTTTCTGAAAAGTATATCAAGGCTCTTCCAGCTTTTACTTGAAATGAGCATATTTATTTTTGGTAATATTGTGGAAATCCAGATAAAACTAATATTATATATTACCATAACCAACGAAATCGTGAATCCAACTTTACCACTATAAATAGGTCCATGAAAATAATGCATAAGCGGTGTATATATCTGAAAAACAAAATACCCACCAATCCAACTAAAAGCATATTTCATAAATAAGGGCGTTACTTCATCTTTCCAGTTAAAGAAATATCCTTTTGATAAATTTATAATTTGTTTTATAATATCTTTAAAACTACCGATTGTAAATAAAAATATTACGGAAGCACTCAACAACATTCCAAATGACAATGCATAGATATTTCCGCTAAGGAAAAGTACAATCGCTGTTATAGCCGTATTGAAAACAGAAACAACGAAATATATCTTTTGTATAATTTCAATTCTATTAAGGCCTTCAAAAAAGGATAAAATGGATTTATTATAAAAATTAACAGCTGAACCAATTGAATATAAAGTCCATGGAAATAAATAAGTACTCAATACCTTATCTTTTGAAAAAAAAGAAACGCCAATTATATAAATAATTGGAAAAGCAACTATACAAATGGTTAAAACCCATTTAACTGAAAAATGAAAAAAACTACCAAGTCTTTGTAAATATATTTTTTCGCCGCTAAGCAACCCATCATCACCAGTATGTAAAAATGCATATTCATGAGCTGAAAATTGCATAACTATATTGGAAAATCCTAAATCTGCCAATGAACTGAGTGCAGCTATACTTCCAAACAAATACCAATACCCTTGCTGCTCCTGTGAAAGGAACAGTGGAATAAGTATCATAGTTATAGGTCCTGAAACAATACGCCATAGCTGATTTATTAAAGTAAATAGCAGATCTTTATGCTGCTGTTGCATATAAAATAATAATTATCAAATACAAAATGCTATTGAAATTAGTACCTACAGAACCTTTCATCCCGCCTGTACCTTGGGGTTAAATTTAATCCAAATATCGTACAACTTTTGCTCCGGTACAAACCGCCAAAAACAGGCAAAAGATAGCCCGTTCATAACATCATTGTAAAACTGTTTATATTTGCGCCACAGGTTGGCGTAATCAGAAGGCAATTCCGGACGATTATTAAAGTCTAAGGGCCGCGCCGTTACATATCCATCATCAGTAAGTTTCTGAATAAAGTTGGTGATATGAACTGCAAATAGCATATTTTCTTTCTACCATCTAAATTATGAGATTCTGAAATATAGTTTGGAGAACTAAGTCTAAATTTAACCTTACAGGTTGTATTATTTGGGGCATTTTCTTTAATTATTTTTGTTGTGAATTTAAGTATATCGTTTGTAAGCGTTAAAACCTCATCATTATCAACACCGTAGCGCATCTGTTCGTTCTGAAATAATTTTGCACATTTTCTCTACCACTATAATTATTTAATATCATAGTTTTTAATTCGGACATAGTTAGAATTTTAAAATCATGGACATATTTTTTATATTTATTAAAGAATTAATAGTATTAGTCAAAGCAACAGTAGTTATTCCCTAATTATTATATTTTGCACCACCTTCTGAAATATCCATGTTTTTATCGTTACATTCAGACATAAACAAAGATAATAATGGAGCGCTTTCATAGGAAAGTTTATAGACATCAATCAAACATTTTTGAATATAGGTCTGCAATCGCTGTTTATACTCTACAACAAAATCACTATAAGAAATATCGTAAGTGTTTTCAGAAAATAATATATCTTGTAGTGGATTTATAAAATCAAGATAACAAATATTGTTTGCATCTGATTTTGATCAAACCCACCCAAAATTATTATCTGCCCAGTATCTACAAGCAGAACATGGCTTTTATACTTATAATACTTATGAAGAATTATAAGAAAATGTTTATGAATTTATATGCATCTTCTTTAGTGATCAAACGATTATTTATATCATGTTCATAATATGGATAGAGTATTTTATCTAAATGCCTCAACCCTATAAAAGAATGTCCCTCCCGCCATATTAATTGATTAGTAAACAAAACTCGTTGAAGCGCTTCATAAAAAGTTTCAGCTCTATTCGTTATAATTATTTACAAATGAGCTAATTTTTGCTTTTTAAACACAGAATCTATTTCTTTAATATATGAAGTACATCTTTGTAAATAAAGTTTTATTTCCTTCAACGTTTCATTGCTTTTTTTAAAACTATCACATTTATTATCACTATTACAATAATTCTTATATACTTTCATTATTCTTTGCTCTGATTATACCCCTTCTTAAATAAGGTTCTTTTGAATCCCTATCAAATATAGTTATAATATAGCCTTTTGAATATTCAGTAGTAAAACCATTTTGGGTTAATATCTGATTAATTTCCTCTGCATCATTTTGTCGATGATAAGTACAAAGAGAGAATTGTAATTTCTTTTGATTTAACAAGGTCTTTTTTGCACCCCTTAAAAGTGCTATTTCGGCTCCCTCAATATCAGCCTTTATAAAATTAATTTCCTTTCCGTCCAGAAAATCGTCTAAAGTTATATAATTCTTGGATGTAGTATCTGAAATATATTTATTTACTATACTTACCTTTTCTTGCCATGGTTCAAATGTCTTTTTTAATGCTCTAAGCCATTTATTATCACATTCAAACAAATATATTTTCTTTGCTTTTTCAACATTAGACAATGCAAAGAATCCTTCTGCTGTCCCTAAATCTGCGATAACATCACCCTCTTGAACACGAAATACTGCTGTATCATAACGATGTGGCGAATCTACATCTTGTTCCATTAAAAGCCAGTTATAATATTCCCGGATTTGATTTGCTTCCCAGTTTTTTGGAAAATACATCCGTTTATTTTCATGTAATACATAGTTCATTTTACATATTTTATCCATATATATGACAATATTTTCTGAAAAACACTTCTTTGTAAATTCATATGGATACATAGAACATTGGTTTCTTTCAAGATATTCAATAATTTTGACTATTTCTGGGTCTTGATTATCTCTATCCAGGTTTTTAAAATATATCGCTATATCATTTCCTTTTTGTATTCGTTCTGCATTTAAGCGCCCTGATTTTTTATATCGATATTCGATTATTCCAAATGGTACGAACCATTTTATAATTTGTCTTAAGCTTTTGGTTATTTTCATTATATGCAAAATTCCCCTTTTTTTAAGTCTACTGCAATTGATACTATAGATGCCAAATACGACATTTTCACCGCGCTGATAAGCCGTTTACCCCTGTCTACCCAGCATCTACTGAACACCCTTTTATCCCGCCAGCACCTTGGGATTAAACTTGATCCAAACATCGTACAACTTTTGCTCTGGCACAAACCGTGAAAAGCAGGCAAAGGATAGCCCGTTCATAACATCACTGTAAAATTGTTTATATTTGCGCCACAGGTTGGCATAATCAGGGGGTAATTCCGGACGGTCAGTAAAGTCCAGGGGCCGTACCGTTACATATCCATCATCGGTAAGTTTCTGAATAAAGTTGGTGATGGGTAGAATGTTTACCTTTATCTCCTCACAGCGCTCAAGAAACAAGGCATGGCTGGAACGCCGGTCAATTGGGGTCGAGTCGTAGACGAACATAATCGGCTTATTTTTTTCCTCAAAATAAAAGGTAAAGGGCATGCCTTGGGAGAACTCCCCAGTAAAAGCATGAAAATAGGGTTCCACAGGACTATGCAGAACCCTGCCGTCATCCGCCGCCACGATTTGATTGATAATATTCTTCTTAAATAAATCCAAAAACATGCCTTTTACCCCCTCCGATCCCCCCATTTATAAAGATCGATACCGGATACTGTTTGTGTTATCGCCAGGGCAAATTTACTCCTAGTGTACAGTACACCTCTTGTACCCGTTTTTTTTCTTGTATTACCGCAGATAATTCCCCGTGCGCCGTAACAGCATCGGGAACTTAATCCGGTTGCTGTTCCGACTCCTTAAAGCCGATACCCCTTCGCATGGATGGAAAGGGCATATAAAAAAGCCAATAACCCATTATGGGAACTGGCGCATTTTGAGAAATTACAATATCAGATAATTGAGCTAATTCTTTGCTATATAAACAATTATATTTCGTGGGGGGGGGGGGGGGGGGGGTAACAGATAACAAGTACTTTCGTACTAGATAGAGATTTATTGGTGTTTTATATGTCTCCCTACGTAAATGCACCCTTACCACTCCCATTTTAGAATAAAATTATGGGTAAACATAGCAGTCTTTTATAAAACATGTCAAGCATTCAACCGCTACTTTGTTCATTTTATGAACAACTTTTTATCCGTGGGAAGACGAGTCGGGACTAAACCAGGGACCCTCTCCACTATATCTGCGGAATAATCCCGGTCAGCAGAGTCGTTACCTTTTCTGCGTTTTCCGCAAAAACCTTTGAAATGGCCTCCCAGCTTACCGGCTCCTCGTCGGTTCTCCATGAATCGTAGTCGGTGCTCATGGCCACTGCGGCGTAGGGTATGCCGATCTCATTTGCCAGAATGGTTTCGGTGGAGATGGACATGTTGATGATGTCCGCCCCCAGGGTGCGGAACATGTGGGATTCAGAACGGGTAGAAAACCGGGGGCCTTCGATGGTCACCACGGTTCCTTTTTCATGGAAACGGTAGTTTTGCTTTTTACACTGGGCTATCAGGATAGACCGGAGCCGGCTGTCGTAGGGATCCGCCATGGGGGTATGCACGGGATTATGGGGCTCAAAAGACTCGTGAAAGGTCATCTTCCGCTGTTTGGTAAAGTCGATAAACTGATCAATGATAACCAGATCCCCCCGGCCTATTTCTTCCCGCAGGGACCCTACGGCGGTGGTAGCTACAATGTGGGTACATCCCACCGCTTTAAGGGCCGCAATGTTCGCCCGGTAATTTACCTGGGTGGGTGGTATGGTATGCTCCCGCCCGTGGCGGCCCAGGAGCACCACCTCTGTGCCTCCAATGGTCCCGTGCTTCAAAGGCGACGAGGGTTCTCCATAGGGGGTAGTAAGCTTCTCGTCCCGAGGATTGGAAAAAATGTCCGGGTTATCCAGGCCGCTGCCGCCGATTATACCGATTACTGCCATAATTTTGCTCCTTATTCCCTTATGTGATAATTTCCAAAAACTTCAGTTTTTAGCGTCTAGCTTATATTTAGTGCAAAGCTCCAATACCAGATCAAGGGCTTTATCAATACCGGGCCCCCAGGCGATGACCCCCTCGTCATGGCCCGCCATGACAATGACCCCGCTGGGTTTTCCCAACCGGGCAACACAGTCACTGATCGCCAGGGCTATTTCCGGCGTTCCATAAGCTGCACCCGCCGGAGTGGAAGGGTACCCATCCCGGAGCATTCCGTCAAAGATTTTCCGGCTGTGGATGTGCAATACCGAGACGGCGCCGGGAAAGGCCCGGTAAACAGCGCCATGGGTCATGGATTCCGAGGATGCCTGAACCGGCCCTTTGGTAGTAACGGTGTTTTTTTCAATGTCAAAAGAACTGACCCAGGAATACTCGTTGATTGTAAGGACCCGTTTTTCTCCGGTAGCAGTTCCGCTGATTAAAAAATCATTCTCCCCGAGGCGCACACTAACATTACCATAACCCGGTCCGCCGGGATATTCTCCCACCAAGCCGAGATCGTGGAGCCGGGTACGGGCTTCATTAAGCTGCGCCCAGAGAGGGCTTTCAGTCGCCCCAGCAGGAGTGTGAATCGCCCTATACTTAACATACCCATCCTTAACCATTGGCCGCCCTTTCCGGGTACAGGGAAAGTATGCCCCGTTCCGAAGCCTCACAGACACCACGCTCGCTTATCAGGGCACGAATGTACCGGCCAGGGGTTACGTCAAAGCCCCAGTTCCGGGCCGGAGTGGCGTCCGGGCAAATTTGCACCGTTTCTATAATGCCCCCTGAGGTTTTTCCGCTGACATATCGCACTTCCGCAGCATCCCGCTCTTCAATGGGAATCTCCCGGAGACCGTCCCGCATGGTAAAATCAAAGGTTGACGAAGGCAGGGCCACATAAAAGGGAACCCCGTTTTCTTTGGCCGCCACCGCCTTAAGGTAGGTACCGATTTTATTCGCCGCATCCCCGCAGCGGGTCACCCGGTCCGCCCCGGTGATCACCATATCTACCATGCCGTGCTGCATCAGGTGGCCCCCGGCGTTATCCGGGATAAGGTCGTGGCTTACCCCGTGCTGGGCCAGTTCCCAGGCAGTCAGACTCGCGCCCTGGTTCCGGGGGCGGGTCTCGTCAACCCAGACATGGACCTTGATACCCCGGTCAAAGGCTGTATAAACCGGGGACAGGGCGGAACCGTAATCCACAAAGGCCAGCCACCCTGCATTGCAGTGGGTCAGTATATTGACGGTTTCGCCCTTCTTCTTTTCCGCTATGCCGGCTATGATTTCCGCTCCGTGAAGGCCGATGTTCCGGCAGTACTCCGCATCCTGGTCGGCGATTTCCCCGGCGAGACTGCGGGCTTCCACCCGTTTCTGTTCCATATCACCGGAAGGGCCGGTAAGTTTTGCCAGCATGGCATCCACTGCCCAGGCCAGGTTGCTTGCAGTGGGACGGGTGGCCTTCAATATCTGGGCTGAGGCAAGCAGGTCACGCTCAAAGGCGGAGTCGGAGGCTTCCAGGGCCGCTAAGTACATGCCATAAGCTGCCGCAGCCCCGATAAGCCCGGCGCCCCGGACATACATGTCCTTGATTGCCCGGCGGACATCTTCGACCCTATGTAAATCCAAAATTTCAAATTTATGGGGCAGAACAAGCTGGTTGATTATTTGTACAACCCGCTTATCCTCTTCCTTGAGCCAGATGGTACGATAATGCTTTCCGTTTACGTTCATAAAACGCGACACGCGGGACTCGCCTTCCGGGGTTCGGCGTCCTGCCTCACCCCTCCAGGCCGGGGAGTTCGCTGCCGGCGGCATCCTGCCGCCTTTTCCTCCCTTTCGGTCGGCGCTCACTCCCTTCGAGTCCCCCCCTATACTTGTTAGTGTGGAGAAAATTGCGATGCAATTTTCTCCAACGCAATTTGGCGATGCCAAATTGCGACGCGACACGCGGGACTCGAACCCACCACCTACGGCTTAGAAGGCCGTTGCTCTATCCGGATGAGCTAGTGTCGCAAATACGGGGCTTATATTACCATAGAAGCGGAACTTTTCCTACTGTTTCCTGAACGAATAAAAAACCCAGGCGCCTGTCCTGGGTTTTCATTATGCAAAGGCTCTAGCCAGTCCCTGTTCGGGCGGCTCTGTCAGAACCCGACTTTCATTCCAAGCGTAACGCCTAATCCGCTTGCCTGGTAACTCTTCAAATAATCCTGGGATTTCAATACCCCTTCAAGGTCCAGTTCAAAGGCATGCAGGTTAAGGGCAAAGCCCAGCTTATGCCTCCAATACCCTTCCTCAATACCGGTATTCAGGTGGACGAAAAAGATACGGGCCAGATTCAACTGAAGCTCTATAGCGCCGTTAAAATACGTTTCCTCACTGGGGTTTATTGCGGTAAACCCAATATTCGGTTTAATGGTCAGCAAATCCCTTCGTAGGGGCCGGTAAAGAACATAAAAATCGACCCGCAGGGGGCGCAGCACTATCTTATTGGCATCGGTAAAGCTTGAAGTATCCGGGTCGATATCTCCTATATCGGGAAAGTCGCTTAAAAGATTGGTTGTCTCCGGTATGATGTCGTTACTGAAAGTAAGTGTCTGTCCATTGGACAGGGTGGCGGGAACAAAGGGAATATGACTTATCGTAGTCCCCACATCGATAATGGGGAAGAGGGCGTATTCACCGCTGAGAGAAATGTCCGCGCCGCCTAGGTCTTTAAGTTCAAAGGGATCCAGGGAAAAGGGCATATAGACCGCCATATCGCCGCTGACAGCCACCCTTAAACTGGGATCAGCTTGTAAGACATAGCTAAGGCTGGATTTGGGAATATATACCAAAGGAAGATACCAAGCCGGGGCAACACCGACCCGCAGCTTTTTGTCCAGGAAGGTCCCGTACCATTTTAACCCCGCTTCCGCAAAAGTGGCGCCGGATACCGAAAAATTACCGGACTGGTTGTGGTTATCCCAATTCCCCTTAGATAAGAGTTCGAATAAGTCTTTGGGCAGATTGATGTCAAAGCGGCTGTCGCTATTAATAAATTCCCCAAGCCCCCATGCGCCTTTTCCGATATTAACATTGATGAAAGTATGGAAGTCAAAATCAAAGCCAAAATCAACCCCCCGGTCTTGTATCTGATCACTCCAGGTATTCAAGTTTATGACGATATTCTTTTTGAAAATATCACCGGTTCCGATAAGGCTATTCCCAAACCCGCCGGTAAAATCATACCCAAACTCAACACCCCGGAGAGGTTCATTATGCCGGGTGGTTGCCGGTTTATTGAAATAATCCAGCACCTGACCGCCGAATTTGGCCAGAGCAGATTGATTCTTTTCCTGAACCGGTTCATCCTGGGCAAATTCAGTCTCCGCCTCCAGAGCTGAAGCTTCAGCCTCCGCCGCAGCTTTAGCGGCTATTTCTTCCAACTGAGAGTATTCCGACTGGGAATCATCTAGAACAATCCCGGTATCTTCACTTTCCGCCACAACTTCTTCAAGCGGCGCTTCCTGAGCGTACAGTCCCCAGGCCAATGACGATATAATAAAAAATAATGTTAATTTCTTCATTTTCGCCGCTCCTTAAAATTTCTGGCTTATGTTCAGGTCGGTCCTGGCTTGTAAGGCTAGGTTAAAATCAAATTTGGGATCAGCGTCGCTTGCTACCCGTTTTACCGTTAGGTTAGGATCTGAGCTTTTCACAAGAAGCAAAAACCCGGGATTAAACGGAATGGCCAAGTCGCTCGGAGTAAACGTTATTATTTGAAAATTACCATCATTTAATGGTATTACTTCGGCTTTTTTGTGATCAGGATCTTTTGTTTTGACAGCCAGGATTAGGCCATCAATTACGTCATTTTGGACTTGGTTAATTATTATTTTCGCTTCTTTTAATGACTCAAACAAATTATCCTCGCCCTCCTCCCTGTTAAGCATATCATCATTACTGTCCGGATCAGGAAGGGCAGACAGGTTCAGCGGATAATAGCTTATTAAATTTTCAGTTTTAGGATCAGGAAAGTTATAGTTAACTCCTGCCGGGGCTGGTGGAACAGTGAAGTCCAGGGGAAGGACTATGACCAGGTCAATTTTGATTGGGTCTTTTGGCGTACCATCATTATCCATTGTCATCTGAACAATCTTAATTTCATACTTCAGGGTAACATCACCTTTGGCATTAAATACATCTTCAAGGGGAAAAGAAAATTCAACCGGGGGAATAGCTCCCGAATAGATTTTTTTCTCCGGAACGTCCGAATTAAGCTCAAGCTTATGTGATTGCTTTATTTCCTTTAATGGTATGAGTGTTTCAGTCTTTTTCGATGTTCCTAAAATTTCCGCCTTGAGCTCTATTGTAGCATTAGCATTGTCCAAACCACTCACATATAAATATCCGGGTACGTTTTTAAATTCAACACCCCCTAGAAATTCTGTAAGGTCGCTAAATTTAAGACCGGTGAATTCACCCTTTTGAGTACCCTCATCGCCGACTTCCCCGGGGTTTACTACCGCCCTTTTCCACTGCAGGTCAACATCAATAGAAAATGTTCCGGTTTTTGTCGATGCACCAACAAATTGCGTATCTATCTTTATTGGATCTGTTTTATCCTTCGGGCTATACTCCGTAACAGGAACCTCGGCGTCAAATACCAGGATATATTTTCCATCAACTGGATCCTTATCCGGCCTCCCAAACTTATAATCACCTGCCGTACTGATTCCCAGATTTTTTACCCGCAGCTTAATCGTTTTTTCAAGGCTCTTAACCAAGTCCGGTGCTCCGTCTTTGTCTTTTAGAATAATCTTGGAAATTTTACCGCCAGGAATGTCATTTATATCAATAGTTTCTACCCAACTGGCCATATCCTTCATTTCCAACGGGATGGAAACAGGCTCCGGCACAATACCGGCTTGATAAACAGTAAAGTCAAGGTCTGTATTCAGTTCTTTCAAATATTCCGAAAAATCTAAATCCTGATTCGCAATCGGAAATTGTATCAAATAGGTCTGCGTATTATTAATATCAATGGTTGCACCGTTAAATAGGAAATCTGAGGCCGTATATTGATAAATATCGCTGTCAGAACCGCTATTCCCCATCTGCTCCGCTATGCCTTCCGGGCTCAGATACTCTTTTACAAGATTGTCTGAGCCAAAGGGGCTGCCCAGATTGATATACAACCCTGGTTGTCCCTTAATATCCACAGACTCGGGAATCTCGCAATTAGTCATTACACCAAAGCATAGTATTCCGATAAGAATAATATACAATTTATTACGCATCTAAAACCTCCTAAACTTAGACAATGTTAATTACAATAATAGCATGGCCCTAGAAATAAGACAATACTATATCCCAACATAATAGCAAACCACTGTTTAGCCGGTTTAGCTAAGGGTTCATTCATCCGCGGGCTTCGATGCCCGCTCCATAAGGGAGCGGCCCTTTCGTAAGGCGGCGCCGGGAAACTTTTTGTTGATTTCCAGGATGTACTTCTCCAGGGCCTGCTCTTTTTCATTCCCTGTGTCAAACAGTTCCCTCTGGAGGGGGGTGTGGTCGGTTTCCAGGTTTGAAAGCCCGGCGCCGATGAGCCTTACCCCCCGACCGTCTTGGCGTTTCCGACGGAACAGGGCTGAAAGGTGGTCAAACAGCTCATTTATGGTAGAAACCGGACGTGGCAGGGTTTCCTGGGCGCTTTCGGTGGAAAAGTCCTCGTAGCGGATTTTGATAAAAATGGTACGACTCTGCCAGTTGAGGTCCAGAAGGCGGAACATGAGGGTTTCGCAAATTTCAAAAAGGGTGGTTTCAATCGTAAATTCGTCGTACAGGTCGTAGGGGAAGGTCCGTTCGGCGCTCATGGAATGGGTCCCCCGCTCATCCTCAAAGGCTGCCGCTGCCTGGCCCCGGACCGCCCGGTGCAAAAAAAGCCCAAAGGCGGCGCCGAACTGGGACTTGAGCTGGTCCAGGCTCAGCCTGAGTATATCATCGCAGGTTTTAAGCCCCCGCTTTTTAAACTGCTCCTGGGTCTTGCTCCCGGCGCCCCAGATTTTGGACACCGGGAGGGCGGACATAAAGCGTTCCTCCTCCCCGGGCGCGACAATGGAGACCCCATCCGGTTTCGACAAGCCCGAGGCGATCTTGGCGACGTACTTGTTGGAGGCAAGCCCCAGGGAAACGGTCAGCCCGGTCCTGCTGCGGACCGCCTCTTTCAGTTTTTTTGCCATAAGACCAGGGGGGCCGAACAGTTTTTCTGTGCCTGTAATATCCAGAAAGGCCTCATCGATGGAAATCTGCTTGACATCCGGAGTAAAATCAGAAAAAACAGCCATGACTTCATCGGATTTTTCCCGGTAGCGTTTCATGTTGCCCCGCAGGTAGATTCCCTGGGGGCAGAGTTTGTAGGCCTGGGCTACGGGCATGGCGGAGTGGACACCGAATTTCCGCGCTTCGTAGGAGGCGGTGGACACCACGCTGCGACGGTCCCCGGGAAGGCCACCCACGATGACGGGCTTGCCGCAGTATTCGGGATGGTCAAGCTGTTCCACCGAGGCGTAAAAGGCGTCAAGGTCTGCGTGGATGAAGTAGGTCATAGGCTTTCTGTATTTCCCCCTGAATCACGCGCAGTCCCGGTTGAGGCGCAAGCTCAGAAATATAGCTCCGCAGCGCCCACAGGGCGTATCCGCAGTACCGTTACCGAACCTTCGCCGAAGATCCCCTCCATTACGGCCTTATAGGCGCCCAGGCGGTCCAGGGGGATATAGCTCTGGATGGTTCCGGCAAAGCCGCCTCCATGGACCCGGCATGCGCCAATGGAAGCGCTTTCCGCCAGAAAATCCCGGGTCACTGCCAGGGCTACAGAAACCCCCTGGACTGCGGGATTTTTCGGGGAGTAGACATTTTGCAGCAGTTCCCAGGAGGAGTCCCCGGACTGGTTGACCAGGTCCAAGTAAGCGGCGAAGGCAGCCTGTTTTTCAGGCCCGGAGCTTGAGACCGCTTTTTCCAGGGCGGCCAGCATGGCATCTACCTTGCGGTTTTCGTTGAAGTAGTGGAAGGCCCGGAGCAGGGCCCGGTCACCGGCGGCCTTCCGTATTTCCGGGGCATGAGCCAGGACTTCCCGGGGATCCACTTCCCGCAGCACCTGTTTGCCGAAAAAGGCAGCCACCGCCTTCATCTCCCCGGGGATAGCCGCATAATCCGGGGTCAGGTCCGCGTGGCTCCCCCGAGTATCGGTCACTGCCAGGGCGTAGCCCAGGGATTCCAGGTCGAAGTTTACCCCTTTGACCTTAGGCTTGGCGGGGTCCTCAAAGTCGATGGCCACCGCTCCCCCTGAGGCACAGGCGGTCTGGTCCATAAGCCCTGAGGGTTTCCCAAAGTAGCTGTTCTCCGCAATCTGTCCTATCTGGGCAATTTCCAGGGAAGCGCGTTTCCCCCCGCCGTAGAGATTGTCGAAGATACGCCCAAAGAGGACTTCTACGGCAGCGGAGGATGAAAGCCCCGAACCGGGAAGCACCGTGGAAGCGGCGTTTGCGGTGAAGCCCCCCACCGCCGTTCCCCGCCGGGTCAATTCTGCGGCAATGCCCCGGACCAGGGCCTCGGTGGTCCCCTTTTCTTCCGGCCTGGGGCTGAGGTCAGTCAAATCCACCTGCACATCCGGGAAACCCCCGGAGCGGAAAAGCACCCTTTTGTCACTCCTGGGGGCGACTATGGCAACAGCATCCATCTGGATGGAGGCGGCGAATACCTTGCCCCGGTTATGGTCTGTATGGTTGCCCCCCAGCTCAGTGCGGCCCGCGGCGGTAAAAACCCGGAGCCCGTCCTTAGTTTCGGGAAAATCCGCCTCTGGAAACCCCTGGGGTGCGTCATCCAGTATCCCCTTGATAAGGGATGCGTAACGGCACTGTGCGGTTTCCGCCGTGCCGGGCCCGTAGAGTCCCTCAAAAATACCCCTAGCCTTGGCAGCTTGAATCGCTTCAAGCAGTTCTCTTCCGGTCATAAAAAAGCCCCCATTACCGTCATTATAACGGAATGGGGGCAAAAATTGTAATATGGAAGCTTACATGCCCAGAAGCGCTTCCAGGTCCAGCTCCTCATCTTCATCCGCAGGCTCCGGGACCGGTGCAACTGACGCCGGAGTCCGGGGCGGTGCTGGGGCCGGGGCGGACACCGCAGTAGGCGGTCGGGGGGGCCTATTTGAGGCATTCTGATTCTCCGGAGTGCGCCTGGCCGACTGAGCTGCCGGGACAGGTTCCGCTACAGGGGCAGTTTCCACCACCGGAGTCTGTACCGCAGCCGGCACTTGCTCGGGAAGCATTTCCGGCGCCGGTTCTGAAACCGGTTCCTGGAGGTATGAGGGGAGCTCGGCGTCTTCCATTAGGTATGAGGGAAGCTCAGTGGATTCCGCCGGCGCTTCCCGGGGGCCCAAATAACGGCCTCTGAGTTCCTTAGTTCTTGGTTGGGTATTTGAAATCTCATCAACCCTTACATACAGGTAAGGAATTTCGCTGCTGAGGCTTAACTTGTAGGACTCTTCGCCATAATCGGTAAATTCCCCGTATACCCGGTCTTCCCGGAATGCCAGGTAGAAACGGTTATCCGCGGGATTTTCCCGGAAGGTCAGGGTATGGGCATCGTTATCGTCAAAACAGATTTTCAGTGCCCGGGGCGCCCCCATAGGGCGTGTTGCCCAATCGGGTATCAGAACCCCGCCGGTATCCTTGGGTATGATTATCTTTTCCTGGGCATTGGTTTCCTGAATTATCCCTTCCCCGCCAGGGTATATTTCTATGTCGTATTGCAGACCCTTGCCATGTTCCAGGGTGATTGGGGCTGAAATATAATACTGGAGATCCCCCATTTCGTAGGTGCTTTTGTTTATCAGATCCAGAATCTCCCGGGTTATGGGCCGGATCGGAATCTCCGGTGGCGGAGGAGGCGCAGGCTGGGCTATCCGAACCGGCGGCGGATCCCTCCGGGGGGCCGGCGCCGGTGCAGGCTCCGGTTCCGGCGGTGTAGCACAACCGGCTATGAAGCCGGCCAAGAGAATCCCTAAAGTTACTAATACGGCTGTTCGTTTGTACGTCATCTGAATCCCCTGAATTCCTATAATCCCATTAGATTATCGGAGAATATGAAGCGCAATTTAAGCTAAATATGGGGCCAGGGGGAAATTGAATTAATTTTTGGGAAGGCTTTTAACCTTAGCCAGGGACGCCTCAAATGCGGCGTTTATGGCTGCCGCATCGGGGAGCAGGATGTTGTGGCTGCCCGCGCCGGGGACATTTACCGGGGGGTAGAGGCTCCATGCCTCTTTTAGGGGGAAAATCTCCCTTTCACCGGCGGCGTTTTGCCATTCCCGGGACCCTACGCGCCAGGCCTGGGAAAAGCCCGATCCGGGGATGGTTATCTCCAGGGGGACCCAGGCCCGGCCTTCATAGGAGATCAGATCCGGGGCAAAGGAGGATAGCCGGCCTTCGTCTTCGCTCAGCCCCGAATCAAAGGCCATGTAGATATGGCCGGGGATAGTGATGAAGGCGGTGTCTATGCCCTGGACCTCCATGAGGGAACAGAAGAGGATCGAAAGATCATCACAATCCCCCCCGTGGTAGAACAGGGTTTCAAAGGGATAGTTCAGGCTGTCTAGTTGCCCCGCATCGTCGGAAAGCTCAGCGTAGGAACTTGCAGGATCGATGATGTAGTAGATGCCGTAGAGGTTCAGGGCCTCAAAAAGCCCCAGGGCGTACTGGATGTTCCGGTTGTAATCCCCCTGCATACGGCTTTCCACCAGGGAGCCTACGTGCCGGGAAAAGAGCAGCGCAATCGGGTCCCGGGGGGAGACAAAACTCGCCGCCCGCCGGTCATCGTCCCAGGTCATGGCGTTCCGGTGGTAGATGGGGAGCTGGACCGGAATAGCCGCCTCCTTCAAACTCCCCAGGCTCTGGTAATTGATGAGGATCCGGGCATTGGCGCTGATGTTTTCCGTAAGGTCCAGCATTGTCTCATTGAACAAGGCGGTAACCGTGATGTCCGCAGACTCCCCCGGGGCAAGTCGGGGAATATCCGCCGCTATCGTGGGCTGGGACATATACCGTTCCAGAAAAAAACTTACCCTGGCATTGCTAATCGAATTCGGCTCAAGGTTAGTAATTCTCATGTTTATCACAGGGTTGTTTTCGTACCAGGCATAGGATACGGGGAAGACCATGTTCCGCATGATCTGTTCCCCCTGTATCCGGGTCCGCTTCCGGGTAATTTCAAAAAGGTTGAAGGAAACCCCCAGGCCCAGGTTGATGGAATCCAGGAATGGGTCCGGCTGATAGAGGTAGCTGGTATAGCCGGCAAATGCTGTAAGGGAGATCAAGGGGGAGATGTGAAAGGATGCTGAAAGGTTTCCCCCCAGGCGCAGCCTGAAATCGCTGTATTCCCGCCATTGGAACTGGTAGAGCCCCACCTGTCCCCGCAGTCCCAGGCTGAGCCGGTCCAGGAGCCGCCAACGGAGCAGGGGACCCAGACTGCCTTCAATAAGGGTGACCGCATCTTCGGCGTTGGTGGGGATGCTGGAAAACCCCGCCTGGCCGGAGATCCCCAGGAAGGGCAGGAAGCTCCAGTCCAGGGCGATGGACGCCGCAAGGCCCGGCTGGAAGAGCCCCCGGCTGTCCAGGGGCAGACTGGTTCCGGGGACCAGGTGGAAATCCAGCCGGCTGTCCTCCCGGGGCCGGGATCCTTCTTCAGCCAAAAGGGGGAAGACCGGGAGTACCAACAGCAACACTATTGTAAGGGGTCTGGTTTTCATCGCTAATCTGCCGCCATCTGATCCAGCATCCGTTTTGCGGCGGCATTATCCGGGGCAAGGCTTAAAGCCTGGCGGAACCAGCGCTCCGCCAGGGCAGTATCATTATCCAGTATCGCCATATTGCCCAGGTTCAGCATGGACGAGACATAGTTCATATCCGCCCCCTGCTGATAGGCAGTCCGGGCCTCCCTCTGCATCCCCGCCCTGGTATAGAGGAGACCCAACTGGTTATACAGGGCGCCTGTGGCCCCGCTGCGCAGGCTGGCATTAAGGGCTTCGATTTTGGGAAGAATCTCTGCGCTGATATAGCGGCCCAATACGGCTTCCGCCTCCCGGATAGTCGCCGTCTCCACCGGCGGGGTAAACCGGACCTGTTGGGGCGGAAGGTTTACCGGGGGATAGGAAGGCCAGGCATTTTCCAGAATGATGATATCCACCCATTCGCCATTACTAAAGGCCCTGGTAAGTTGGTCCGCTGCCGCAGTCCAACTGTCGAAAAATCCGTTATTAAAGTACGAAAAGGACAGAGGGAGCCATACCTCATCGTTGATGATGAGCAGTTTATCTGTGCCATTGAAAAGGGAAGCTGCCTGGGCTGAGGAAATCCCCAGGGAAAGGGCGGTGATAAAATCATTATTCATAGGGATAAGGGCAGCCCGGATTCCCGCAGATTCCAGAAGCGCCGCATAGAGCAAGCCTAAATCATCCACATCGCCGCCCCGGAACGCCAGGGTCTGGAGGGGAAATTGTATCGAATCAATCGAATCTTTCTGAATCGGAGAATCCGTTCCGGTATGGTACCCGGCGTAGGGGGTTGCCGGGTTGAGAGAAAGCCGGACACCCGCTTCCCGAAGCCCCTCAAAAAAATAAATACCGAACTGCATTTTTGGATTCAGGGCGGTCTGTTGGTGAACCCGGGCTATGCCGGATAAATAACGGGACAGCTCCAGAATTTCCGGGCTAGTGGGGGACACAAAGGCTGCCAACGCGCCCGGGTCCACCCAGCGGAAACTGTTCCGATTGTTAACCCGGACGCTTATTCCGGTAAGGGCGCTCCGTTCTGCGCCCAGGAGCTCGTAGCGAACCACCACTTCCCCCAGGATACGGCCGTTTTCGGTCATGTTCAGCAGTTCCGGGGAAAAGTCCGCCAGGAGGGGCAGCTCCATTGTGCGGCCCCGGGGTATCTGGGCCAGGGTACCGCACAGAAACTCTGATGAACTGTAGCCCTGGGCGCGGAAACTTACCCGGACATTGCGCAGTTCCGCCGATTCGTGGTTGGTAATCCGCAGAGTTCCCCCGGCGTTCTGTTGGTAAAGGGAAAGGAAGAGGGGGAAAATGGGTTCATCCTGGATCAGCGTTGCGTCCGCTCCGCCGCCGGAGCCGGTCCCCAGATTTATCTGGAGGGTAATGCCCAGATAAATCCCGGAGTTCATGGTCCCGCCGTATTTGTCGTTGTAGTAACGGTAACCGGCGCTGAGGGAACTGATAAGCCTTGGGGTAATACGGAAACCCGCTTCGCCCCCGGCCCGCAGCCACCAGGAGCCGGAGGTGGCATCCTGAAAATAGCCCTGGTAATAGCCGCCGGCCCCTTCGCCCCGGACCATCAGCCGGGAAAGGGGAAAGAAGTGTATCCCCGCCCCGGCCCCCAGGGAATAGAGCCGGAGATCCTCGCCTTCCCCGCTGGACAGGGGGCTTGAATTGATCCCCGCTTCGGCGTCCAGGGTAAAGCCAAGCCCCAGGGAGCTGGGGAAAAGCCGGGATAAATCCACATCGAAAAGAAACTCCCCGCCGCCCCCGAAACTATAATCGGCTGCGCCATCCCCCAGGGGGAAAAACCCCAAACCCCGGCCCCGGAGACTCAGGTCCAGGGCGGAAAGATTCCCCAGGATTCCCAGGAAGGTCAGGACTAAGCAGATTTTTTTAAGGGACCTTCTTTTCATATCCGCCATAACTCCATTCACTCTAGTATATTTAAGGGGCCGCATTAATCAGCCCGATCATGCACCCCGTAATTCAGGGTCACCGGTTTTAGCAAGGGAATCCGGTACGTTTCCCCATCGATTGTGTGGATCGATTGAATATCCGCACCCAAGGTTACAGTAACATTACAGTTACCGGGCAAAGGGTTATCAGGCAAGGGTGTCAGCACAAGAAAGCTGTCATTTTCGCCTAACGCAGCGCTGAAACGATCCGTCAGATCCACATCGGCCCCCTGTCCATAGGACAGTTTTCCTGTGATACTGATGTTTGTAAAATTAGGCTTCCCTGTCTCCTCCAGTATGAGTGAGTCCGGGGCCAGGGGACCGGCAAAGTAGATCCGGACAGGATAATTGAGCGCCACCCTGAGGGAGCCGCCCTGGGGAAGGTTGGTGGTATCCACCCTAGGCCGGGCCAGGGTCAAGGGCTGGACGGTGAAGCTATTCCCGGTCCCCTGAATGGACAGCCAGGTTTCCGCTGCCGCCGGGTTCTCGAATACCGCCTGATCAGCGGCCAGGAGTACGCCCCCCTGAAAAGCCTGCCACCGGATAAACTGATACTCGTCATTAACCGTAAAGCGTACCGCAAAGGGGACCTTTTGCTTCGCCTGGGCCGGCCCTGCGGGGTTGGTCCGCCCCTCGGCGTTGGCCCGGACCCCCACGATGACCCCAATATCCGGCGCCGTGGCCTGCCACACGGCGTCCTCTATCTTGGTGAGTACATTCTCCTCGGGCTCCCCGAAAAGGGTATCACAGCCGGACAGCAGGGCAAGGCCCATGAGGGCAATGCCCGCAAGTCCCAGGCCGGGGAGAGTAGTTTTATGACTGAAAAAATGCCGCATCATCCGCGCCTTCCTTTAGGGGGTGTAAACCACACGGAGGCCCGTGTTTGTGGGTGGGGTGGTCTTAAAATGGTCGCTGTCCCGTGCAGAAACTTTTAACCCGTCGGCGGTGCTGTTATAGTAACCTCCGCGAAGGACTCGGTTATCATCACTGCTGCCGGTGTATCCATCCCAGCACCATTCCGCTACATTCCCGGCCATATCGTAGAGGCCCAGGGAGTTGGCGGTTTTTTGGGCTACCGGGTGGGTATAACCGGCATTTGCGGCATACCAGGCCAAGTCGGCGACCAACGAAGCGCCAGGCCAATCGTAGTTCCATGATGCCGCCCCAAGCCCGCCTCGGGCGGCGTATTCCCACTCCGCTTCGGTGGGCAGGCGGTAGCCGTTATAATAGGCGTTCAAAACGACATCACTGGGGGAGGACACGGTCGAGGAGCTCTGCACAGTTTGACCTCTTTTTCTTATGTCTACTGAGTAGGTTTCGCTGTAGCGGTATGCTGGCATTCTTCCGGTCAATTCGCTGTAGGCATTACACCACACCAGGGCATCCGCCCAGCTTATATTGGTCACCGGCTCGTATCTCCTGCTTGTGGGGTCCCTTTTAGAAGCGCCGGAACGAGAACCTTCCTGATAATTAGTGCCAAAATTATACCCGGGGTCGCTACGTTGCATAACGGTCCACCAAAGTTCATAGCTTACTTCCGTGGTTCCCATCATGAAGGTTTTTACTGTTACCGGAGTGGTAGGGCTGGCATTAGCGAAAGGGCCTTGTGCCTCGCCAATATTGGCGGTGACCGTCCCTCCGTTTATCCGTACAAACTGATTCAGCGGGGCCTTGCGGATTTTACTCAAGTTGCCGAGATCGCCGATATAGTATTTATCGGTATTCTCATCTCCCGGAGGGGGAGTTATGGTGAACAGCGCCGTATACGCCTGAAAAAATGTTAGACTAGAACTGAGCAAAGGATTGGTGAAGTTCTCATAGTTTGCGGGGGTTAAGCGAGCGACCACCGCAGACCAGCGGAAATAAGTACTGAGATAATCATTTATGGTAATAGTTTTACCCGTCGCCAGATAGACATCGTTATTTTCCGCCACAATCCCTTTGTCCGACAAGTAAAAGGTATTCCCGTTGTGATAAACCCCGCTGCCCGTGGTGGCGGTATTTTCGCTGATGGTTCCCCCTTTCAGGGTAAATGTACCTGAGCCGGTATACCTTACTCCGCCGCCTTCCCCGCCGGTAGCGGTATTTCCGCTGACGCTTCCCCCATCCATGTTAAAAATGCCGGTGTCATTTACATCTACTCCCCCGCCTTTGTCCGCAGTATTTCCGCTGACGGTTCCCCTTTTCAGGGTAAATGTGCCTGCGGTGGAGCTTCGTACTCCTCCTCCTTCCCCGCCGGCGGTATTTCCACTGACACTTCCCCCCTCCATGGTGAAAGCGCCGGTTTCTACAGCCAGCCCGCCTCCGTGAAGTGCAGTATTTCCGGCTATCTTTCCCCCGCTCAAGTTGAAGGCGTCGTAAAGAACCACCCCGCCGCCTAAGCCGGAAGCGGTATTCCCGCTGATCTCCCCTCCCGTCATGGTGGAGATGGAGCCGATGCCGGTAGAATATATTCCGCCCCCAGAACCGGCTTCATTTCCACTGATGGTTCCCCCACTCATGGTAAAGTTACCCTGGTCGTTGTATATCCCGCCGCCAGTATTGTTACTAGCGCCGGTGGCTTTATTCCCGCTGATATTTCCCCCGCTCATGGTAAAGTTACCCTGGTAGTTGTATACACCGCCGCCGCTACCAAGGCCTGTGGCCGCAGTATTTCCGCTGACGGTTCCACCGTACAAAATAAAACTGCTGGCATTGGCGAGAAATACCCCGCCGCCTTTATCCGCAGTATTTCCGCTGACGGTTCCCCCGCTCATGGTAAAGCTGCCGCTGCCCACGTATACCCCGCCACCAGTATTGTTACTAACGCCGGTGGCTTTATTTCCACTGATGGTTCCCCCACTCATGGCAAAGCTGCCGCCGACCACGGATACACCGCCGCCGGTACCGCTACCAAGGCCTATGCCCGCAGTATTCCCGCTGATGGTTCCTCCATTCATGGTGAAACTGCCCATTGTATATACCCCGCAGCCTGTGCCCGCAGTATTTCCGCTGATAGTTCCCCCGTTCATGATAAAGAAGCTGCCTGAATCCACCGCCACCCCGCCGCCGTTTGCCGCCGTATTCTTGACGTCGCCCGACCTGCCAATGATTCCCCCATCCATGGTGAAGCGGTGGGTATATAGCCCGCCGCCGGCCACGTATACACCGCCGCCGATTCCGTTGTCGCTGACTGCGTTACCATTGGTCAGAGTAAGATTTTCTTTCAGGGTAATATTCACACTGGTAGAGCCATCAATATAGAGGACCCTTTTGTTTCCCCCGGCATCTATAGTTCCGGGGTATTGCGGATTTCCCTGCAGTATGATTGGCGGCAGGTTTAAGTATTCGTCGGTATATATTATGCCTTTGGTATCTATCATGCCTTTGTTTCCAACGGTTCCGGCTGTATAGCTGATCATTCCCGAAACGATGATCAGCGCCGGTTCGGGACCGGTGCCTGGGGAGAGCATTTGCGGCCAGGAGGATGTGGATACGGCATGTATCACCTCAAGCGCATGCTGCACCGAAGCAAAGCCGTCTTCCCGGCTTGTCCCGCCATTGGTATCTAAACCACCTTGGCTCACAAAAAACATGGTCTGTTGTTCCGTTCCCGGACCTGCTTGTATGCAATCAATGGTATAGCTCCGGGAGTGTAAGCCATCCATTGTGGTAACTGTAAGGAGGATTTGGTTCAGCTTTCGGTCTTTCGGAGGAAAATAAAACCGATAGTATTCTGAGGGAATTGAGGACGCCGGCGCTTGGGGTAATCCGTTTAAGGACACCTTTAGGGTCTGGCCGGGATTTTTAAGGGTGACATACAAATTAAAAGAAGTGGAGGAAGTGTAGATGTAGTCGGCTATGGAATAATAATACTGATCGGATTCAAAGGTCAGCGGGAGAGACGCAGGCGGGTCACCCGGAACAAGATCATCAACGTTGGCCAGCAGGAAAGCGCCGTTATACTGTATACTCACCTTCGCCAGGTCCGTATCGGAAGAAAGAAAATCATCCTTCGAAAGCATCAGAATAGCTTCCTCTCTACCGGCAATAATCCAAGTCTTGGTTTCAAGGTTTTTGCAGATCTGTATCCCTAAATCTTCAAAGGTCTTTATCAGGATCCCCTCCCCGTTGTAGAAGCGCAGGGAAAGGATCGCATTTCCTGCAGGTACATCCTGAGCGGTAAAGGAGATTTGGAAAATTTTATTCCCCTCCAGCCCGCCTCCCTCGGAAATGAGGTCCAGACTATCGCCGGGGGTAAAGCTTTGCGAGGAAAAAGGCGCGTCATCGGGGTAACCTATTCCCGGGAGATAAAGCGCCGCCTCCACACGGGCAACAGAGTAGGCGGCGCTGCCGGGGAATTGGACCGTCAGGTTCACCGAGCCTGTCCCTTCCATTACCGGGGTTAATGTGATGGAAACGGGTCGGCTTTTCAGGTTTGCCCCGGGCAGGGATTCGCTGATACCCCGGAACATCAGTGTTTCTCCCTGGTATCCTTCTGCGCTTACCTGGGCGTAATTGCCCGCAGCGGGCAGCTCATCCAAAATAACCGTGATGGTATTGCCGGGTCCTTCGGCTTTTCCATAGATTTTTCCGGACCCGGTCGCATCGGCGATAACAATCTTATAGTTCAGCCCCAGTCCCGCTGCGGAGCTTATGTCCGGCACAGCGGTCCGCACAGCGGGATAGCCTATCTGTATGATCACCGTCCCCGGGTTTTCCGGCGAATCCGGCGCTTCCAGTAGGCTGTTTTGGCAGGAGATAAGCATAGCGGCAAGCAGAGCCGCAAACAGGACCGTTATAATGGGGACCCTTTTTTTAGTGGCCATATCATTCTCCCCCTTTAATTACAATGGCGCCATAAACATTTACAGTATTGATTACTTCCAGCTCTTTATTGGCGCCCGGGCTAAAATAGGCAAATTTGTCTAAGTCCAGCAGGGCTTTGGGCCCATCGACCAGTACCGTACCCGGAGCGGAAATTTCCGGTTCTATGGAGATTTTCTCTGCGGCAAGGGCACTTGTTCCCGTAAGGGAAAGGTTCGCGCCATTGCTCAGATAAAAATAATTATCCTTCCCAAATAAGAATCCGCCTTCCATGCTAAAATAGTTCCCATACTGTATATAAACGCCGAAACGCGGGGTATCTTCAAGGCTGCTCGTACTTGTATTCTTATTCCCACTAATGACCCCACCTGTGGCGATAAAGCCATTCGCCGTACTGGGTATATGCAGGGCGCCCCATGGGACCCCCCCTAAATATACGGCGCTGCCAATGCTTGCCCTATTATTAGTGATGCTCCCATTTTTTAAAGTAAAGGTACCACTTTGTGAACGACTCTCGGCGTCCACATTAGACTCCCCCACCAGGATTCCGCCGCCGCTGCCCATCGCCGTATTATTGCTCACCGCGCCGCCGTTCATGGTGACCGAAGCGTTATAGCCGCCCACCAGAATTCCGCCGCCGCTGCCCTCCGCCGTATTTTCCTCCACCGCGCCGCCGTTTATGGTAACCGAAATTCTCGTCCCCAATATCTCTATCCCGCCGCCATGTTTCTCCGCCCTATTACGCCGGATACTTCCGTTGTTCATGGTGAAGATGGTCGGAACGTTTGAAATTCCTTCAATTACAATTCCGCCGCCTCGCTCAGCCTGGTTTTCGTCTATAAACCCGTCATTCAAGGTGAATCGTGATTCCCTTACATATATCCCGCCGCCCAGGCTGCCGTAAATCCCTCCGCTGGCTGTGTTCCCGCTGATGCTTCCTCCGTTCATGATGAATGTATTGCTGAAAATATACGCTCCACCGCCCTTTTTCCTGACGGCATTCCCGCTGATGGCGCCGTCGTTTATGGTGAAGCTGCCTCTAAGCGCTGACACCCCGCCGCCACTGCCGGAATTTTCGCCAGTGGCTGTATTTTTGCTGATGGCGGCATTCCCGTTGATGAGGCCGCCGTTCATGGTGAAGCTGCCTGAATCCACTAATACTCCGCCGCCGCTCTGATTGGTGGTATTTCCGCTGATAACGCCGCCGTTCATAATGAAGCTGCCGGTGTTAACCACAAGCACGCCGCCGCCGCCGCTGCTGCCGTCGGTGGTCTCATTAGCGGCATTTCCACTGATGCTCCCGCCATTCATAGTAAAGATTCCGCCTTCAACAATTACCGCGCCTCCCCCATTTTCACCAAAACCAGAAGTATATGTATTGGTATTCCCCTGTAATGCCGCATTGGCATTCAGAGTAAAATGGCCTCCGTTTACATTAATAATAGGATAATTAATAGCTGAAGCGGAATAACCATCCAGGGTTAGCGTCCCGCCGCTGCCCGGCAAGCCAAGGATAAGTTCTCCCCCATTGCTCAGTTCAAAAAAAGGTCCATTATCACTAGCCCGGATTAAAACTATTGGCTTCGCTGCGATAATGGTAAAGGTACCGCCTGTTATGGTAATTTTTCCCGAAAAGGGGAAAGAGTTTTTAATAATAACAATCTTGCTAGCGCCCGCCATGGATACAATGGCGTTACTTAAACCAGCCCAATCATACACTTCCTCCGGCCCTAGTTCACCCTGACCCCAGACATACAGGGGGAAAGACCCGGAATAGACCCGGTCGTTAAGGGCCGCCGCCATGGTGACCGTATACAGTCCCGCCTGGGTGGGGGCAGTAAATCTGCGGTAAGATTTGCCGCTGATGCCATCAGAAAGGGTCAGAGCCTGCCGGCTTCCCCAGGCATCGGTGATAGCCCCGCTCCAGGTCACAGTATCGTTCCTGGGGTTACTAATACTGATTTCCACATCACCGCCGGAATCAGCAGTCCGGAGTTCCCCTGAGAAAGAGAGGCCCAGGGGGCCTGAGCTTATAACCCCTTCAATATTTATCATACCCTCGAATTCCGGATACAATTGGATGTTTTCTACCCCAGCCAAATCCAGGTCCCCTGTCTGGGGATACCTTTGCTCGCTGCTGTAATAGCTCTCCCCGCCGGTTCCGGAAAATCTCACCTTGTACCAAACCCAATTTGGCGTCCCGGAAATAACCCCAGCCCAATTCCCCTGACTGTCAATAGTGGCGCTTCCGATAAGGTTATGGCTGTCATTGTTAAAAAACTGTATCTCTTCCGCAGTATAACCGATAAATGAATGGATCACCCGGCCTGCCAGGAAAATTCCCGGAGCGAAATCATCCGCAGTAAAGATGTAGCTCTGAAAAGTTTCGATTTTAGGATAAATGTGGACTATGTCACCCCGAACCGCAGTCTGCCTGTCCCGGGTAAGTTCCACTTTCAGGCGGTAATACCCGCTTTCCAGGGCCGACAGTGTTCCTGCGCCGTTGGTTGCTAAATTGGAGATCGTTGTCACAGTTAAATCACTCAGCCGGGTAAGGGTCAGTTTTGCATTAGTAATACTGCTGATGTCTGAAAAAATAATATCATATTTGAAACTGCCGCCGCTTGTCCCCGCTCCTGTTGCCGGGTGGATCAGCGCCCGGATCTCCTGGGAGGAACCGGCTGCCCCCAGGTTCACCGAAATGTCATCCGATTCGGCGACCTTTTCCCCATCTTTCGTTCCCTGTACCCTGAGGGTCCAGGCGCCCAGTTCTAAGTCCACGATCTGCCCGCCGGGGTTTTCTACCGGGAATTCCTCGGTCACGCCGCCCTTAGTAAAACTGAGGGTATAAACAAAGTCTGGGTCCTGAGGGACAATGGTCCTGGGGGCAGTACTGTTTCTATTGTCGATGATAACCCGAACTTGGCCCGTTCCCGGCCCGGCGCCCGGGGTCCAAGGGTTTTCCTTCCGGGGGCTTGTCAAAGGGTTAGAGCATCCTGCGAGAATGAGCGCTATAAAGGCGATTGGTAGCATTCTAGTTTTCATATTTTCCTTACCCTTCAACCTTAAAGTCAATTTCCCGGGAATAGTAAACATTCCCTTTCCGCACCTCCACTCGGAGGTAGTTTCTCCCCAGGGGATATTTAGACGCATCCAGAATCAGTATTGGGCGGTCTTTTGAATCACTGATCTCAGTATTATTAACGTACCAGTTATAGGCGGTATAGGTTCCGTACACCGAAACAGTTACGGTCTTTGGGTTGGGAGCTGCGCTGGTTTTAGAAATGACAATATCTTTGGGCAGTCCCAGGTTAGGATCGTCCAGATCGATACTGATGTTTCCCTGATCTCTTATGGTTACCGTAAAGCTCGCGGTCTTCCCGTTGACCGTGACCGTCAGGGTCTGGACGCCGGAAACATTGCTGTTAAACCCTGAAATATTGTTCAGGGCAATCGGTAAGGGCTGGGAGCTTCCATTGGTATTAACCGCAGCTACCACAAGGCCCTCAAGGTCCGCCTCGGTCAAAGTATGCCCCAAATTAAAAGCCGTTTTATTGGGGGGCGATTGTATCGTAATGGGAAGCCCCTCAAACTCGGCGCTTAGTTCAACTGCGGCAGCGGGCATGGTGAAGGTATAGGCAGTAGCGCCGGTAGCGCCGTACACCGGCAGCTTTACATTAGTGTCAGTGCGGGTTACCGTCGGCCTAGCATTGGGCTTTATCTGAAAACCGGAAACAGGCTTTACCGTCAGAGTAATCAAAGAGCCGGCAATGCCGTAATTCAATGGGGAGCTGATGAATCCCCCGTTGATCCAGGGAGCCATATTTATCAGATAGGCATTCGATGGCAAGGGCTCAAACAGGGCGCTTAGTTCAACATTCCCAGCGGGCATGGTGAAGGTATAGACATTGTTGTAGCCGCTAACCATCACCGCCCCATTGGTATCGGTCCGTTTTACTGCCAGGGTTTTCAGCACATTCCCCGGGTCCGGCGTTACGGTCAGGGTAACTGTTTTTCCCGCAGTGATCCTCGTTCCCGCAGGAACCGCAGAAATGGTTCCTCCGTTGGCATTGAAGCCGGTAATCGCATATTCATCAGCTTCAAACCCGGCGCTTACTTCAACGTCCCCAGCGGGCATAGTAAAGGTATTGCCGCTTAGAGGTATCGATGCGCCGTCTTCAGCCAGCTTTGCGCTTAAGGAGCCGCCCCTGAACCGGTATCCCCTGTCCGGCGTTGCCGTGAGGGTCACCAGGCCGCCTTCGGCGGATCGTATCGGGTTGGCGGAGACCCTTCCTCCGGCGGAGGCCGTTGCCCGTATCCGATACGTAGCCACCGGAGGCGCCGAAGCCGTCATGGTTATTTCCTCCGGGCTGGATTCCTTGTCCCCATGATCTACCGCCGTGAGGCGTATAGTATAATTGTTACCCTTAACAACACCGATGGGATAGTCTACCGAAACCGGCGGCAGGACAATCGTTTCCTCCGGGGTCCCGGCACTGTTATTCCTGTAGCTCAGCCGGATTTCAGCCAGATCCTTTGCCTGGGGATTGGCCCAGGAGATTTCCAGATTGGGCTCTTTGTATTCCCCGGTAAGGGATTTTACCGGGTCCGGCGGGAAATCCAATGCCACCCGTATCCTCTGGGGGGCCTGGAACGGCTCATAGGCTGCCATGGGATCCGCCCGGTTCCCCACCGAGTCCTCGGGCAGGATGATGAGGTCTAGGATACCGTCTTCGGCGGATTTGATTACATGCCGTACAACCAGGGGCGGCGATTCGCCGGGGGATAGAAGGGATTGATACGTAGCCATCTGATCCAGGGGCAGGGATTCGTGGAATTGATCGTAATCCTGGTAAACCGTAACATTTTCAGTATCCGTTTCGTATACCGGATTCCCCCCTTCAAGGTCATAGATACGGTTTTCGCTCACCGTAACGCCCTGTATCTCCCCCAGTTCGTCATAGGCCTTAAAAACCAAATAAATGGCCGTGGCTTTACCGTTTGCATCCAACGGCGCCAGCCGCGTTGGGGCCTCAACGGAAAAAGTATAGGAACCATCGTAGACAAATCGGAAACTATCCCCATCATCGATCATCTTGTCGCTTCCCCCGCTTTGAAAGAAGCCCCGGAGTATTTCCACCACCGGGGGATCCCGGTCCGGCTTATCCCCCACCCCATAGTGCAGAACCACCGGATTGAGCAGGGAAACCCCGTGTTCACCCCCGGTTAGGATCCCGGTCTCCAGGGTTATGGTCACATTGGTATTACCGGGAAGCCCTATATAGCCCTTATCCGTATTTACCTTTAAGGTAAGCAGGGTTCCGTCATCATTCAAGCCCAGGTTGAAATAGCCTTTCAGATCAATTTCGGGATCCGCCCCGAACCGGCCCTTCCCGGTGACGGAGATATTCTTATAGTTAATCGAATTAGCCGGATCCAAAAGGGATTCCCGGGACAAGGGCTCGGCAAACCAGATGCGGACCGGGTAATTGGTAACCGTCCGGGGGTATTCCCCGCCCGGCAGGTTGTTAAAGACCATCCGGGGCCGGGCAATCACCAGGGGCCGGACACTGATGGCGCTGCCGGTATTGATAATGGTTACCTGGGTTTCAAAATTTTCATTTCCTGTGGCGCTGAACTGCACCTGATCCCCGGATAGCAGGGTCTCCACGCCATTTACCTGCTGCCACGCTTGCCAGGTGATAAATGAGTATTCATCACTGATGATAAAGCTGACAGTAAAAGGCACCCTCTGCTTTTCCGTATGCGCCCCTTCCGGGTTAGTCCTTCCGGCTGCCGCAGGAACCGCTTCCACGGTCACGCTTATTATAGGCGCATTGGCGATCTCCACTGTGGTCTTAATATCGTCTCTAATATTCCTTTCCGGTTTATTCATAAAAAGATCGCAGGAAGCGACTAGAAAAGCCATGAGAATCGCCGCGACTCCAATAAAATTGAAAGAAAACAAGAATCCTAACCTTTTCACTGAAGATCCCCTTTACGTATTTCTCTACTATATTATACAAAACCTGGGAAATCTTGAAAGTCCCTCGAATTATATTGAATAAGCTCTCTAAAAGACGGATATTAGTACTAGATATAAAGAAATAGCTTCCAAGGAGCGTTTAATGAGCGATTACCAGAACGATGGATCCGGGAACGATAAAAAAAAGCCCAAAAATTCCGGGCCCCAGTTTCCCTTTGGGGGACCCAAGCTGCCGGATCCAAAAAAGTTCGGAGGGTGGCGCTTTTCCATCGTATATATCCTCATCCTGGTAGTGGGGATGAGCCTCTTTAACTATGTATTTCTGAACAAGGTAAATCCCACCATTGATTTTTCGGAGTTTAAGAACAAGATTGTCTCCGGGGAAATCAAGCGGGTAGAGATGACCGATTCCTATTTTACCGGGTATACCGCTGCTCAAAAGACTGTTGCCCCAACTCCAGGCCTCCGAAACCCCTATGGGTCGTCCCCTGATGCGATATTCCGCACGGTCCCCCTGAACGATCCGGATATTATCAAACTCATGGACGAAAAGGGGGTCTCCTACTATGCGGTGTCCCGTGAGGGCAGCACGGTGCTCAACCTTATCTTCAGTTGGGTCCTTCCAATTGCCTTTTTCTTCTTTATATGGCGCTTCCTGATGAAGCGTCTGGGCAATATGGGGGGCAATGTGCTTTCCGTAGGCCAGAACCGGGCGGTGATCGTGGCGGAAGGTGACATCGTTACCCGCTTCCCCGATGTAGCCGGGGTGGACGAGGCCAAGGACGAACTGGTGGAGGTGGTGGACTTCCTGAAAAACCCTAAAAAGTACACCGATATTGGCGGTAAAATACCCAAGGGAGTGCTCCTGGTAGGGCCCCCGGGCACCGGAAAGACCCTTTTGGCCCGGGCAGTGGCCGGGGAGGCGGGAGTATCCTTTTTCCGCATGAGCGGCGCCGACTTTGTGGAGATGTTTGTGGGCGTCGGGGCAGCCCGGGTCCGGGACCTCTTCAAGCAGGCCCGGGAAAAGGCCCCCTGCATCGTTTTTATTGACGAGCTGGACGCCATTGGCAAAAGCCGGCTGAACAATATCGCCGGGGGCAACGATGAACGGGAGCAGACCCTGAACCAGCTTCTGGTGGAGATGGACGGCTTTGACGCCACCAGCGGCCTGATCATCCTGGCAGCCACCAATCGGCCCGATGTGCTGGACCCGGCCCTGCTCAGGCCCGGCCGCTTTGACCGCCAGGTCCTGGTAGATAGGCCGGACCTGAAAGGCCGGGAGGCCATACTGCGTATCCACGCCAAGGCGGTAAAACTTGATCCCCAGGTGGACCTGGCTGCGGTTGCCCGGGGAACCCCGGGCTTTGTGGGGGCGGATCTGGCGAATATCGTCAACGAGGCGGCCTTGCTGGCGGTCCGGGGCGGCAGGCAGGTGGTTTCCCAGAAGGACTTTGAGGAAGCTATCGAAAAGACCGTGGCGGGGCTGGAGCAGAAAAACCGGATCATTTCCGATGACGAACGCCGGATCGTGGCTTTTCATGAAACCGGCCATGCCCTGGTGGCAGCCTTTACCCCGGGCTCCGACCCGGTGCAGAAAATTTCCATCGTCCCCCGGGGCTTCGGCGCCCTGGGCTATACCCTCCAGATGCCCGTGGAGGATCGCTACCTCATGACCGAGGACGAGCTTCTGGGAAAAATCGACGTGCTCCTGGGAGGCCGGGCTGCGGAGGAATTGGTTTTCAGCCGCATAAGCACCGGGGCCGCCAACGACCTGACCAAGGCCACGGACATAGCCCGGAAGATGATCACCGATTACGGCATGAGCGCCCGTTTCAAAAACGTGGCCCTGACCCAGCGCGGCGCAGGCATGATGGGCGGAGCCGCCCAGGAACCCATGTTCCACCGGGAATATTCCGAGGCCACCCAACAGTACATTGACGAGGAAATAGCCCGGATGGTTGAAACCCGCTATGCCGGGGTAAAGGATACCCTCAAGCAGCGCCGGGACCTGCTGGATCTGGTAGGCGCCCAGCTTCTGGAAAAGGAAACCCTGGACGAGAAAGAATTCAAAGGCCTTATTGGGCAGCCTGTGGCGGCGGTGTAAATCGGCCTTTAGTCCTTGCTGTCCGTATCCTGGAAGTAGCGTTCCTTAATATCCTCAACCATTCGCTGAAAAGTTTCGGTAACATCGTCAAGATATTCTGACAGCGTGCCTGAATCCGCTTCAGGTATCGTTATTTCCGGGGCAAAAAATTCGTGGGGTTCCGCCTGGAGGGCCATGGAAAGTTTAGCCAGGGTTTTCGGTGAAAGCCACTTTTTCCCGCTTTCAATATCATTGATAAAATTATGGGTTAACCCGGCCTGAATAGCCAAGTTCATCTGGGAGAGGCTGTTTTTTGCCCGGAGTCTTTTGATGTTTTTACTGAGAAGTCCGCGAATTTTGGTTTCTTCATTGTTGCTCAACATGATGCAAAGTTTCCGTATTTATTATGTATAATGCAAATAGCCAGAGGATGCGAATTGTCGCTAATAGCGTGGTTACATTAACGGAAACTCAGGGTCAATAAGCGGCTTTGACGGGCATATTGTTCAGCAGCAGTATCTCAGGCCGGTATTCAAAGTGCATGGTGTCGAAAAAAAGCCATTTCCCGCCCCAGATAAAGCCGTATTCCTCAAAGGCCCGGATCACCGCTGCGGGGGGATGGAGCCTTTTTTCATAGGGCACCGCCCACCAGGCGGGGTAATTTTGCGAGGTCCAGAGCCAGTAGCTTTGCAGCCCTCCCTGGGAGGCGGGGAGCAGGTCTACTGCGGCGCCGTAGGCGTGGAAGCTCCGGCTCTGGGTGTCCGCAATACTCCGCCAGTTCCAGCCCGCCAGGGTATCCAGCCGGTTCACCCATTGCCGCACCAGGGTGCTGTTGTTCGCTTCCCAGAGGATGCGTTCCTCAACCAGGGCAAGCTCCTCCATAATCGAGTAATGGACCGTCACGCTTTTGCCCAGGAAGCGCATGGTTTTTACCCGCTCGTAGGCCTCCTCCCGGGTGGAGGACCGCCACAGGGCGTCGAAAAAAAACTGGGACCGCTTCGGCGGATTGGCCTGCCGCATTTGGGCGGAGTTCCTGAAGCGCTCGGTTTCTTCCGGGGAGGGATCTTTCCAGGCGGGTAATTCTGCGGGGTAATTGTAAAAAGGCTGGGGGTCGTATTCAGCGTAGCGGTTCCGCAGCTCTTCCGGGAGCAGCCGTCCCTGGGCATAGTAAAACCATGTCTCCCGGATCTGCACAGCCCAGTCCCCTGTATCAGCCGGGGTCCCTTTCCGGAACACCGCCGCTCCAACCCGTCCGGGGTAAGCTGCCGCCAGGGCCTTCATAACCGCTTCCCCCCGGTCCGGCGCGGTCTGGGCAAAGACCCTCCCGGCTAAAAGAAAGCAAATCCCCAGTGCACAAGCCCATTGGCGTATGTTTCGCTTTTTGGTGTAAAACAAGGACATATACCGATAATAACACAAAGAAGTGTGATATAAAACCCTTACCAAAATTCTACGGATAGTGTAAACTCCGTTTTATACAGTACCGTGGCAGAAACAGGTAATTCACAGCAAAAAAGGAGCTCTCTACCCATGAAAAAAGTTGTCTCCCTAAAGACTCAGTTTATGGTGTTTTTTACGGCATTTATTCTGGTTTTGAGCACCGCCATCACGGTACTGGCCCTGCGGGAAAGTCTTGAAGTGGCGACCACTATTTTTATCCGGGAGGGGATCGCCGTAATTAATAAAGCCGTTGACATGGTTGATGGTGATGCCTTTGAGCGCTTAAGCGCTTCCCTGGATGAAAATGATCCCTTCTACGAAGACACCAGGCTAGAGCTGCTTTTCCTGAAGGAAAACTCGGTCACCCTGTACCTGTATACCATGGCGCCGGTCCAGGGCAGCGTTTACAAATACATCATCGACGGGAGCGCCCCTCCTGATGATGAGGAAAACTTTTCTCCCCTGGGCGCCGAGGAAGATACCTCCAGTTATGACAAAGCCTTTCAGAGAACCTGGAAGACTGGGACGCAGCAGAGCGGCGGTATGGTCAAGCAGGGAGGCTGGGGCTGGCTGGTTTCGGTCTATTCCCCGATTAAAAATTCCCGGGGCCAGATGGTGGGAATTGTGGGCTGCGATTTTGAAGCCCAATCCCTCTTCGATATGATACAAACCCAGACCATCCGGCAGGTGGCACTGGGAGTTATCCTGTCCCTTATCGGCATTGTGATTACCTGGTTCTTCCTCAGGGCGCTCTTCAGCCGCCTGGGCACGGTGAGCAGCATCCTCAAGTCAGTATCAGAAGGCGAAGGGGACCTGACCAAACGGATCACCATTAAGCGTATGGACGAAATAGGAACCCTGGCAAGTTTCTTTAACCAGACCCTGGACAAGATCCGGAACATGGTGGTTACCATCAAAGAGCAAACCGTCAGCCTTTCCGATATTGGGAGCGAGCTATCCTCCAACATGACTGAAACCGCTGCAGCGATTAACCAAATCACCTCCAACATCCAGAGCATCAAGGGACAAGCCCTGAACCAGTCCGCCTCGGTAAGCGAGACCAGCTCGGTGATGGAAAAAGTAACGGTGAACATTGAAAAGCTCAATAGCCAGGTGGAAAAACAGACCTCCAGCGTTTCCCAGTCCTCATCGGCCATTGAGGAAATGCTGGCCAACATCCAGAGCGTCACCCAGACCCTGGTGCGGAATGCGGAGAATGTGGAGGAGCTGATCGCCGCCTCCGAGGTGGGTCGCACAGGGCTCCAGGGAGTTTCCGCAGACATCCAGGAAATAGCCAGGGAATCCGAGGGCCTTCTGGAGATCAACTCGGTAATGCAGAACATCGCCAGCCAGACAAATTTGCTTTCTATGAACGCAGCCATTGAAGCGGCCCATGCAGGAGAAGCGGGCCGGGGCTTTGCGGTGGTAGCCGACGAGATTCGTAAGCTGGCGGAAAATTCCGGCCAGCAGTCTAAGATCATCTCGGACACCCTGAAAAAGATAAAAGAGTCCATCGACAAAATAACCAAGTCTACCAACACCGTACTGAACCGCTTTGAAGCCATAGATACGGGGGTAAAGACCGTATCGGATCAGGAGACTCACATCCGCAACGCCATGGAGGAACAGGGCCAGGGGAGCCAGCAGATACTGGAAGCCATCGCCAAACTGAACGACATCACCCAGCAGGTAAAACAAGGTTCATTGGAGATGCTTGAGGGCAGCAAAGAGGTGATCAACGAAAGCAAAAACCTGGAACTGGTAACTCAGGAGATCACCAACGGGATGAATGAAATGGCCACCGGGGCGGAGCAGATCAATTCGGCGGTTAACCGGGTGAATACTATCAGCGGGGATAACCAGGAGCATATCAACACCCTTGCCACAGAGGTCGCCCGGTTTAAGGTAGAGTAGCTTTTGTAACTTTTTTCCGAAAAAATTTTATTCCTGTTGAGTACCGGGATCACTCGGGTTTGAAAAACCTCATAGTGTATTCAACCTGGCTGATGCCCAGGGTCTGCTCAGCCTGGGCCAGGCACTGGGCAAAGGCATACACCAACATCAGCATATCCCGGCCACTCCCGGCATTGTATCGATGTTCCCGGTCCTGCTGCCGGATAGCGCTGAGCCATACTTTGAAATCCGGGAATTGTACGATCCCGTACACCATGTCATTCACCAGATCCTTCCGGTACAGGAGCACTATCTCATCGCTCTTTTCGTAGGAAATGGCCGGAGCCCTTGCCCACTGATAGCCTTCCCGGGTAATCCTGCGGAGCAAATCGCTAAGGACAAAAATAAGATCGCTGTATTTGATATGGCTCAAATAGTGATACTCTTCGATTTTTTCGTCTGTTTTAACTTCTATATAATCCGCTTCGTTTCTCTCATTATAAAAGATCGTGATTTCAGGGCCTTCAAAATCCAGGATGGTCTCTTCGTCAAAATCGTCAAAATCCTCATACTCCTCAGCTTCAGCTTCATTTTTTAAAGTTTCCGGAATCGGGGTTGCCAATTCCTGTATGGTATCCAGCAGGGTACCGGTGTCCGGCTCTTCAGCCGGCAGGAGGGGAAGGAGGAAAAATGCAAAGAATATGCCCGCCATCAGGGCGACCTTAAATACCCGCATATCTTTATTATAGCATAAATCAGTGGCTTGTGACGCCCCCTATTTGGGCCTCCAAAGGGACCCCCAACGGGACAGCTACTGGGGCAGAATAATGGCGCTCAGCTTCAGACCCTTATCCTCCACGGCCTTGTCCACCATTTCCTTGGAAATCTTGCCCCGCTGCCGGGGGTGGGGAGGGGCGTCGCCGATGAGGAGCAGCAACCTGGACTCCGCGTTCCAGGGGAATTTGGTTGCGCCCTCGTACAGGGCTTCGTGGACCGCTTCGGGGATGTCCCGGCCGCCGCCGACCTGGATGTTGTTCAGGGTGGTACGGAACTTTGAAAAATCAGCGGTAAAGCCAACTACCCGGGTAAGGTAGGTTTCGTAGTAGTCCTTGTAGAGGACCATGCCTATGCGGAAGCCGTTAAAGTCGGCGATCATGCCTTCCAGCAGGGGGATGAGGAGCCGGCGGACCGAATCGATGTCATCCCGCATACTGCCCGTGGTATCCAGGCAGAGGACGATGTCCACTTTTTTGCCCTTCTCCTCTTCCAAAATTTCGCCTATCTTGGTCACCAGATCGTCCGCCCCGGTGGAATAGATCAGATCCCCCTTGCCAGCCACGATTTCCGTAAAGGAATCCACCGTGTCCTTCATGTAATTGCCCTCTGGCGGGCCCGCCAGGGGCTGCTGGGTCACCAGCACCGCAAAGGGATTGTCCCGGAAACTTCCCTGGTAATCCCCGTAGGGCAGGGTAAAGGCGCGGATATTGAGATAGGTACCGTCCACCACGTAGATCTCGCCATGTCGGGTGTCGGAATAGCCGTAATACAGTATCCAGGGGATATAAATCCGGAAGGCCTGGCCGAATTGGGAGTCAGGCTCCGGGGTGGAGTCGATGAGGGACCAGATGCCGCTTTCCCGGGCTATGGGGACGCCGTCCAGCAAGCGGATTTCGTCACCGTTTATGGGGTTCCATTCCGCGGCGCGGTAGGCGTAGTTGTCCTCGTTAAGCGAGGGGTCCCGGGTGGATTCGGTCAGGAGCACCGAGTTGATGCCGGGCTTTTTCCGTATAAAGAGGTGAAAGCCCCCGTCCACCCGCTGTTCTATGCGCAGATCCTCCGTTTGTATTGACAGATCCTGGCTAAAGATGAAGAGCGGAGCCAGAAAGAAAAAAATACCAGCAAGGATAGAACAGGTACGTCGCATAGATTTTATTATCGGCCGAGTGTACGGGAAAGGTCTGGATTTTTATGCCGGATAATCGTATTTTATAAGGATGAGATCCCAAAAAGGAAACGTATTAGACGGAAAGATTATTGAAATGATTACCGGGTTTGGCCTGAGCGGCAAGGCGGTTGAGGCGGCAAAGCTCGTTTTAGAGGATGCCGAGGTCCAGGCCATGCAGGAATACGCCAATACGGTGTCCATCATGCGGCTGAACTACAACGATCATGGGCCAGTGCATATGCGGACCGTGGCCTTGAACGCCCTGATCATGATGGGGCTGCTCCGGGATGCGGGGATCAAGACCAACCTGGAAAAAGAGGACTGCGGTACTTTTGAGGATAGCCTTATCGCGGTGCTCCTGGCATCGGTACTCCACGACCTGGGCATGACCATCGGACGCCAGGACCACGAACTCCACAGCGTGTACTTGGCCTACCCCATACTGGACCGGCTGCTCAGGAAAGTTTATGCTGCGGATTTACAGAAACTGGTAACGGTCCGGTCCTTGGCCCTGGAGGGCATTTCCGGGCATATGGGGACCAGAACCATCCACTCCCTGGAGGCGGGGCTTATCCAGATAGCCGATGGCTGTGACATGACCAAAGGCCGGGCCCGGATCCCCCTGATCGTGGCCGGCGGCCCTCGGCCCGGGGACATTCACCAGCTATCGGCCAATTCCATTGAGGATGTGCGGATTTCCCGGGGTACGGAACAGCCCATTCGCATTGACATACGGATGTCCGGCGAGATAGGCCTTTTTCAGATTGAGGAGGTACTGCTGGGGAAAATCGCCAAAAGCACCGCCAAGATTTATACCGAACTGTACGCCCTGATGGACAAGGGCGAACTCAAGAGGTACCTGTAAGCAACGCATGGTTTTGAAATCCCCCCGCCCTTTCAACTCCATGGCCGTGACTTTTTTGTTAAGCTGCTCCCTATTGATCCTCCTTTCCCCCGGCGCAGGAACCCAAACCAGTCTGCCTGCTCAGAACACCTGGCCCACCGTGATAGGAACCGATAAGGGCCTCTACGGCATGGACCGGCTGGGCATAGTCCGGCCCCTGTGGACCGGGGGCGCGGTGAGGAAAATTCTTAAAACCGCCAATTACTGGGCCATCCTGGGGGATCAGGGGATATTGGTTTCAACAGATTTACTGCGCTGGGAGACCCGGAACCGGGGATTGCCGGTAAAAACCATAAAAAATTACGATGATGGACAAAAGACCTTTACCTACATGGTCCAGGAGCTGAAGGATCTGGAAGCCCTTCCAGAGGACCCGGAAACCCTGGTCTGCGCCACCAAGGACACAGTATTCCTCTCCAGGGACGCCGGGAAAACCTGGGAAAGCCTCGGCGCCCCCCCCTACCGGACCAATGGCATAAAAGCGGTAGCTGCGACCCTCTTGCCTGCCCCCGGCTCCGCCCAGCCGGCACTCACGGTGTTCCTATCCCACAGCACCTACGGTATTTACTACCGGGCATTGGATAGTAGAAATGCCGGCTGGGTAGAAATGAACCAGGGGCTTGAGCGGCTGGAAACAACCACGAACCCCGATGAGGTATCGGACATCGCCGTAGCAGTCCCCACAGGAAGCGCCGGGAATGGATCGCCCCGGATCTACGTGTCCCAGACCTTTCGTCGCCGCATCTACCAGTTAAACTGGGAACAGAAACGCTTCACCCCCATCTGGTCGGACAGCGCCGATTTCGGCACCGTAGATTCCCTGGACATCGGCGCTCAAGGAATACGTTTTGTCCAGGAAGGGGCGGTCATGGAATTAAATTACCCCCCGGCGGTGATCTCCGCAGTAAGCAGCACTTCTCTGGTTACCCGGGACAGGCCGGACCTCAACAGCTTCATCCGGCAAATCCCCTCAGCCTGGGGGATCAAACCCTCCAGCCTCATCAGTTGGGGAAGCGCCGCCCGGATCGACGAGGATCCGGTTACCCTTTCTGAACTCTGGCTTTTGGACACCGGAACCGGCAAGGAAGCCGCCCGGGGCAAACAGGGACTCTATCTCCCGGTAAACCACGCCATGGAGAGCAGGACCCTGGCGCCTTATCTGAAGGTGATCGAAGAAAGCGCCCTGGATATGGTGGTCATTGATATGAAGGACGACTACGGCCGGCTCCGGTTCAGCCCCAATAACCCGGCCATCCCCGAAAAGGGGCGGGTGTTCCGGCCTGTGGACATCGACGCATTCCTGAAAACCATGCAGGACCGGGGCATCTACACCGTGGCACGAATCGTAGTATTTAAGGACCCGGAACTGGCCCGCAAGGAGGGAGGAAAATTCGCCGTCTGGGACAGCCACAACCGGAAACCCTGGGTGGGTTACTACGACCAACGCCAGCCCAAGGGAACCGGGGCGGACAAGGATTCCTCCTACGAAACAGCAATACTGTCCGCAGATGATCCCACCTACGAAATACTCCGAACTTATTACGACGAGCGCTGGGTTGATCCCTATTCAGAAGAAGTTTGGGAATACACCGCCGCCATAGCCGGGGAACTCATTGACCGGGGCTTTGACGAAATACAGTTTGACTACATCCGCTTCCCCACGGACGGCGCAAACCTCGGTGACGCGCAGTATCGCTGGCGGGAAAACGGCATGGACATGGACAGCGCCATCCTCTCCTTCCTGCGGCACATACGTTCCCGTATCACCGCCCCCATTTCCATAGACATCTACGGCGCCAATGGCTGGTACCGCACCGGCGCCCGTACCGGCCAGGAAGTGGAGCTCTTAGCCCCCTATGTGGACGTGATTTGCCCCATGTACTACCCCAGCCACTTTGAGCAGGATTTCCTGGCCCAATCCCCTGCGGAACAACGTCCCTACCGTATCTACTTCCAGGGTAGCCAGCGCACCGAGCGCATAGGCCGTGGGCAAATCATAGTCCGCCCCTATGTGCAGGCATTCTTTCTCAACGTTTCCTATGACCGACAGTATTACAACCCGGACTATGTGCGCCGCCAGGTTGAAGGCGTCCGTGACGCCGGGGCAAACGGGCTCACCTACTGGAATAATTCGGGGCGCTATGATGATATACCCTTGCGGGGGGCGCCGGGATTGTAAGGCCTTGAACAGCAGAAAATATATTCTGGAGGATATAATGGAGAATAATGAATTGCCCGATCCTGATATGATATTTCCTATACCTAATCTAAATATGTTAATCAATATAAAACCTACAATCAAAAACAAAAATATTATCGTAGGGGATTTTACTTATTTCAGCGGCGATGATTTTGAAAAACAGGTTACCCATCATTATGAATGGCTCAATGATAAATTAATCATAGGAAAGTTTTGCCAAATAGCAGCCGGTGTTGAATTTATTATGAATGGAGCAAACCATCAAATGAATTGTGTGTCAACGTTTCCCTTTAATATATTCAAAAAATGGAATGAAATTGTATCCCCGGATGAAATTCAAACAAAAGGGGACACAATTATTGGAAATGATGTATGGATAGGGCAAAATTCTACAATATTGCCCGGAATAAAAATAGGTGATGGGGCAATAATTGGAACGAGAAGTGTTGTAGGAAGAGATGTAGAACCTTATACAATAATGGCCGGAAATCCTGCAAAAATTATCAGAAAAAGGTTTGGCAATGAATTAATAGAAATAATGTTAAAATTGAAATGGTGGGATTTACCGGTTAGTGAAATCAGAAAATTAATACCAATACTACATAATAAAGATATAGAATATGTAAAAGAAGAATTAAAAAAGGCCCTTAAATAAAAAAGGGGTGACCCACCCCGGCTCCCCTGCCCTACCTCAGTCCCTGCTGTTTCATCCGCTTCGCAGTATCCTGCATATCGTACTCAATGCGCTTGAACTGCCAGATTCCCGACTCGGTATCGAACAGAGCATACCGGGCTGCGCCGTACCTGCCCCGACGGGGACTGTATGCGTCCGGCTCATTTCGCGGAAACCCCACGCTCCCCGGATTAAGTAAAACCCGGTTATTCCGGTGGAGCTCCCTGAGTGGCCCTTCCTCGCGCAGCTCCCCCTGGGGCTTTTCACCGCGGGAAGCTGCGCTGGAAGTTCCGTGAGTTTCAATAATCAAGTCCGGCTCACCATACCCGACTAGACAAGAACCTTGTTCCCGGCTTTCCAGAAAAAATGATGGCACATGGGTATGGCCAAAAAAACAGCAGATAACGGCGCTGCTTTCCATAAAGCTAAAGGCTGTCTCCGCATCGTATTGGGAAAAAATGTAGCCCCAAAGGGGATCCCGGGGGTTTCCGTGGGATAGGAGCAGGTCCCGGTAGCCGGTTTTCAGGGGAAGTTTGGAAAGGTACTCCCGGTCTTCAGGGCTCAATCGGGGGATGGTCCACTCTATAGCAGCCCGGGAATGATCCGCAAAATTGGCAAGCCCGATTGCTCCCCCGGCTGCTAAATCGTGGTTGCCCCCCAGAATAAGGGCGCAGACTTCCTTTACCCGGGCGATACATTCCCGGGGGTCCGGGCCGTAGCCGACCAGATCCCCCAGGCAGACAATTTCGTCCCGATCCCCCTGGGTTTTTTCCAGTACCGCCTCAAGGGCAGCCAAATTGGCATGTATATCCGAAACGACTAATATTCTCATTTTATTTATATTTTAGTATACTATAGAGGTTGATGGAAGGTGAATCAGGATATCGAATGGAAAAAAAGAAAACAACACGGCTAACTGATATACTTTCGGACAAATTTTCCGATGTATGGAAACTTCTTTCCGAAACCACTGTTTTTTTAAGCAGAACCGGGAAGATGGACGCCTACGAAATTCAGCTCAGGGTTTGGCGCTCGGAACTGCAAACTGCTTCCCGCAATCCCGATGTTACCCAGCGTATACGCTCGGAGCTGACGGAACTTCGGAAACAACTCCGTCTCCAGGGCTACGATCTGAGCCTGGGAAAACAGAACCTCATTGTTGACGGGTTTCGAAACGATGCCTGTCTTGGGGAAGGGTTTCGCCGGGTGGTCGTTTTTATTTCCGATACGACCATTTATTCCCTCGCAGGGGATGATAACCACGTTGCCTTGGCGGAATTCCTGGAACGACAGCTGGAAACTGAAAGCGCCGCTCATAAGGTTCGGCTCCAAATCAAAGATCGGCACTATCTCTGGTACCTCCGTCACGGCCAGGATCTGATCCTTTCAGGCTCGGATACGGAAACCAAGGCGGATTTTGAACGGTTTGCCGCAATATGTAACGCAAACAGCCTCTTCATCCTGAGCGGGCTGAAACATTTACGGTAGCGGATTGACAAAGCTTTTTGGTTCTCTACAATTAAAATTCGTGTTTTTAAGCCGGAAACGCCGAAAAGTATAAAGGCTTATAAAAAGGATGTGATAATATGGATTATAACACCGAACTGCAATCCGGGGAAACTTTACAGAATGTTCCGCAAAAAAACCCGCAAAAGATACCTGTATTATGGTTTGTGGCGACCCTGGTCCTATGCGCCGTTTTTATCTTTGTCTCCGTACCCCGGGCCTCAGCTCAGGGGGAGGAACAGGACTCGAAAAAGTACACCTCAATTATTCAAAGCGTATTTGATTTTATTCAGAAGCGGTATGTGGAAGAGGTGGATCCGAAAGTCCTCTACGAAGGCACCATGACCGGCATGTTCAATGCCCTGGGTGATCCCTACACAGCTTTTTTGCCCGAATCGGCTATGTCCGATTTAAACGATACCACCCAGGGGAATTTCGGCGGCGTAGGGCTGTATATTTCCAAACCCACAGGCGCCCGGCCCGATGGCAAGCCCGCCTATGTGGAAGTTGCCTCCCCCATTGAGGACACCCCGGGCGCCAGGGCGGGGATAAGCCCTGGAGATCTGATCGTGGAGATAAACGATGAATCCACCGATGCCCTGACCATGGACGAAGTGCTAAGCCGTCTCCGGGGCGCCCCCGGGGTGGATGTGCGGCTCCTGATCCGCCGGGGGGAAAAGCTGGTATTCCCGGTGACCCTCACCAGGGCCATTATCGAAGTTCCCACGGTGAAACATGCCATGATCGAAAAGATAGGGTACCTCAAACTTCTTACCTTTACCCCCATGAGCGTAGACCGGACCAGGGAAGCCCTGGAGGATTTTAAAAATCAGGGCTATACGAGTTTTATCCTGGATCTGCGGAATAACTATGGAGGGCTCCTCCATTCTGCGGTAGGGATCAGCGATCTCTTCCTGGAGGGCGGGGTGGTGGTATCCACCAAGTCCCGGATTTCTTCGGAAAACGCCGTATTTACTGCCCGGCGGGGCGCCGTGGTTCCTTCGAATATTCCTATTGTGGTCCTGATCAACCGGGGTTCCGCCTCGGCATCGGAGATCGTGGCAGGCGCCTTGAAAGACCGGGGCCGAGCTTATCTGGTGGGAGAAAAATCCTATGGCAAAGGCTCGGTCCAGCAGGTTTTCCCCCTGGAAAAGGCGGGGTTCAGGATTACGACAGCCCGGTACTATACCCCCAGTGATGTAAACATTGACAAAATCGGCATCCCCCCGGATCGGGAGGTGCTGTTCCCGGAATTCACCAACGATGAGGCGGAAAAGTTAAGCGCCCTTATCACAGACAATAAAATCCCCGCCTTTGTGGAGGCCAATCCCGATGCAAGCCCAGCCAGGGTGGACACCTTTGCCAAGGAATTAAACACCGAATACATGATTGATCTCACCCTGCTCCGCCGCTTAATCTGGAACGAGCAGACCCGGACCGCCATTGCCCCGGTGTACGATCTGGAATACGATGTACAGCTCCAGGAAGCGGTGAATATTCTGCAAAATGGAAACTTCGGCCAGTTAATGCAAACTACCAAGACCTTGAGGGAACTGCAAAACGAGGCCACTGTAGAGGAAACCGCCCTGGCGTCATAAAACAATGAAACAGTTCATCCTGAACGAAGCGCCGGATTCCGGAGGGGTGGTCCGGCTTTCGGGTAAGGATTTCCACTACCTGGTTCGGGTCCGGCGGCTCAAAGAAGGGGCCGTTTTCGAGGCCCTGCTGCCCCCCCGGGCGAATCCCTCGGCAGAAGCTGATGCCGGAACTTCCCGCGAAAGCACCGGGGTGAAAGTCCGGGTGTTGGTGCAGTCCTTGGCCGGCGGGGTGCTTACCGGGGAATGTCTCCCTGTGGAACTCATTGACGAAACTGCCCTGCCCCCTATCATCCTGTTCCAGGCACTTCCCAAGGGGGCTAAATTGGACCTCATTGTACGTCAGGCCACTGAGGGGGGCATTAACGAAATCCGCCCCTTTATTTCCGATTATGCGGTACCCAGGGGCTTCGTGGAAAAGGACGAGCAGGATAAAGCGGGCCGGGTGGAACGGTGGCGGCGTATCATAAAGGAAGCCAGACAGCAAAGCGGCTCCTCAATTGCTACGGAAATCGAAGCGCCCTGTACTGTGGAAGCCCTGCTGGAGTATTGGGGGGAACTGCGGAAAAAGTGCGAGCGGCCCCTGGGGATCATCCTCCACCAGACCCCCCAGATGTCCACTGGACCCCGGGGGTCTGTCGGACCCCTTGCACGGGATACTTTTCACGATTATCTTAGTATAAACCCCGATTTGGTTGCCCTCGCGGTGGGACCGGAAGGTGGATTTTCACCTGATGAACTAAGCCGGTTTTTAGCTGCAGGGTTTAAGCCCCTGGTAATAGGAAACACTATTTTGAGAACCGAAACCGCCGCCCTGTATGCAGCTGCGGCGGTGCGGGTCATTCTTTTGGAGAATAAAACGTGGACCTTGAAATACCCCGACAGGTAGAACGGATCAATATGCTCAGGGTCCCCCTGGATATAGTGCCCCAGGAATCTTTAGCCCCTACGGTTTATAAGCTACTCTTTGCGGATCTTCCAGCATCGGCTTCAGCCGGCAAGCTCCCCACAGCGGAAAAGGGGACCGTTAAGGGCAAAAACATCATCTTACTGTCCCTATGGGATCTCCTGCGAGCCAGGGGGAATAATGAGTACCGTTCGTTCGTAGAGACTGCGTCCCTGATCGTCCCCATCTCAAAAAGCCTGGTTGGGGGAGCGCGTTTTTTAACCGGCAAAACCCCATTCCGGTATATGCCCTTTGATTTTATCATCAACCTGCTGACCGTCCTGGAAAATCGGGAATTGTCGGTCTACCTTTTAGGTGCCAAAGCCCGGATCCTTAAAAAAGCTGAAAAGAACATACGCCAGACCTTCCCGAATCTCCGGATAGTAGGCCGCTTTGTGGGAAACTTCAGGCGCCAGGATGAGGCCTCCATACTGGAAGCCATACGCAAGGCAGCGCCTTCACTGTTGCTCATCGGTAAGGGAGTCCACGGCGAAGAACGGTGGATCGCCCGAAACAGCGGCCAACTCAATCCCGGGCTCCGGCTCTGGTGCAGCGACATTTTTGATGTTTTTGCGGAACGGAAACGGCGCCCTTCCCGGAGGATCTTTGAGGGTGGCTTTGAGTGGATAGGCTACTGTTTTCAGCACCCTTTGCGGTTTTTTAGAATTTTTCCCTATTTTTACTATAAAATACTGCTGGTGATTTACCGGTTGTTTAAGAAGAATCGGAACTAGGGTTCCCTTTCTTCCCCGCCAGCATCAGGGCCTTTGAAAAAATCTCCCCCAAATACCGCCCTTCCCGCTCAGACAGGCCGGCCCGGGCGATTAAATCCCGAAAGAGCCGCTCCTGATCCTCCCGGCCGGGCTGTTTATAGAAACCCAGGCTAGCCAGGGTATTGGTCATTGATTTGGCCAGGGTATCCGCAGAGGTTCGGTCCAGGGGGACCCAGGTTCCCTTTACGGTTTGGCTGGGGAAGGTTCGCGGAGCGGCATCCACCAGGCCGGAGCCAAATTCAGCCGGGGCGGTCCCCGGGGCAGGGGCAAGTAGGCGGAAGAACTGGTAGGCGTAAAGCTGGACCGCATGGGAAAGATTCAGGGATGGGAAGGCTTCGTTCGCCGGGATATGGGAGGCCAGGCTGCAAAAATTCAGTTCCTCCGCCTCCAGGCCGGTACGTTCGTTGCCGAAAACCAGGGCGGCCTGGCCAGGGTGGCCCCGGAAGAAGGCAGCGCATTCCTCCGGAGTCAGGGTGACGGACTTGCGGTGCCGGCCCCGGCGGCGGGTAGTGCCTATAACCAGAGACAGGTCCGCCGCTGCGGCGGAAAGGGTGTCAAAGGTCTCCGCCTCCTCCCAAACCTGTTCCGCGTGGACCGCCCGAGCTCGGACTACCTCATCTTCCAGAGGAAACGGAGCAACCAGGCGCAGCCGGCTCAGGCCCATGTTCATCATAGCCCGGCAAACCGCTCCCACATTTCCGGATTCAGAGGGGCGGCAGAGGATAATCACCAGATCTGAAAGATACATGATTCATTTTATCCAATTTTAACAATATTGGGCAGGGTACGCTTCCTGGCTTTTATACAGGTTGACGACGAACTGGTATTGTAATATGTTAGAGTTGATATTATTTTAATATACGAATAGGTATATTTGACAAACCATAAACGAGATTATATTATAGAAAGAAGTATAATCTGTCGATATTATAAAGTAATAAGTTCGTATAGACATCTGATGGAGGGTTGATTTTTGGGCGAAGGGAGCGTTATGACTAATAACGAGATTATTGCCGGGTTTGACGACGAAAAAGATGAAAGCCTCAAGATAAAGCTGCAAAAGATTGCAGAAGTAGAGGGTTGTCTTGTTCTGTATCTTTCCGGTTATATTGACACCTACAATTCCAATTATTTCCAAAAACGGGTAGCCAAAGCTATTGAGTCAGGCTTTATACGCCTGGTCTTTCAATGCGGGGGACTTAACTACGTTTCTTCCACCGGCATAGGCTCCTTTACCGCCTTCCTGAAGTCCGTTAAACCCCGAGGGGGTGACCTGGTGCTTCTGGAAATCCAGCCAAAGGTATATGAGGTATTCCAATTGCTGGGATTTTCCCAGTTTTTCAATATCAAAGACAATCTGGATGATTCGGTAAACTTTTTCCGAAGCGGCACAACCGGGGAACAGCTTTCCCTTTTCCCCAAGGTCTTTTCGTGCCCCATCTGTTCCAAAAAACTTAAGGCCCTCAAACCCGGCCGCTTCCGGTGTTCCGAATGTAAAACCATCCTGGCAATCGACAATTCCGGACAAGTGTTCCTTGGATAAGCTCGGTTTATGATTCTTTTCCGGAGGGTCTGGCATGGCGGAAAATAAAGTAGAACAATACCTTATTGATCTAATGCTTTCGTATCAGGAAGCGGACACTAATGTCTGGCTGATTGATGATGAAGAACATGCTCTGCAGGGTGTAGCGGTAGCCCTGAGCGAACCCCTGGTGATCCTGCGGGCAGTTGTCATGGACACCCCGAAAAGAAACCAACTGGAACTGTTCACCAAGCTCCTAGAATTGAATTCCAATGATCTGGTGCATGGCGCCTATGCCCTGGAGGGCGATAAGATAGTTTTAATTGATACTTTAGAATACGATACCATGGATTTTACCGAATTCCGGGCTTCCCTGGACGCCTTTAGCCTGGCCCTGATTCAGCACTATCCAATTTTAAGTAAATACCGATAATTTTTACGGCAAGCCAGCCGGGAGGTCATATACATGGGAATTTTTTCAAGATTAAAAACCCTTATCTCTTCAAATGTGAATGATATAATCAATAAAGCCGAAAACCCGGAAAAAATGCTCAACCAGCTGTTGATCGATATGAATACCCAGCTTATCGAATCTAAAAAAGCGGTGGCCATGGCCATAGCGGACGAAAAAAAGCTTGAGCGGGAAACGGCAAACCAGGAAGCCCAAGCCCAGGACTGGGAGAAAAAGGCCATGCTGGCGGTACGGGCGGGCAAGGACGACCTGGCCAGAGAGGCCCTGCTCCGTCAGCAGGAATACACAAACAGCAGCGCCGAGTACCGCAAACAGTGGGAAGCCCAGAAAGCTTCGGTGGACAAGCTCAAGGAATCCCTCCGTGAATTGCAAAATAAGATTGAAGAGGCTTCGCGAAAGAAGAATCTCCTGGTAGCTCGGGCAAAACGGGCGGAAGCCCAGCAGAAGATACAGAACACCATTTCCAGCGTCTCCGGCAACCGGACCGCCTTTGATGCCTTTGACCGTATGGCCCAGAAGGTAGACCAGATGGAAGCCCAGGCTGATGCCGCCAAGGAACTGGACGATTTTTCCGCCGACAATGACCTGGAAAAGAAGTTTGCGGAGCTGGAAAAGTCAGATACCAGCGCGGATATGATGCTCCTGGAATTAAAAGAAAAAATGAAGGCCCTGCCCGGCTCCACTTCTGAATGAATTAGGGTGGTTGAAAAACCCTGTTAAAGCCCTGTGGATAAAGCGTTGATACCTTGGGAAAAGAGGCTGCCGTGTATCTGTTTTTATACATTCTGATATTTTCTATACAGCCCTCCTTTTAAGCCTGATTTATAATTCATTATATTATAATAAATTATAGTCTTTATTTACTGTATATAATGTTTTTACTTGTTAAAAATAGCGAAAAAAACCATAAGCCCGGAAAAAGCAGTGCAAAAACATCAAGTATTACGTTGTGCATAAGTCGTGCAGGAACAAAGTAATTTTCGGTTCCTGCACAGGAAGCTTCCCCTGTTGCTTGCATTCACGGTTTTACCATGCTAGGCTTGAGTAATGAAAAATATAGCCCGGTTGGTGCTTTTTTTCAGCCTCTGCTTTATCATCGTCTTTGCCGTGGCGGGAGTCCTGAATTACCTCCAACTTTCGGCGGACGCCGCCAGGACCATACCCGCAGGTCCCCCGGTAAAACTGGCTGAATTTATTGCCACACTCCGGAACATATTTCCCCTATTGCTCTATATTATTATCCTGATGACCCTCAGTTACACCGTCCGGCGGGATATTCCCCTGGGCGTAACCCTGATCGGCCTCTTTATCTTGGCCGGCGGAATAACCTTAGGCCTTTCCCTGGGTCTGGACACCCTGGAAAGCACCGGCATAGGCCCCGGCGGCCTGTTTCCCCCCAGTCGCCCCGGGGCGCCGGCCAAAACCATGGGCGCTCCGGGGCTGATCCTGTCCCAGGGAGACACGGTTATGGTGGTTCTAGGGGATCCCGGTAAAAGCGGCAGCTCACGGGTGGTATCCATCCCCGGGCGCCCCCTGATATACCAGGAAGTACCCTCGGGTCCCAATAATACCATCCTGGCCCTACCCCCGGCGCCTTTCAGAAACGAGAATTCCTACCTGATGAGCGGCATCCTGGTCGATTCCACCCTGGTGGCGAAACAGTTCTCGTCCAGACTAAAACAGGGGCTTTTCCCTTTTGCCCTTTACGGCGCTGCCCTCATCTTCCTGCTCATATCCCTCCGTTTCGTCCTGGATCTAAGTTCCTGGCCCCTGGCAAACCTCTTTTCCGGCGCCCTGGTATTCCGGGGCATCCTGGCTTTTCAAACCTTCATCGATGCCTCGGCCATTCAAGAATTTATCCTGAAGTTTTTTGATAACCGGATTGAAGCGTTTTTTATAAGTCCCGTTATTTTTACCGGAATTGGGATTATCGTCCTTATTTATACCCTGTTGGTGAGCTTTGTCCGGAGCCAGGGGAAACCCAAGGGCCGCATTCTCCGGAATTCGCGGAAGAAACGGCGCCGGGAGGTCCGGCAATGATCAAGATAACCAGGGAGCAAATTTCTTCGCCCGCCGGTGTTTTTGTCCTCTATATGGTGATTTCTTTTCTGGTCATCATGGGTTTCCGGTTTATTTTCCCCGGCGAACCGGCGCCCCTGGGGTGTTTCTTTGCTGACTGGCGGCTCAGCCGGGGGATACTGGACTATATTGCCCTTTTTCCCGCCCTGGTCATGTCCGCTCTGGTTATTCCCTTCGGGTTTAAAATCGACATGGACGAAGCCTATACCCGGTTCTCCCCCAGATTCCTGGAAAAGTTACGAAGCGCCATCTTAGCCGCCATTATCGCCACCGCCGTCTACGGTCTCCTGTTCTTTATTGCCCTCCCCCTGGCGGAGGAAAGCCAGTCCAATATGCACTTTGAAGGTGAGCTGTTTACCATGGCAAAATCCCGGACAGAGCTGCATAGTGCGCAAGGGGAATGGGAAGAGGCGTCCCAGTTCCTCAAGGTCTGTGAAAATATCTGGCCCCAGAGTCCGGAAATGGAGCAACTGCGGATACGGATATCCATCGGGGTAGAAACCGCCTGGTCTTCCGGAATTGGCCTGGGGGATTCCCGGCATGGTACGCAAAGTACCAGGGCGGCAAACCCCATCATGGGTGACCAGAAAAGGGCAGTACAGGACGCCACGGAAGCCCTGAGCCTGTCCAAAGCTGCATTGCAGGAAAAACGGTATTATGACGCCCACTGGCTGGCTACCCTGGCATCCCAGTTGACTAAACCGGGAAGCATGGAAGCCCAGGAAGCCGCCCGCACCGCGAGCCTTGCCTGGAACGCTGTTTCTTCCCTGGAGCCAAGCGCCCAGGAAAACCGGATCTACGCCCTGTACCGTCTGAAACGGGACGGATATGAAGCCATGGTTTCCGAGGAATGGATCAGGGCCTATTATATTTTCCGGGAATTGGCGGAACAGACCCCGGATGATCCGGATGTGGCAAAATTCCTTGCCTTGAGCGAACAGGGAACCGCCGGGGTAGCCTTCTTTATTGACGAGATCGAAGCGGGGATTGGGGAAAATCTTACCGGGGCGGTTTTCTCCCTGCCCCTGGTACCCACCGCCCAGACTGCCGGGGGCAGTTCCAGGGATGGAACCCCAGGCGGCCGGGTGGTACTGCGGACCAACTCCCTCAGCACTTTCCGGGACTATTCCTACGCCATAGGGGTAGAGCTTGCGGCCTTTGATGGAAATAACCGTCCCCTTTACGAAATGGAAGCGGCCTACGCCAAATTCATCCCCATGTCGGTGCGGGGAAAACCCCGACTGGTTATTCTGCTCCGAACCCTGGACCGGTATAATGAGAATGTCCGCTGGGAGCCGGTCTGGACCGGACCGGGGTACTCCGACCTGGGGGATGCCCAGATCGCCCTGGATACCACCTACGAGCACTTTCTCAGACTTTCTAAGGCTCGGCGCCGGGTAGACAGCCTGAACATGGCGGATCTCATGGCCATGAGCCGGGATTTTGGGAACTACGGGTACATACCCCAGGTATTCCAGATGGAAATTATCCGGCGTATTTCCGAGCCAGTGCTTCTGCTGCCCCTAACCATCCTGTCAATCATCATAGGATGGCGGTTTCGGGCAAAAGCCCGGCCCAAATACCTGGGGATACCCATGCTGGCCATTATTCCCCTGGTACTGAACGGGGTAGTGCATCTTGCCCGGGCTATTTCCAGGGTTCTGGAGCTTTGGCTGCTCCTTTCTCTAGGATTTTCCATGGCGATTACCCTTTTTATCGTCGTTTCACTGATCTTTTTTATCCTAACTCTGATATTTTTAGCTTCCCAACATGGATAATGGGAAAAAAATGTTTATAATGATAAAAGAAGCCTAGCAGGAGCTTCCATAACAACCATAGAAAGGGGTTATTCTTGAGGAATAGTTCAAAGTGGGGAAGGACCCTGCTTCTTTTTATCATATTGGCCGCAGCAGGTTCCTGTAATGTTTTTAATCCCAGCCCTTTAATAGAAAATCCGGGAGACCCCTGGTATTATGACCGGGCCTTTATCGCCCATAACTTTGAAACAAAAAGCGCCTATACTATGTATGGTCTGCACCTCGCGGAGAATGACCGGTGCATCATCTACGGGGAAAACTCCTGGGCCAGGCAAATTTCCCCATACATGAAACAGCGGATCCAAGAAGTTGCGCAGGAGTATAGCGAAAAAATCTACCCCAGGGTAACCGAGGCGTTCGGCGAACCTCTGGATATTGATCAGAATAATAAGCTTATTATCATATTACTGGATATAATTGACGGCATCCCCCCAGGGACGGATTCCTATATTGCAGGATACTTTTATGCCACCGATATGGGAAACTCAACTAACTCCAACAAGGGGGAGATCATCTACATGGATATCTCCCCAGGTTTCCCGGGGACGCAGCCCTTTAACGCCACCATAGCCCATGAATTGCAGCACCTGTTGCGGTACTCCGCCGAGTACCGGCAGAAAACCCGCGGAACCCCTCTCTGGCTGAACGAGGGACTCTCCACCGCTGCGGAGTATATCTATCTAGAAGAATACCTTGATGATTCGATTTGGTTTTATAACGAGGATCCCCAGGGAACTATTGCGGAGGGAAACAACTTTTTTTATTGGGAGAGTACCGATTTGGCGGATTATTCCACAGCCTACCTGTTTTTTCAATGGCTCCGTATCCAGACCCCTCCCACAGAAGATGACCCCAAGGGGTTCAGAATTTACAAAAAAATATGCGAATATCTTGATGCAACGTCTCCCGATGATAACAGTCCGGGAACCGCTGCGGTGGTCCGCGCAGCAAAAGAACTAATAGACAAAGATTTGGATTCCTGGGAGAAGCTGCTCCGGGCCTGGCTCACGGCAAATTATCTACAGGTGGCAGATAAAACCGCCCCCCTGGGACTCTATGGATATAACAACGAATTCGAAGACCTCGCGTTTCATCCCTATTCGGGAAATGAAAAAATTAAATGGCTGCTCCCCGGCGAGGGGGTTTTCAGCACCCTTCCTGCCGGCGGCTTTACCCCCGGGGATAGCGGCAAACATATCCGCTATGCCCTGTTACGTGAAGGGCAAGCGCCGGATTATAACCCGGAATTAAAAACCTATTCCGGCAATTTTCTCCTGACCTATAATGCCGGGGATGCCGATGGAGAAGCAGAAGCCGCTTATGTCACCGGGATACCAGCGCCGAAACAAAAAACCACCACACCCCGGACCATCAGGATAGGAGCGCCCCGACGGATAGACGGCACCAGCCTCCTGCCGCCCTGGAAATAAGCCGGTTCAGTCTTCGCTGGCCTTGATCCGGGCCCCCAGTGATGAAAGCCGGGCCACCAGGTGTTCATAACCCCGCTCAATCTGGTAAACATTGCGGATAATGCTCTTACCCTCGGCACACATGGCAGCAATGACCATGGCCATACCGGCCCGTACATCCGGGCTTTGCAGTTCTGATCCAGAAAGCTTGGTAGGGCCGGAGATAACCGCCCGATGGGGATCACAAAGTACAATCCGCGCCCCCATACCGATGAGCTTATCCACAAAAAACATCCGGGACTCAAACATCTTTTCGTGAACCAGCACGGTGCCCTTAACCTGGGTGGCCACCACAGTAATAATACTGGTCAGGTCCGGTGGAAAGCCCGGCCAGGGGGCGTCATCGATCTTGGGTATCATCCCCCCCAAATCGCAGTTCACCTCCAGGGCCTGGTCTTTCGGTACATGCAGGGTGGAACCCTCATGCTCCCAGACTATGCCCAGCTTCCCAAAGGCTATCTTCGCCGGCCGCAGGTCCCTGAAGCTGGGTCCTTCGATGAAAAGTTCCCCCCCGGTGGCCGCAGCAAGGCCGATAAAGGACCCCACTTCCATAAAGTCCGCCCCTATCTCAAAATCGCAACCCGATAATTTTGTTACCCCCCGTATTCTGAGGATATTGGAACCAATCCCGTCGATTTTTGCACCCATGGCGCTGAGCATACGGCACAGATCCTGAACATGGGGCTCACTGGCGGCATTGGTCAGGATAGTCTCCCCCCGGGCCAGCACCGCCGCCATCACGGCATTTTCAGTAGCGGTTACCGAAGCTTCATCCAGGAAAATATCCGCCCCCATAAGTTTCGAAGCACTGAAGTTAAAGGCACTGTCAATTTTCACCTGGGCCCCCAACTCGGTGAGCACCAGGAAGTGGGTATCCAGCCGTCTACGGCCTATGATATCCCCCCCGGGCGGGGGCAGCACCACCTTGCCGGTCCTTGCCAAAAGCGGCCCTGCAAAGAGGATAGAAGCCCGTATCTTCCGGGCATACTCCAGGGGCACCTCGGAGTTTTTTATATCACCCAGGCTCATGCGATAGGCATTGGGTCCTAGAGGTTCAACGGTCCCCCCAAAAGAACGATATATGGAAAGCATCACCTGGACATCTTCAATATCGGGAATATTCCGGAGTATGACCGGCTCACCGGAAAGGAGGGCGGCTGCGATACAGGGCAGGGCAGCGTTTTTATTACCGCTGGCCCGGATGGTCCCGCTAATGGGAAACCCACCCTCAATAAGGTATTGATTCATAAGACGACTTTACCCGGCGAAGCGGTTTATGTCAAAGGACTTGATAGGGATACTGTTTTTACAGGGCGGTCAACTGCACCATAAAGCCAACACTTATGGGCAGGGCTATGTTATCGTAGTCTTCCAGGGGCAGGGCTTCCACCAGGGTCGCGGTAACGGCAGCGATCAGGGCGGTTCGTGAGTTCAGAGAAACCTGATAAGCGGTAAAGAACACCGCCCCGAAACAGGCCAGGGAGCCTTCAACACTCTTGCCCCGCATGAAGCCGGGCCTATGTTGACCAAAGGCCTTGCCGATAAGGCTGGCAAAACCATCACCGAAAGCCAAGGCATAGATGGCAATGGCCGCCGCCGGGGAAGGGTACAAGAGCAGGGCAAGCAAGGCGCCTAATCCAAGGGTAACCGGCCCCAGGACAAAACGATCCCGGTCCCTGGGCCGGGAAGCCATACTGGTAAGGGAGGAAACCAAGGGAACCTCCACCCCCGCAAGCCGGAGAGTCTCCATACAGGCGTAAAAAAAGGTTCCAACCATGAGAAGCGCTACCGTAAAGGGCCGATTAATCGCCGCCATACTGGGGCTGAGGGCAATGAGAAAATGCATAGATTTCCGGACCAGTTCAGTCTTGATTTCCTGGAAGCCAAGGGCCTCCGCATCAAACCTCACTAAGCGGGAAATATTTATACCGATTTTCTTTGCACTCACCTTTTCCATAATATATTACTAGCAAATACTGTGCCATCTGTGATTTTTTTTGATAATGTTTTCTAATTCATTGTATTACAAGCAATTAAAAAAGGCAGGAAATCTCTGAAAAAACCTTTGAGCTAAAAGTGTACAAAAAAACATACAGAGCATATTCAAAAAATACTATGGCTTGTTTGGAAATAATTTTGGGCGATACTAGATTTGAACTAGTGACTTCTACCGTGTGAAGGTAGCACTCTCCCACTGAGTTAATCGCCCGTGACGGTATATTACCACCCCGGCGGCGCCCCTGTCAACGCATGAGCATCCCATGGAGCGCTCGAAGAACTAAGGCTGCTCGGTCACACTGGTAAGCCGGAAATCCTGTGGCACCAGTTCCTCCCACACCGAGGGCTCCAGCATGTCCTTGTCGATCTGGTTGTACAGCTGGGGTTCATAACCCGGTTCGGGATAGAGGGCGTTTCGGGAATTGAGGTAGGCCAGGTTGATACCCGGAGAGGAAAGGTCCCCCACTCCGGATCGAACCATGGAAACGGGATTACGGGTCAGGGAGTCCCAGGCCCGGGAGGATTCGGTGTAGAGGGCCAGGGCACGGGAGCGGTAACTGCGGTTACCGGTTGCTTTGGTCAGGGCTTCCAGGGTGACCCCCAGGTTGTTCCGGGCCACCATCATCCGCTCCGCCAATTCCAGGTGTTCCGGCCGGTCGTTGGGCATGAGCAGGGGGAAACGGGCCCGCTCGGAGTCCAGGAGGTCCAGGAGGCGGTTGAAATAGCCTTGTGCATTGAAGTAGTTGCCCCGCATATAGGAGGCGTTCCCCAGGGCATTGAGGAGCCGCCGGTTCAGGGGCATCTCCGAGGAAACCGTAAAGAACCGATCCAGGGCCGGAGCCCATTGTTGCTGCTGATAATAGGCTGAGCCGATACGGTACTGAATTTCCGCCGGAGCCCAGCCGTTCTGTTCAGCCTGTAAATAGTATTCTAAGGCCTGGGGCATATTGCCGGATTTGGTGAAGTATTCCAGATCACCCAAATCCGCGTAGAGCCTGCCAAATTCAGGGGAGCGGTTGAGGAAACGCCGGCTGAGGGCATCCTCATAGATACCGATGCCCTTGATAAGCTCCTCCTCGGCAGGGAAAAATTCCCGGGCCCCGATCATCATCTCCGCCAGACGCCGCTGGGTGTCCAGCCGATACTGGGTACGCCGGGTAGATTCCTCGGGGGCCAGGTCAAAAGCCTGGGCAGCAATTTCAAGGGTCTGCCGTTCCTCCAGGTTATTACCAAAACGGTTATAGTACCGGGCCAAGTGATAATGGGCTTCAGGCAACCGGGGGGCAGCCCGCACTGCCCGGATCAGGATATCCCTCATTCCCTCAATCTGGCTGATGTGTTCATCCGGTACACCCCGGGCTTCCTCAAAACGCTTGTCCAGCAGATAGCCCCCCAATTCCGCCAGGGTAGCCGGAGAAATTTTCCGTTTAGAGGGATCCGCCATAAAGTACTGCTGCAAGGGAAGGACCTCCCCCAGGTTATCAACCCGGATAAAGTACCTCATCATCCGCTCGACCGAAGGATCCTCCCATCCATACTTTTCCAGTACCCGGGCGTAGGCGCTGCGGGCTTCTTCATAACGGGAGGGATCAACTTCTCCCCAGAGCAGGTTATTATCACCCAGGGCCAGGAGTCCGTCCTTATCATCAATAGCATATTCCAGAAGACTTAAACGGAGGATGCGATCCGCTTTGGCATAGTTCCTGAGGTAATTAGTTTCCATATTTGCATAGTCCAGGGCGCCTTTTTTATCCTTGGGGTAATGCTGCAGAAGTTCATCGTACTTTTCTTCCGCGTAGATGTACTGCCGGGCATCCCGGAAAGCTTCGGCGTATTTGTAAAACCAGTCTTTCTGCCGGTGCCGTTGGAAGGCCCGGTTAAACCGTTCATTTGCCTGGGCATAGCTACCGGTGGGAATAAGTTCATAGCCCTGCTTATAAACCGAATTGGCGTACATGGGAGTGTAGATAAATTCATAGCCCAGGTAGAACAGGGACGCCGCCAGCATGGCGATGATCAGGAACAGCCGCAGGACCGGCAGGAACTTATGAATAAAGACATAATGAAAGCTGGCCTGTTCGGCCTCTAACTCTTCACCGGTTTTCTTTTCAAACCCCTTGGGGATGGTGATAGATTTGCCCAGAATTTTTCCCGCCAAGGTGGCTGCTTCTTTTGCGGGCCCACCCCGGACCAGAAGCTTGACCAGTGCGGACATGAGATCCGGGGCCACAGCCTGTTCAGCGATTATTTCTTCAATGGCAATCCGTAAATTCAGGGGATAGCCGGCGAGGGTTTTCCGCAACCGGTCAAATTCGATCTCGTCTAAACGGATCTCCTCCACCGTATCTTCCGGTGCCGGCGATCCTGCTTTCTTGGCAGGCTTGCCCGGGCCAGGTGTCTTGGGGGCAGTACCGCCGGCATTGAGGTTGTCATCGATCCCGGGTAAGGAAAAATCTTCCATATCGGGGAAACCAGAGGTACTCGCCTCGGTTTCTTCTGCAGCGCCGAACCCGATGTCCCCGCCATCGGGGCTGAACCCGTCAAAGGGATCGGCGCCTTCTTCCCCGGCTGCCACTTCATCGGGGTTGATATCCGGGAGCTCTGCCTCAAAACCGTCACCGGCTTCCCCATCATCCATCAGGGAAATACCCTCTGCCTCGGACAGACCGGTATCTCCCCCAGCGGCTTCCTCTATATCATCAGCGAAACCATTCAACAAGCCATCCATGGCACTGGAATCAAGGTCCGGGAAGCCCGAATCAGTACCGGTGTTTTCTCCCAAATCGCCATCAAAGCTTGGGAACCCATCATCCGTACTGTCCAAGTCTGGAAGGCTTGAATCGCCAATATCCGGGAAGGAATCCTCTGCACCATCTCCAGGGCTTTCATCAGGCGTCTCAAAAGCCGGAAGCTCCGCACCCAGATCCAAGCCGCCATCCAGGTCTGGCCCAAGGTCCAGTCCCGAAAGATCCAGATCAGTTTCGCCCAAGTCCGGGAAGGGCTCATCAGTACCGGCGTTCTCGGCGGCATTTTCATCAAAGTCCGGGAATCCCGCATCCAAGTCCAGATCAGTTTCGCCCAGGTCCGGGAAAGGCTCATCAGTACCGGCGTTCTCGGCAGCATTTTCATCAAAGTCCGGGAATCCCGCATCCAAGTCCAGATCAGTTTCGCCCAAGTCCGGGAAGGGTTCATCAGTACCGGCGTTCTCGGCAGCATTTTCATCAAAGTCCGGGAATCCCGCGTCCAGGTCCAAATCGGTATCGCCCAAATCGGAGAAAAGTTCCTCCTCCGCATCAGCTGAAGTGACTGCATCATCCCCTAAATCGCCGAAATCCTCATCAAAATTGGCATCGGGAATATCAGTATCCGGGATAGCTTCATTGCCCAAATCTCCGGGATCGCCGAAATCTATGTCAAAACTGGCATCCGGAATGTCCGGGGTTTCCGCATCTCCTGCGGGTTCTGAAACCTCAGAGCTGATGAACTCGCCGTCCTGATCACCTAAATCAATGTTAAAATCGTCACCCAAGTCGGAAAGGTCTGCTTCTGCGGCGTCCGTTTCGGGTAAACCTTCGCCGGACGGGGCTTCTTCCCCTGGGGGCTCTGTTTCACCAACAGGTTCCGCCGGAGCGGCAAGAATTTCGTCAAAAACACTTTCAGTGGGCGGTGGTGGAGTTAAATTTGCAGGACCGCCCCCCAGGAGATCTCCGAAATTAAAACCGAGGCCTAAATCATCATCTTCTTCTTCAACCGGGACCGCCGGAGTGGCTGCGGGTGGTGCAGAGGGGGTATTTCCGAAAGGCCGGGGGGGGGTTGCCTGAGCCCTACCAACATCCGCCGCCGGAGACACCGTTGCAGGTTCCCGGGCCGGAGCCCCCGTGGGAGGGGGAGGCGGAATTGGGGCTATGGGCTCTTGTGGAGAATCTATGGGCTCCTGCGCAGGTGGGGCTATAGGCTCCTCTGGAGGAGCTTTCGGGGCCGGCGGGGGAAGGGGTACAGGTTCGGAGCCGGGAAGCGGCAGGTCATCCAGGGGGATTTCCAGTTGGGACAGAACCATGGCTTCGTCGGCGATATTGCCAAAAGAGGTTTTAAAGTTTTTCAGTTGCTCTAATGACGGCATTACTAAGATTTTGAGGCATCAGGGTGGAATTGTAAATAAGGTCTAAAAAAGGCCATAATTCTGATGCTCCTTATGGTAATTTATCGGCAAAATTAAAGGCAGGATATAGAATCTTATACCGCCGATTAAGATATTCCCCTGTAAACCGATAATAAAACAAGGTATGACAGTGGGCATGAAAAAAATCATTATCCCGGCGCTCCTTCTTGGTATTATCACCGGTATTGGCGCCATAGATATGGACTCCTACCAGTTTATCAATCACCTCCTGACCCTCCCCGGCCCGGGGACGCCGGAGCTGTTCGACGATGGGGTAATTTTTACCGCCCCCTCCACCCACCGGAGGGTTGGCATCGCCTACGCCCATGAAGGCTTTGCCCGGGTCTATTGGTTTGAAAAGCTGATGAAGGCCAAGGACGAATTGACCCCACAGGAAGAAAAAAGCAAAAATATCGTGGATCAGTACCGAGATTCGGGGATACTCTTTCATGTTTACACGGTACCTCCGGAGATTCGGGAACTGGAGTACCGCCTGGTTATCGACGGTCTCTGGACCACGGACCCTCTGAATCCCCTGTACCGGATCGACCAAAAATCCGGAATAGTCCGTTCAGTAATCCCCATGCCGGAGCCGAACAAGATCCCCACCGCCTTTGACGGCCCGCCGGGAACCCTGACTTTCAACTACCAGACCTCATCGGGGGAAACCATCACTGTGGCAGGCTCCTTTAACGGTTGGGACCCCTTTATGTACGAACTACGGGAAATCAGTTCCGGTAATTATGCCCTTACCCTCCCTTTGCCACCGGGAACCTACCATTACGTCTTTTTCCACCGGGGTCAGCGCATTTTGGACCCTTTTAACCACAACCGGGCCTATACCATCGAAGGGATGGTCGTCACAGAAGCTGTGGTACACTAGCTCCCTGGCAAATCTTGAACTAATCCATAACAGGGGCTATACTCCTACTAGAAAATACGATTAAAAATCTCTACACCCGCTGAAGCTACGGTCAGAAAAAGGATGGTGGACCATGTCACTCCGCATAAAAGTTATCTATGCAATCACCCTTATTGCGGTTTTTATTATAGTCTTTGGTATAGGCGCAGGTATGTTTTTTACCACGACCCATATGCAAACAACCATAGTAAACGATATGCAGGTGATGGCAGATATTGCTGACCGACTGATCACCGCCGATATATACCTGTTTAAGTCTAATACCGCCAGGGCAGCGGGGTACCTGCAGCATATACCAATGGACCAATTATCAAGCGCCCTGAAAGAGCAGGTTGATGTAAATGCCGAGTTCACCACCCTTACGGTGCTGGACCAGAACAGGGTCATTGCGTCCTACGGCCCATCCCCTACGCCTCTTGATGTGTTAGATGATACCTACATACAGCGCGCTTTTTCGGGTGATATGGTTGTGACAACTACCAGGATCGACGCCGCAGGAGTTCTGGTTTTTCACGTTCTGGTACCCATAGATGAAGAACGGGTACTCTCCGCAACCATACTTGGTATGAGAATCAGTGACGTACTTTCCGATTTCACCATCTGGGAGTCCGGCCACATCTTTGTAGACGATGGGGAAGGATATGTTCTGGCTAACCCACGGCCCCAATGGGTATTGGAACGGTACAACTTCATTGAAATGGCGAAAACCAACAGCGAGTATGAAGGAGCCGCAGCAATGGTACACCGCATGATCCAGGGAGAAACCGGTGTAGGAAGGTTTTCCATGGACGGAGTCGATCGCATCAGTGTTTTCCGACCGATCACGGGATCAAAATCCGGCTGGTCACTGGGTGTAATCGCTCCATTAAGGGAAAGCGCCCTGTCAGACGTACAAAACGGGCTGCTTCTGGTAGGGGTAATATGCCTCCTGCTGAGTGTTTTCGCCGCCATTTTTGCTTCCTCCTTCATAGAAAAGCCCTATACAACCATACACGACATGAACACTGCTCTGGAATATCAGGCCAGTGTTCTTCACACCATCAACGATGCTGCGGCAGTATTGCTTCAATCAGATGTGGAGCGTTTTGAAAAAGATCTCCATAATTGTATGGATATGTTTGCCAAATGCGTAGGGGTGGACCGTATGCGCATCTGGGAAAACAGTACCATTGACGGAAAGCTATACTGTTCCCAGATTTACGAGTGGTCCGAAGGGGCCGAACCACAGGAAGGCAAGGATATCACAAAAAATATCCCCTACGACGAAAATATACCCGGCTGGGAAGAAAAACTCTCATCCGGCCAGTGTATCAACGGCATAGTGTCTACTTTCTCAAAAGCGGAACAGGACCAGCTTTCTCCCCAGGGCATCATTTCCATACTGGTTATACCGGTTTTCTTTAAGGAACAGTTTTGGGGATTTGTGGTCTTTGACGACTGCCGGAAGGAACGCATCTTTTCTTTGGAGGAAGAAAACCTTCTCCGCTCAGGGGGCCTCCTAATCGCCGACTCCATGCTGCGCAATGAAATGACCCTGGATCTGGTACAAGCCCGAGAAATAGCCCTGGAAAGCACTGAAGCAAAGAGCCGCTTCCTCGCCAATACCAGCCATGAGATGCGCACCCCCCTCAATGCCATCATAGGTTTCAGCGAAATGCTCCTGGGGTCCGACAGCCTACAGGGTGAAAATTTTGAAAACCTGGAAAAGATTCGCAACTCCGGCATGACCCTCCTGGGGATCGTCAATGATGTTTTGGATATATCAAAAATAGAATCCGGAAAATTTGAAATGATCCCTGTGGAATACTATACCCCCAGCCTTATCAACGATACTATCAACTTTAATATAATGCGTATCAATGACAAGCCCATCAGCTTTGAACTGCATATAGATGAAAATTTACCGGAAAAATTATTTGGCGACGAACTGCGGGTCAAGCAGATATTTAACAACATCCTGAGCAACGCCTTTAAATACACCAGAGAAGGCCGGGTAGAATGGCGTCTTTCCTTTGAGCAGGACGGTGACAGCGCCACTTCCAACGCAATTCCCCGCGCATGGATCGTTTCCAGCATTAGCGACAGCGGCATCGGCATAAAGCCTGAGGATGTACAAAGACTGTTCTCCGATTACAACCAGGTGGATACCAAGAGCAACCGCACCATTGAAGGGACTGGGCTTGGCCTTTCTATCACCAAAAAAATTGTGGAGATGATGGACGGGTCAATCACCGTGGAAAGCGAATACGGCAAAGGCAGCACATTCACAGTGCGTCTGCGCCAGGGGCTGGTGGAATGTAACGTAATTGGAAAAGAAATTGCCGAAAAACTCAGCGAATTTAACTATACCGATGACCAGCGCAGGCAAAACTCCCAGTTTGTACGGACCCGGCTCCCCTATGCCAGGGTGCTGGTGGTGGACGATGTCCCGACCAACCTGGATGTGGCTATAGGGATGATGAAACCCTACGGAATGCAGATAGACTGCGTGGCCAGCGGCCCCGCTGCCATTGATCTTATTCGTAAAGAAGAAATCAGATACAACGCCATTTTCATGGATCACATGATGCCTGAAATGGACGGCATTGAAGCGGTACGCATCATCCGGGAAGAAATTGGTACAGAATACGCCAAGACCGTTCCCATCATCGCCCTGACCGCCAACGCCATTGTGGGAAACGAAGAAATGTTTTTAAATCACGGGTTCCAGGCTTTCCTCTCAAAACCCATCGAAATCATGCGCCTGGATTCGGCGATCAACCACTGGATACGGGACAAAAACCAGGAGACAGATTTGCCTACCTGGGAAAATACCACCCCCATGAACGATGAAACGCCACAGGGTCATACGGCGGATCTTTCCATAGACCCGGCTTTCCCGGTAGACACCAATATAGAAGACATGGACTTGCAAAAAGGCTTGGATCGTTTCGGCGGGGATCCGAAATTATACACCGGGGTTCTGAAATCCTATATACAGAATACGCCCCCTCTGCTTGAACAGTTAAAGAATTGCACCGCAGAAGCCCTGCCTGCATATAGCATAGTCATCCACGGCATCAAAAGCAGCAGCTACGGCATCGGCGCCCAAACCGCAGGTGCCCTGGCGGAAGCACTGGAAAACGCTTCAAAGGCGGGAGATTTCACCTTTGTGCAGGAAAACAATCAGGGGTTTATCCTAAAGGCGGAAGCATTGATTGCCGGCCTTTCCGACATGCTCCAGAGCATGGAAGAGGAGCGCCCAAAACCACACAAGGTTGAACCGGACAAAACAACACTTGCTGCCCTGCTTGAAGCCTGCAAGCTGATGGACATCAAGGCGGTGGATAAGGTCATGGAAGAACTGGAACACTTTTCCTACGACTCAGGATCTGACTTGGTAGAATGGCTGCGGAACCAAGTGAACATGTCAGGGTTTATGGAAATAGAGGAACGGCTAGGACAAGCCCAGTAACGGTGTTCCCGTCATGCGAATAAAAAGGAGCAAACTATGTATAACAAACAGTTATGGACTGCCATGACAAATCAGAAATCAGCCTTAAAATTATTCGCTCACGCCGAAGCGAAGCTTCGGAACTCGCTCACCAGACTAGGCGCAGTATCCGCCCTTCTTCTTGCTCTGACGTTCATCGGCTGCCCCGGTAACAGTCCTTCGGATCCGCCGCCCTACATCCCATCCGCCGTCGATACGATGGTAAGCGCCGTCGATCTTACCAACCTGATTAATGCTCCTATTAAAAATAAAGTTCCGGTTACCACAATTACTACCGAAGCACAGTACACAGGGACTATCACCTGGCAAACCGAAGGATCCCCCGCTTTGTCCAACGATGCTAAATTTTTGCCCAATACCGTATATACAGCCAACGTTACTCTGAGCGCCAAGCCCGGGTACACCTTTTCCGGCTTTGCGGCAGGCGCCATTATCTATTCAGGCATCGGCATAATAACACCTAACCTGGTGAACTCAGGTAACGTAACTATTTCCTTCCAGGCTACTACTGCTGTCGGTGTTGACATCCCGGTGAATGACCTGAATTTAACCAGCCTCATTAAAGCCCCTGTTGCCGGTGTAACACCCAGTACCACGGTAAATACCCCGGACGACCCGCAGTATACAGTTTCATCTGTCCAATGGCAACTCGCTGATGGAACCGCTTTTTCCGACCCTTTTGCAGTCTCCACAGTATATAAAGCCGTGCTTACCCTGGACGCTGAGGACGACTTTACCTTTACCGGCGTAACGGCCTTTACTTATACCGGTTCAACAAAGGTAACCAGTACGGAGAACTCAGGCGCAACAATCGCTGTAACTATCACCTTCCCGGCTATAGCGCCTACCCTCACCAAGAGCCTGACCATTACCGGCATACCTACCGCGGCTCAGGGTCTGGGATTGCATTGTCTGGTATTTCTGACAACCACTACGGACCTCACCACTGCTGTCGCAAGCGCCGGGGGCGGCCCCATACTCACAGGTACGACATCCATTGCCGGTGACCTGAAAACTATTACGAGCAGCGGAGCTAACCTTGGACTTAGCAATGACAACTGGGTCGGGAGCGGTCCCTATTACGTCAGTCTCATTATTGCAACAACGCCGATAACCAGCCCCACCCAGAGTGATATTATTGCAATGTTCCTCACCAGGAACCCGGTCAATTTTGATACCGATCCGACATCCTTATCCATATTAGACTTTGAGCTCACCGGCAGCACCCCAGGGGATGGCAAGACCCTGACCATTAACGGCATACCCGACAAAATTCAGGGCAAGTATTACCTGGCATTTCTGATAACCTTTGAACAGTTACTAAACTCCAACTTCATACCCACCGCAGTCGCCATAGGCGGCATACCCGCAGGTACGACATCCATTACCGGCAACCTGTTAAGTATTACGGTCAGCGGAGAAAGCTATTCAGTGAGCAGTAGTTGGAACGGAAGCGGTCTCTATAACGTTGGTATCATTGTTGAGGACACGGATGGTAGTGGTAAAATGTACATTACCACGCTCCCGGTTAATTTCAATAAAAATGCGACCGTATCCTTTAAGAGCTTCCAGTCCATATCCATAAACCTGACGGCAGTGAGCCAGCCAAATCCTCCAAAAACAGCGACGACCCGGGCCTCTCCCTTGAAGGCCCTCGATGGGCAGGCTGCCCCAGTCCCATACCTTAGCCCTATTCTCCGAGCAGCACTTCTCCCAGGGGAACATTTTTTATCCCAATAGCCTTGACCGGGCATATCTCATGGCAGCAGTAACAGCGGATACAAACCTTGTAGTTAATCTGCACCCGCTTTTCCGAACCCTCACCTGAGAGGGTCATGGCCTTGGAACCGCAGATACGGGTGCAGTCCCCGCAGCGCAGACAAAGCGCATGGTCTATTACCGGCCGGGGGGTCAGGCGTTCCCGGAATTTGCGAAAGGACCGGGGGAGGAGAAATTCAGTAAGCTGGCCACCCTTTTTTTTGAAGGGTATCTTCTCAAAGTCCGGAATATGTAGTTCCCCCGGGGCAAGCAGGGGGTACACTATCTCCGGGAGCTTCCCCGGAAGCGCCGAGAGCCAAATGCCCCGGTCCAACGCCTCTCGGGTAACCGGAATTTCCAGGGGGGGATAACCGATAATTTCGCTGGCGGCGATATCCATTGCCAGAAGGTTTGATGAACCCAAAACCAGGCCTATTTGCCGGGGGTAACCCGATCCGGGACCAGGACCTTCCATACCCACAATGGCATCCATCAAAGCGTAATGGGGCATCACCGCTGTGTTCAGGTCCACGATCATTGCTGCAAACCCCTCCCGACTGGGGAAACGGACGTGCATGGGGCTTTTCATCACCGAAGGTATAAGCCCAAAGAGGTTCTTCATAGCCCCGGTATAGTACATAAGCTGATGGGTTTTAAGTTTAGGGAGACTGATAATGCAATCCACTTCTTTAACCGCAGCAGTAATGGTGAACTGCTTCATCGCCTTGCCATCAGGACAGGGGACCTCAGCCTTTTCCCGGGTAAAGTCCACCCAGTCGGCGCCCATCCGGAGAGTTAGCTCCCCCAGCCCGGACCGTTTCCCCGTAAAACCCGGTTTCTGCAAGCCCGGGCTATCCCCCACCATGATCCGGGCGGCCCCCCGTTCCCGGACCAGCCGTATGGCGGCCTCCAAAAACACCGGATGGGTGGTGACCGCCTTTTCCGGCGGCTCATCGGAGACAATGTTCGGTTTGAGGAGCACCCGCTTAGCCCGGACATCAAAGTCCCCGGCAGCCTCCACCGCCAGGCAAAGAGCCCGGTAGACCGCTTCCGGTTCGTAGGTTTCACAACGGGTAATGGCGACTTGCTTGTTCATTACAATGGTATTACCTCAAATACCCCATAAAATCTACCGCTGCATAGAGTACCAAATATCCGGTTTTACAAACTGTTCTGTTTGATAAAAATCTCATTGTGGGTCAGTATATGCCGTTCCTCCGGCTCAATTCCGCAGACCAGATAGTCAAAGAGAACTTTAAGCGGCAGATAACCCTGACGGTATGCCTCCTGGCCGATCACGGCGGTCATGGATCCTTCTATCAAACAAAGTTTAGCAGCCGGGATCAGATCAAAACTGATATGGATAATCCGGCCAATCAGCCCCAGATCCTTAATAGCCTGGCATACGGGAATTGCATTTCCTGCAACAGTAAAAATCGCATCAATATCAGGATGCTCTTTCAGAAGGATCATCGTTTTCTCATAGGTAAAAACCGGGTCCATGATTATATCCGCCTCTTCGGTCACAACACAGCGGGTACCCAGAGCTTTAAGCTCACTCATAAATCCTGCGATCCGCTGCTGATGGCTCATCATATAATGGGTACCCTTAAGGACCGCAATATTTTGGTATTTCCCCCGGGCAAAAAGATGTAGCAGCCCCGCAGCGGTCCTGCCGCTTTTGTAGTAATCATTTCCGACATAACAAAAAGGCTCAAACCCTTCAATTTCCGAATTGAGAACCACCACGGTAATACCGGCAGCCTTAAGCTGGAACAGCCGTTCCCGAACCGAAGGATCGTTTAAGGGAACAATGGCCAGAGCTGAAATACCTTCGGCATAAAGCTCATCAATAAGGGCAAGATGTTCTTCCGGCCTGAAGTAATTGAAAAACCGCCGCAGTACCTTCACTTCATATTCCGCCAATTCGGTGGTAATCTTATCCACCCCTATCAGCAGCTCTGACCAGAACCCCCGTACATCGCTGCGGCAAATAATTCCAAATTTCAGTTTCTGTTTTTGGACAGCGAGCTGTTTAGCGGCCCTGCTGGGCTTATATTCCAATTTCTGCACGATAGCCTGAACACGTTTCCGAACTTCCGCATTGACCCTGCCCCGGTTATGCAGTACCCGATCCACCGTGCCCCTGGAAACTCCCGCCAGGGATGCAATTTCCTTGATCGTAATTGCCATATACACTCCATAATATGCGTGCATGTGCACATTTTATAATTTTAGCACCCATACCGGTATACCCGGTAAAAAAGGCTTTGTATATACCCAACAACAATTTATTTACGCTATTTTATTATATATTTATCCATAAATAAGAATTAAATTCTTTCAATGGTAAAAAAAATTGATTATTAAAATATTTCTTGACAGCCTGAAATTCCTGGTCTATAATCTTTTTATAAATGCGTGCTCGGACACGCAAAAATGGCTTTAACGCCCTAACAATCTGGAGGAGGATGGTTATGTTAAAGAAATTGGTATATTTAGCTGTCGCGATACCTTTACTCTGTACGGTATTCATTTCATGCAGTCCGAAAACCGGGAAGGCTTTAACCGGCGGAGAGGCAACCCTGGAGGAACTCCTGAATAAACCCTGGGCGGAAATTGAGGCCCAGGCAAAACAGGAAAAGGAAGTTGTTTATTGCGTCTGGATGGATGAAGCGGAATGGACCCAAGTGGGCAAGCTCTTTACCGATAAATACGGTATTAAGGTAAATTTGGTGCTGGGTGAAAAAATAGCGGTTATGAACAAGGCCCTTGCGGAACTGAGCGGCAAGGGTAACCTGGATGTAATGATGCTATCCGGTGAAACCGTTAACTCCCTCATGAACGCCAATGCTCTGGCGTCGGGGGTACTGGGCAAGTTGGAAAGTAAAAGCAAGCTGGTCCAGGGACTCAGCCTGCGTAAAGAAGGGGTCAGCAATGATAAGCAGTACTGGGCGCCGGTCAATATTAACCCCGCAGGATTTTTATACAATACCAACAATATCAAAAACCCTCCCCAGACCTGGAAAGAATTTGAAGCCTATATCGACCAAAACCCCAAACGCTTTGGTTTTTGTCTCCCCGAAAAGGGCGGTACCGGCCAAGCCATGATGGAAGCAATTATTGCCAATCTCACCGGCGGCCTTGATCAGTATCTCCTTGATCCCGCAGTTGATTCTGCTAAACTCAGCAAATGGCAGACTGTATGGAACTGGCTTGATGCCCGAAAAGATAAAATTGTGTATGTCAACAATAACGCCGATGCAATTGCCCGGCTTAACAGCGGAGAGCTGGATCTGGTGGTCGCCTGGAATTCAGGTGTGAACAGCGCCGTAAAAACCGGCGAAATATTCAAGCACTACGGATACTACGTTCCCCAATTTGGGCTCTGCTATTCAGGGGATACCCTGGCAATCCTGAAAAATACTCCCCATCCTGCAGCAGCGCTGCTCTGGCTTAACTGGATCACCTCCGAAGAAGCCCAGATAGCCGCCGCTAAATACCTGAATTTCATGACCGCCAGAACCGATGTGCAGGTAGATGTTTCCATGCTTGCCCCCGGGGAATCTGACAAGAATGTGGACTGGATGTCTGCGGTATACAAAACCCAGTATATTTCCGACTTTACCCGGAACATCCTGCAATAACTTCAAAGGGGCCGGTCTCGTCTGGCCCCTCATTTTTTTTTATGGAGGGATCTTCGTGGCTTTAGGACTATCACTCAAAAACATTACTAAAACCTTCGGGGACTTTAAGGCTCTCTCAGAGGTTAGTTTTGATATTCCGCCGGGTCAGTTTGTGACGCTTCTGGGTCCTTCGGGCTGCGGAAAAACTACCCTGCTGCGTATCATCGCCGGATTTCTGGAACCCGACGAGGGGGAAGTACTCTTTGACCAGACTGTGATGAACGATATCCCTCCCAATAAGCGGAATACCGCAATGTGCTTTCAATCCTACGCTCTCTTTCCCCATAAAACTGTATATGAAAATATCCGCTTCGGGCTGCGAATGCGCAAGGTCCCCCAAGAAGAACACCATCCGCGGATTGAAGAAGCAATGGCCATGGTAAACCTTACGGGGCTGGAACACCGGAAACCCTATGAACTTTCAGGTGGACAACAACAGCGTGTAGCCTTGGCCCGCTCAGTGGTAGTACGCCCGGAGATACTGTTATTTGACGAACCCCTGTCCAACCTGGATGCAAAACTCCGGGAAAAAGTCCGAGTTGAAATCCGGGATCTGCAAAAAAAACTTGGGATCACCACAATCTATGTAACCCACGATCAGGCGGAGGCTCTGGCTATTTCGGATTTGATTGTCGCTATGAAAAGCGGTACCATCCTTCAGAATTCCCACCCCCGGACTATTTACGATCAGCCCAGTTCCAAGTTTATTGCAGACTTTATCGGCTCTGCCAATATAGTGCCCTGTACCGTAAAGCGTCTTGGGGGATCCCTTTTCAGTACAGAAAGCCCCTACGGTACGCTCCGGGCGGAGGATCAGGATTTTCCCCGGGATCAGGGGGAAGCGTTCCTCTGCATCCGGCCTGAGGATGTCCGGCCGGCATTGGCCGGGGAAGATACCTCCGCCATGAACCTGGTTAACGGGGTGGTAGAAAATTCTGTGTACATGGGCAGCATGCTGGATCTTCGGGTTACGGTTAAGGACCATTTTCTCCAGGTTAATGTGTCAAAGGACTATCTAATCACTGTTGGCGCCCGGATAGACTTTACTATTCCCCCGGCAAAAATCCGGCTGTTGGAGAGTTAATGATGAGTGTGAAACGAAAAAAATTGGAATGGGGATATTTTCTGCTCATCCCCGGATTAGGGTATATCCTGTTTTTTCTGGCCGGCGCTGTAGGCATGATGATAGGACAGAGCTTCGGATTTTTCAATTATACCGGCAGCTCATCATTTTCCTTAAAGTACTGGCAAAATATTATTACCCAAAGCTTTACAGATGATCTTTTCTATTCTCTGAAGATAGCCGTATTTGCCTCTTTCATTTGTATCGTTCTTATTTATCCCCTTTCGCTGATTATACAAAAGGCACCCGGAAAAAAGACCATCGTATCTCTGATGAAAATCCCCATGTTCGTCCCTGCCCTGGTAGCATCGTTACTCGTACTTAATATCATTGATTATCATGGTATTATCAATATCGTACTGATTAAGCTGCGTATCATAGAAGAACCCCTGCGGATGCGTAATGATAAATGGGGTACAGCGGCGCTGCTCATCCAGATATGGAAAAATGTTCCTTTCATGATGATCATTATGTATTCCGCCGTGGAAGGAGTACGCAAGGATATTATTGACGCCGCCAGAAACCTTGGCGCAGGAAGAATATCTATTTTATCACAGATTGTCCTTCCCCTGACCCTGCCATCCGCATTGATTTCAGTTATTCTGGTGTTTATCCGGGTTTTCAACGATTTTATCATCTCCCGAACGGCGGGTCCCCTTTATCCCAACACCCTTTCCAATTTAATGCATGTTACCGCCTATCTTTATGATGACTGGCATTCCGCCGCATGCATTGGCTGCCTGATGTTGATAACCGCCGTGACCTTTGTGTCTATATACAGTTATATCAGCAAAAAATTGCTCCAACACCTATAAAGGATAGAACCATGAATAAAACCGCAATCCAGCGCAAGCCTATTGAATTGACCTACAAGCTCCTGCGCTATTTAATACCCTGCGCCATCGGTCTTATCTTCCTGGCCTGGATTGGTATACCTATGATCTATTGTTTTCTCTGGTCCATGGTAGATCCCGAATATCCATGGTCCTATCCTGCGGTACTGCCGGAAAAACTTTCTTTCTTTCATTGGCGGTATATTATAGAAAATACCAGAATATTGGATTCAGTCATTACCAGTTTCCTTATTGCCGGAAGTACAACCCTGCTCTCCTTTCTCATTGCCCTGCCGACAGCCTATACTCTGGGAAGGCGAAAACTCAAAGGAGCGGCGATATACAAAACCATTATGCTTCTCCCCCTGGTATTGCCCGGTATGGCCATGGCTATCTTTCTTGGGCGCATGATATTTATGCTCCATCTGTCGGGGACCTATATCGGGGTAATCCTGGCGCATACCCTGATGGGGGTTCCCTATATGATGCGCATTCTGGTGGTAAATTTTGAATCCGTACCCCAGGATTTGGTCGATGCTTCTTCCAATTTAGGAGCAGGCGCCGTTACCCGTTTTTTTGAGGTATATCTTCCCATGATCATGCCGGGGCTTATTGCAGGTGCGATTTTTACTTTTATTAACAGCATGGAAGAATTCAACCTTACCTTTATCATCGGCTTACCAATGGTAAAAACCATTCCCACAGTATTATTCTCATATCTGGGTGAATATTTTATACGTACCAGAGCATCGGTGGTGTCTCTTATTTTACTTATTCCAAATCTGACACTTCTTTTGATTACCGAGCGGTTTATCAAAACAGAATATATGAGTGCAGCCTTAGGAAAAATGTAACATCAAAACAATAGGAATAGTAACATGCAAAAATCTTACAACGGACCAATGAGAATCGCCCATAGAGGGGTAGTCCAAGCAGCGCCGGAAAATACGCTGGGCGCTTTTAACGCGGCCCTTCAAGCCGGATTTGAAGGGCTTGAAATTGATGTCCAGCTTTCCCGGGATGGAGAAGTAGTGGTAGTCCACGATGACAATCTTACCAAGCTGACCCTGGGGCATCCGAACAAATTCACCAATGCCCTTATTGCCGACCTTGACTGGGAAGAATTGTCCCGAATAGAAATACCCTATGCCAATCATCTTTTAGATGTTGATTTACCGGAAAAGCCAGAAGACGAATTTTTAGCCACCCTTCCTCAGCGGCTCATGGGACAGGAACACGGCAGAAGTTATGTGGAGGCCCTTAAACAGGAACCCCGGATGGCGTCATTGATGAGACTGGAGGAATTCCTGAGATGGCTGGAAGGAGCTCCGGGTATTCTGGCGGAGATCGAAATTAAAGCAGGCGGAGCAGTAAAAAAAATACTGGATCTATTGGATGCTACATCCGCAGCTGACCGCTGTATCATGTTTTCAGGTACGCCGGAATACATCCAGGAGATTCAGCAGGTAACAAAGCAGGAAGGCCAACCCAGAGGGGTAAAACTAGCAGCCAATGTCAGATGGCTCAATGAAGAGGCCAAAAAGAAGATAGCCGGTATGGATCTATACGAAGTGGGTTTAAATGCAAACCACATTCGGGAAGAAGATTTACTATGGCTGGATCAGCGGGGGATCAAGGTTTTCTCCAACCTCGGAGATTATCCGGACTGGTGGCGGGAACTCTGCCGCCTGAACATCTTAGGATTTAAAACCAATTATGCTGAAGCCTATACCCGCTGGTGGTCATTGGAGTCTCTTAAAGTATAAAATATCCCATGATTATCAGTGTTTCCCGCCGCTGCGACATCCCCCGCTTCCAGTTTGATTGGTTCATGGAAAGGCTGGACACAGGTTTTGTTGATGTGCCAAACCCATTTAACCGCAAGCAGCTGAGGCGGGTATCCTTGTCGCCCGGGGATGAAGCTGAAGATGCCCAAGTCCTGATTTTCTGGACCCGTGACCCCCGGCCCATTCTTGAACGCGGAACGGAACTTGAAGAGCGGGGGCACCGTTTCTGCGTAATGACCACCCTCACAACTTACCCCGCCCTGCTGGAGCCAAACCCGCCCCCAACGGAAGCAGTTATCGCCGCCATGAGGGAACTGTCAGACCGTTTCGGTCCCAAACGCATAATCTGGCGCTACGATCCGGTTCTTCTGAGTAATATTACTGACGCCGCCTTCCACCTCCGCAATTTCAAAGCCCTAGCGAACTCCCTGTCCGGGGCGGTCAGCCGGGTAATCATCAGTGTTTATGACGAGTACGCCGCTGCGAAACGGCGGCTTGCGGCGCTGGAGCAGGGCGGCGCTTTCAGGGTACTGCCCCACTATGCCGGCGAAGGCCCCGGCACAGAACTGCTCCCGAAACTGCGCGGGGAACTGCGTTGCATGTGGCGGACCCTCCTGGCCCGACTTGCAGAAACTGCCGCCGATGCTGGAATGACTATGCAATCCTGCGCGGAAGCTGAAGATATGACAAATTTGGGGATCATCCCCGGCGCCTGTATCGACGGGGAGCTTATCCGGAAACTGTGGGGCATCGAAGCTGCGGGCAAAGACAAAAACCAGCGCCCCCATTGCCGCTGCGCCCTCAGCGCAGACATAGGCAGCTACGGCCCCTGTCCCGCCGGATGTGTGTACTGTTACGCGCGCAGATAACAACACAAGCCCTATACAAATAAAAAAAGCCTGCCCGCATAAGGCACGCGAAATATTGAGCGTGTCCCCTAGTTTCAGACAGCACGGCGTAGGCTTCAAAAAAGGTAACGCGGACACAAAAATAAAAAAAGCCCGCCCGTATAAAGCACGCGAAACATTGAGCGTGTCCCCTGGTTTCAGGCAGCATGGCGTGGGCTTCAAAAAAGGCAGCGCGGAGACAAAAATAAAAAAAGCCCGCCCGTATAAAGCACGCGAAACATTGAGCGTGTCCCCTGGTTTCAGGCAGCATGGCGTGGGCTTCAAAAAAGGCAGCGCGGAGACAAAAATAAAAAAGCCCGGCAACGTCTGGGGCCTTGGCGCAGCCTAAAGGCTGCTTGCTTTTTCCCGGGACTGCCGCTTTTTTTGAGGCCCACGCCCGGGGGCCTTTATTGGGTACACACCCTGCGGGTGCTGCTACGGGGCGCCTACTTTCCCACGAAACATCATTCCAAAGCTGAGGGGTGGAAAAGTAGGCATGGGGTCTAAAATAAAAAAAAGCCTGGCAACGACCTACTTTCCCACCCCTCAGGGGGGCAGTATCATCGGCGTGAGAGGGCTTAACTTCCGTGTTCGAAATGGGAACGGGTGTAACACCTCCACTATAGTCACCAAGCAATTAATTACATCGCTATGCGGGAACAGGGTATGTGGACAAACACCCCTAGCGGGCTGTTTGTCTTGGAGTTTCCGGAACGGAAACTCCTTAAGGAAAACGCTGTAAGCGTTTTCCTCAGGAACAATAATATGGTCAAGCCTCACGGTAGATTAGTAGTGGTCGGCTGAACACGTTACCGTGCGTAGACCGCCACCCTATCAACCAGGTAGTCTTCCTGGTACCTTCAGGGGGGTTAAACCCCCAGGGAAAGTTAATCTTGAGGTGGGCTTCCCACTTAGATGCCTTCAGCGGTTATCCCTTCCGAACGTAGCTACTCTGCACGTGCCCTTGGCAGGACAACAGATACACCAGAGGTTCGTCCATTTCGGTCCTCTCGTACTAAAAACAGCTCCTCTCAACTTTCCAACGCCCATGGCAGATAGGGACCGAACTGTCTCGCGACGTTCTGAACCCAGCTCACGTACCGCTTTAATTGGCGAACAGCCAAACCCTTGGGACCTGCTTCAGCCCCAGGATGCGATGAGCCGACATCGAGGTGCCAAACCTTCCCGTCGATGTGAACTCTTGGGGAAGATCAGCCTGTTATCCCCGGAGTACCTTTTATCCGTTAAGTGACGGCGCTTCCACTCGCTACCGCCAGATCACTAAGACCTACTTTCGTACCTGCTCGACCTGTCAGTCTCGCAGTCAAGCCTCCTTGTGCCTTTACACTCATACCTTGATTTCCAACCAAGGCGAGGAGACCTTCGCGCACCTCCGTTACTCTTTGGGAGGCGACCGCCCCAGTCAAACTGCCCGCCTATCATTGTCCCTTCCCCAGATTCATGGGAAAGGTTAGAAACCTAATCCGACAAGGGTGGTATTTCACCGGTGACTCCACACAAGCTAACGCCCATGCTTCATAGTCTCCCACCTATCCTACACATGCCGCACCAAGTCCCCATGATAAGTTACAGTGAAGGTTCACGGGGTCTTTCCGTCTAACCACGGGTAACCGGCTTCTTTACCGGTACATAAATTTCACCGAGTCTCGCGTTGAGACAGCTCCCAGATCGTTACACCTTTCGTGCGGGTCGGAACTTACCCGACAAGGAATTTCGCTACCTTAGGACCGTTATAGTTACGGCCGCCGTTTACCGGGGCTTCAGTTCACAGCTTCGACTTGCGTCTAACCGCTCCCCTTAACCTTCCGGCACCGGGCAGGTGTCAGCCCCTATACGTCTCATTGCTGATTCGCAGAGGCCTGTGTTTTTGGTAAACAGTCGCCTGGGACTGCTTTGTGTCACCACCAACAACTTATTGCTAAACTGTCAATGGCCATACTTCTCCCGAAGTTACGTATGCATTTTGCCGAGTTCCTTAACGCGAGTTCTCTCGAGCGCCTTAGATTTCTCATCCCGCCTACCTGTGTCGGTTTACGGTACGGTCTTCCTCAGCCTAGCTTTAGGGATTATTTCTTGGCACCCTGATTACACCCGCTTCGCTCCCCCGTAGGTTCACTCGCTGTCATGGCTCATCTAAGATGGCGGATTTGCCTACCACCCTAATAACTTACCACTTCGACCGGGACAACCGTCGCCCGGCCGGGTTTCACCTCATGCGTCATCCCTTCAAAACTAAGGAAGGTACTGGAATCTGAACCAGTTTCCCATCGGCTACGACTTTCGTCCTCGTCTTAGGGGCCGACTTACCCTGGGCAGATGACCTTTACCCAGGAATCCTTAGGCTTTCGGCGGAGGGGGATCTCACCCCTCTTTTCGTATACTTATACCTGCATTCTCTCTTCCACCCCCTCCAGCACACTTCCCAGTACACCTTCATCGGTCCGTGGAATGCTCCCCTACCGTCCAATAATTGCTTACTGAACCCGTAGCTTCGGTATACCGCTTAGCCCCGGTACATTATCTGCGCATCATGACTCGACCAGTGAGCTATTACGCACTCTTTTAAGGAATGGCTGCTTCTAAGCCAACCTCCTGGCTGTCTTCGCCATCACACATCATTTTACACTTAGCGGTATTTAGGGACCTTAGCTAACGGTCTGGGCTGTTTCCCTCTCGACTACGAACCTTGTCGCCCGCAGTCTCACTCCCATCCGTTGAATACTGACATTCGGAGTTTGATTGGGTTTGGTAGGCGGTGAAGCCCCCTAGTCCATCCAGTGCTCTACCTTCAGTATTTTTGGATGAGGCTGTCCCTCAAGGCATTTCGGGGAGAGCCAGCTATTTCCAAGTTTGTTTAGTCTTTCGCTCCGAGTCACGGGTCATCCCTGCCTTTTTTAACAGACTAGGGTTCGGTCCTCCACTCAGTTTTACCTGACTTTCAACCTGCCCGTAACTAGATCACTTGGCTTCGGGTCTACGACATACAACTCACTCGCCCTATTCAGACTCGGTTTCCCTCCGGCTCCGGCGTTCCATCGCCTTAACCTCGCTATATATCGTAACTCGCAGGCTCATTCTACAAAAGGCACGCCATCACCCCATTGCTGAGGCTCTGACCTGTTGTGGGTTTACGGTTTCAGGTTCTCTTTCACTCCCCTCACCGGGGTTCTTTTCACCTTTCCCTCACGGTACTTCTGCTCTATCGGTAGTCACGTAGTATTTAGCCTTGGATCGTGGTCGACCCGGATTCCGGCAAGGTTTCTCGTGCCTCGCCGTACTCAGGTACCGTCTCACGGAGGCTTCAGTATGTCGCGTACGGGGATTTCACCCTCTCTGTCCGGCTTTCCCAAAACCGTTCCGCTATACTGAAACTTGTCAACTCCGCCGCGTTTGAACGCGTCGACGGCCCTACAACCCCCGTCTAATGACGGGTTTAGGCTCTTCCGATTTCGCTCGCCGCTACTTTCGGAATCTCATATTGATTTCTATTCCCAGGGTACTTAGATGGTTCAGTTCCCCTAGTATCGCTTCCGGCGCCTATTGATTCAGCGCTCGGATAACAGGATCGCTCCTGCTGGGTTACCCCATTCGGCAGTCCTGGGCTCAATGGATGTGTGCTCCTCCCCCAGGCTTTTCGCAGCTTACCACGGCCTTCTTCGCCTCGTGACTCCAAGGCATTCACCGTAAACCCTAATTTCGCTTGACCATATTATTGTTCCCGGGAACATATGCTTCCGCATATGTTCCTTTGAGTTTGGGCTCCGCCCAAACTCATTAATTAAAAATCCCTCAGGATTTTTAATCCATACCCCTTCCCTATGTTGAGACCCTAAGGCCTCTTTCAAAGAACAAAAAAATGAAAAGCGTCTGCTTTCCATTTATGGGCCAGAATAGAGTTGAACTATTGACCCCTGCCTTATCAGAGCAGTGCTCTAACCAACTGAGCTACTGGCCCAAAGAAAAAAAGGGAAAGGGAGGAGGAAGAACGAAGAGGGATTGTGGGCCATACGGCCCGATTTGGGACAAGCGGCGGTTAGGCCGTCTGCCCCGCCGGAGCGCTCGCACTCCGACTGTGCGGGATTCTCAGAACCCCGCGCCCTTTCAGTGTGAAAGGAGGTGATCCAGCCGCACTTTCCAGTACGGCTACCTTGTTACGACTTCACCCTCCTCACTAAACGTACCTTCGACAGCGCGCTCCTTGCGGTTACGCTACCGGCTTCGGGTACCTCCAACTCGGATGGTGTGACGGGCGGTGTGTACAAGGCCCGGGAACGTATTCACCGCGCCATGCTGATGCGCGATTACTAGCGATTCCAACTTCATGAAGTCGGGTTTCAGACTTCAATCCGAACTACGGGCGGCTTTTTGCGCTTCGCTTTGACCTCGCGGTTTCGCGTCGCTTTGTACCGCCCATTGTAGCACGTGTGTAGCCCTGGACATAAGGGCCATGATGACTTGACGTCATCCCCACCTTCCTCCGGTTTGTCACCGGCAGTTCCGCCAGAGTCCTCAGCGTTACCTGTTAGTAACTGGCAGTAGGGGTTGCGCTCGTTGCGGGACTTAACCCAACACCTCACGGCACGAGCTGACGACAGCCATGCAGCACCTGTGATAGCGCGTATTGCTACGCTGATACATCTCTGCATCATTCACTACCATGTCAAACCCAGGTAAGGTTCCTCGCGTATCATCGAATTAAACCACATGCTCCACCGCTTGTGCGGGCCCCCGTCAATTCCTTTGAGTTTCACCCTTGCGGGCATACTCCCCAGGCGGTGCACTTATCACGTTCGCTTCGGCACTGAGCCGCTTGGCCCAACACCTAGTGCACATCGTTTATAGTGCGGACTACCAGGGTATCTAATCCTGTTTGCTCCCCGCACTTTCGCGCCTCAGCGTCAGTCATTGGCTAGTAGTTCGCCTTCGCCACCGGTGTTCTTCCGCATATCTACAGATTTCACCCCTACACGCGGAATTCCAACTACCCCTCCATGACTCTAGTTATACAGTTCCCAACGCAGTCCACCGGTTAAGCCGATGGATTTCACGCCAGGCTTACATAACCGCCTACGCGCCCTTTACGCCCAATAATTCCGAACAACGCTTGCCCCTTACGTGTTACCGCGGCTGCTGGCACGTAATTAGCCGGGGCTTATTCGTCACCTAACGTCATCACGAGGGCATTCCCTCCCCCGCTTATTCTTCAGTGACAAAAGGATTTTACAACCTTTCGGCCTTCGTCATCCACGCGGCGTCGCTCCGTCAGACTTTCGTCCATTGCGGAATATTCTTAGCTGCTGCCTCCCGTAGGAGTCTGGGCCGTATCTCAGTCCCAGTGTGGCCGTTCACCCTCTCAGGCCGGCTACCCATCATCGCCTTGGTGGGCTCTTACCTCACCAACTAGCTAATGGGACGCGGGCCCATCTTGAGGCGGGGCCGAAGCCCCTTTCTTTGCAGAGTCATAACCCCGCAACCATATCCGGTATTACCCACTATTTCTAATGGCTATCCCCAACCTCTAGGTAGGTCACCCACGCGTTACTCACCAGTCCGCCGCTCTAGGGGGGATTGCTCCCCCTTGCCGCTCGACTTGCATGCTTAAGACGCGCCGCCAGCGTTCGTTCTGAGCCAGGATCAAACTCTCCATGATATATTTTCCAACGACCCGAAGGCCGCAAGAAATATCACTTTGAACCATAACACACGGGCTCCCGCATGCCATGGCTGACAACGCCCTTCCGGACATCGTCGGTCCCTCTCTAATACGCTCACTTCTGCACCGCGGTTCCCCACGATGCTTCTGCTGGCTGGGCAAGACTTCCGTCCTGCCCCGTTCTTCCCAACGGTAGACTTCCGCCTACCGTCTTCTCCCCTTCCCTATATTGCCAAAGAACATTGAAGTTTGCGCCGAAGCGAAACTTTCCCCTATCGCGCTGCTTCACAACGGTGACGCAGACACTACCACACCTACGAATTGACTGTCAAGCCACTTTTCATCTTTTTATGCTATTTTTCAAAAGACTTCAGGCAATTTACGATATCCATAGGCCTGTTTTACTAGGCGTTATGGTTAAAATACCCTTTTCAGATAAAAATGTCAATAGGCATTGCAAAAAATATTATGTTTATTTTATTCTCTGTCAGCCTGTATTCAAAAGTATCGGTAAAAAAATTGCCCGGATGAGTAAAAAATGGATAAAAATCGCGAAAACTCGGAGCCGGTACATCAGAACGGCCTTCCGGTTCCCATGAATCACAGGGGAAAGGCCGACCGTTTGGGCTTGGTTTGCCAGAGACCCTCTTCCCAGAGCTCGCCAGAACGGTGCCAGGCGCCATTTTGTTAGCTCTGCATTAATTTTGCCTTAATCTGTTCCGGAGTATACTGCTCCAAAAGGTCAAGAAAATATTTCCGCTCCTCTTCCCTATCCTGGCGGCGTTCTTCCAGTATTGAATTCACCAATCGGTCAAAAAGCATCTGATCCTCCTTGCCGGTAATGTGGCGGGTTATTTCCTGTATTTCGTCCTTCGGGACTTTCAGGCGGTCTAACAGGACCGTTACGACATTCTGTAATAGTTTATATAGGTTTTCCGGGATTTTCAATGCCCATTGCTCTATATACTCCCGGGGCAATTTGCTCAGGACCGAAACCCGTCATGGGTTTCGATCTTATCAATCAGCATGATGAAGGAGAGCATGTCGTTAAACCGGAGGATGTCCTCCCGGGTATAGCGGTTCAGGTCCACCAGCTCGTACTCGAACTTGGGGATGTACTTGCGGAACAGGCCATTTAGGGCGGTGCGGTTCAGAAAGTTCTTTTCCGCAGTCCATGGCGCTTTGCCGTCGTAGAAGATCACCGGGAGTACCGGGGGATAGCGGAAATCCCTGGTTGCGCTGATCCCCGGGGTTTCCCGGTTGGCGTCCTTTTCGTAGCTGTCCAGGACCAGGGTGATGTATTGGAGCAGCTTGAAGCTGGAGCGGTAATTAACCTGGGATTCGTGCTCTACTATGGCGATGACAAAAAGAGGCGCCTCCCCCTTGAGGTTGATCCGCTTCACCATGTCTGAGTCCTGGGCATTCTGGAAAAGCGGCAGGAACCGCTCGGTGAGGTCCTCGATGTCCTCAGGCTGGATATCTTTCAGCAGGTCGATGCTGATGAAGTCCCGCAGAAATTCGACGAATAGTTCGTGGTTGCCCAGGATGAGTTTGAAGGAATTGTCCTTGGCGTGATAAATGGCCATACAGTGCCCCCTGCACATAGTATGGGGTTGGGGGGATATTGCGCTTTAATGGCGAGGGCAAAGTAACCGTCAAATTGGTTCTTCCCAAGGTTAGTTGATTGCCGAGAAAAATTGAATAAAAAATGATGCAACTTTCTTGAAAAATGATTTTAAGCGATGTTTTCAACCACCTTACGGTTGCCGCTCTTTTCTCTAAAATTTGAAAGCTACAATTTCTCGACTTCTTCCAGTGAGAGGCTGGTAGCGGCGGCAATCTTATCCGGGGCAATCCCCATAGCCTTGAGGTTCCGGGCGGTTTGGAGCTGGTTTTGCCGGATACCCTCATCACGGCCCTCATCTTTGGCAAATTCCAGCATGTCGTACTTGTCCCGGCGCTGCTTTTCCTTGAAGTCCGCTATCATCCGGCGCCGGTCGCTCCAGCTGATCTTTGCATATTCGTTTACCGCAGGTTTTACTTCCGGGTGGGTTTTTGTCAGCATCGTAAGCTCCTCCTTGGTTTGGCATTTGAAAAACTTGAGCCACGGCCAGATAGGCTGGCCATCGTCGGCTTTCGGAACCTTGGGTAACTCAATTATAACCACTTTTAGCAAATCTGTAAACGGCCGCCCGGTCAGGGGGTTCCGCAAATCGTAGAAATTCAGGTAATGCTCTTCCTCCGGGCAGAGTATGTGGTCGACGATGACCACGCAGATCGTTTGGTTGATCTTTTCATAGTTAAAGCCGGATTTCATCTGCTCGATCAGCAGTTTTGCCAGGTAGTAAATGATGCGCTTGACCATGGATTTATAGCGGTTGACCTGCACCTCTACATTGATAACCTTGCCGGTGGCGGTTGTAAGCCGGATATCCAGGATGCCGAGCTTGTCCTTCCTCCAGATGCGTTTGAGGAAGGGGTCCACGATGGTGAGTTTACCGAACTCTTCCGGGGAGATGTCTACCAGGATCGCTTTAAGAAGTGCCTCTGTGTTCTCGATGTTTTTCTGGTCCCCGAAGATGCTTTTGACAACATAGTCGTTTAAGGGTGATAGAAAAGTGCTTTTCATATGTGCCTCCTGAAGATATCAGGGGGTATAGGTGGGATTTGCTTTAATGGCATTAGTCTCAGGTAACTCTTAACCCCACCCGTCGGCGGGGAGGGGAGGCGCTGGGGGGGCTAACATGTTGAGTCCGCCTCCGTCTGCCCGCAACGAGTTGCTCATGTCCTGCCGGGATAATTCCACCCCAATTCGCTTAAAACCCGCTTCCTGCCGGTAATACGGAACATAATCCGCATATTTCTTCACAAACACGTAGCTTAACAGCCCCGGCGTTGCAGCGAACCAGAGGTTCGAGCTCCCCGGAATCAGTGTTGCAGGAGTTTTCCCGCTCCGTACTGCCGCCCTGCTTTCATCCCCGGAACCTTCGCAGTTGCGGCAGGCATATTTTTTAATATGATATTGCACTACATATACTTGTTCAGGGATTATCACCAGCCGTTCAGTTGTGTCTTCACCGATACATCTCAAGTCATGCCCGCACGCACAGTGTTTGTCTTCTTCAGGAATATCTATAACTTCAACTACCCGGGGAATTACAGGGTTAAGCGGCTTGCGGCTCTTTGCTGAACGAGTGTGACTTTTTACAACTTGTCACCTCTTCCCAAATAAAACGCGCCCCCGTGATTGGGGGCGCGCTGTTAAAAACTTGTTTTGTTATGAGAGAGAATTACTCTTAGTAGGTAAAGTTCGTTGTATTACCCACGGACGTAGCCCTCAGAATCTGAACGTACCCATCGTCGCGCGGGAAGGCAATAATGACTATATCACCTTCAGCATTACCATGCGAGCCATCAGGCCCGGCGGCACCTATATCGTTAATAGTAGCAACTGGTTGTACCGTATTAATAACGGAACCGGTGGTTATACCTTTAACAACAGTAAAAGGACCAGAATCAGCAACCCTGAAGGTACCATCACCATAGGCGGTTGACCTGTACCAGGTTACCAGATCCTTTTCGAACGCTCCAAAAGTAGCAGCCAGAACGCCGTTAAGATTAACCGTCATAGTCTCGGTAGTTCCAGTAGAAGCGGTTATCGTACCGCTGCTAACGGTATACGCTCCGGCAAAAAAGTCTTCCGTCACATCGCCGATAGAAGGTACCAAACTCCCTATGGTCGTATCCAGGTTGAGAGTAACCGGAGCGATGGTTATACCATTAGCTGTAGCAGTATACGTTAGTTGATAGCCAGCTGCCCCTGCTGCCGCTGTATCGAAAACAAGCGGATGATCATAGGTAATAATCAAACGGCGGCCATCATCGGAGACTGTAGCGAGCGGCGCGGTCAGTTGGTTCTTATAGGTCAACTTGGCGGAACCCGAAGTAAGAGGAACGTCAAAGGTAAGGATAATTTGCTTATTAGCCCTCGGATCAATAAACCGATAGGTAGTATCAGGAGGAAGGGTAATTTGAGAGCCGCCGATGTACTGGGTAATATGCTGCAGAACAGGAGCATTGTTGGTTACAATCGTATCCACGGGTGTTGGATTGTCGATCCAATCATCATAAGGATCAAGATAAGATCTAACTGTGTACTCAAGGTTGCTGGCAACTGAAAACTCCCTGTCAATATAGACGTTCAAGTCATTACCGGAGATTGTATAGTCCACATTAGTTGAGCCAACCTGAACCGCAACCTGGGCAGGAGCAGTAGAAATAGCCTTGCTGAAATGGAGCTTGAGGCCTTTACCCTGATCAACCCGGTAGGCGAAGCGGGAACCGGGGGCGATTACGCTAGTAATTTCCGTAATGCTTTCCAGAGTGATCCGCTGGAACGTATATACCGGGTAAGAAATGGTCTGCTCCAGGGTACCGGGAGCAACGACAGCATTCCTAATATCAGTACCGTCAACCGCATGGCCTCTGGTTATGGTGAATGTAACGACCGGCTTACTTCCGTCTATGCTATAGGGCCAGATATAACCCAGCTTGGGGGTGATCTCTACCGTTTTAGTATCAGTCCACTTATAATCAAATACCGCTGCACCGGCGCCAGCAACTGATGTAGATGTACTATTGGGAGAATCATTGGGGGTAGTGGGGTCGACAATTGCCGCAATCTCAAAGTCGTTGGTAATGATGGCTTTATCAAAAGCCAGCTTAATGGCGCCTCTCTTTGCTATAGGTGCAGCAACCTCACCATTCTGGGTAACCGTAAGCCCAACACCGGTGGAACTTGCATAGAGGAAAATGTCCCCCAGGTCAATATCGGTGATTAAGCCATCGTAGGTGTCAAGGTAGTCCGAAAGCTCCACGGCGGTATTACCATGGACAAAAGTCCAGGGTGTGTCGGGAGAAGTCGGGCCACCGAAAAGATAGGTTTCAGCGTCAGCTCCTGTTCCCTTTTTCTGGGAAATGTACGAAACAGTGATGCTAGTGTAATCGAAACCCGCCGATACGGGTACATCTTTAAAGATAAACTTTCCGGTAGATTCCTTGGTTTCTTCGTCTACTATAATTTGGGCCTGGACAGTGTTAGTAACAGTACCAGCACCACCAATAGGATCTAAAGCATCCGCATCAACGTACGTAAGAGTTATTACGGCGTCCTTCCTGATGGGCGCGGAGTTATTCGGCACTAGCGCTTCTGCCAGGGTATAGGCAGCGTTGGCCTGAGTTCTAAACACAACCTTGAGATTGCCGGTGATATTGATTTTCTCATCGGGTATCAGGGCAGTATACGTTTGGCCAATGCCGAAGGTGTAGCCGGCATTAAGGGTCTTTACATAGGAGCCGAATGCTTCGTCCCAGGCAATCTGGGTTCCATCGGCATAGACGATACCGTCGCCGGTTGGCGTATAGGTCCAAGAATCACCGGCACCGCCTTTAGGGGTGGGTAATCCAAGGGATTCAAGAACGCCAAAAAATTCATTTAAATTATCAAGTATCCCCTGGGGATCCGCAGCGGTGTATTCTTTCGGGTTGATATTCGCTATCTGGACAGGCTGCGTAGTCCGATACCCTTTCGCCGTGACATGCAACCAATACTGGGTACTACCAGCGGTGCCGGCTTCATTCGGAACAACTGACGAGAATTCATATTCGCCATTATCACCGGTTATTTTGGAGCTGCCGCCAAGGGTTACCAGAGCGCCTTTAATGGGTTTAAAGGTTCCGGCTTCAACTACAACGCCGGAAATATTAGCCCGGACAGTGGCTTTACCCTGCAGGCCAGCTTCGGCATTCAGGTCTATTTCCTGGTAAGGATCTTCCTCAGGAACCACCGTAACCGGGGGGGGAGGGCAGGAAATCATCGGTAACTGTGCTTTCGCAACTCAGTATTAGAACAGAGGCAAAAAGCGCCACGGTGAGAAAGATCCCTGCCGTGGTCATCCATTTCTTCTTCATACTAGAACTCCTTATAATTGAAAGAAAAAAAATTTACACAGGTCAACGCCTGTAGATTCCAAAAATGTACAAACAGACTCCCTCAAAACGTCCATTCATATAATAGAAGATAAGATACCTTTTCCAGGATATCAAATCCATTTTGACTTAGAGTACCATGCTTTACCAACTATGTCAACACTGTTTTATGAACTGTCAAGGAGGAATTTACAAAAAAAAGAATAAATTTTAAGCCTTTGGGCAGCCCTAAAAGGTGACTGTCACCTTTTAGGAATGAGTTTCCAAATACCGCCAAAAGTACTTGAAAATTCCCCGAAATTCCCCTAATTTTAACCCTAGAGGCATTAATGGACGAGAACCGCGAGTACAAAGCAAGCGTATTTTCCCTTCTTTTTGGCAATCCCGCGGCCTTACGTGACCTCTACAACGCCCTGGAAGGGGTCTCCCTTGATCCCAGCGTACCCATAGCCATCGGAGAATAAACATGTTATTTACTGAATGGAAAGATGAGGAAGCCCTTGAATACCGGTACGAAGAAGGCCGCAGGGAAGGCCGCCAGGAAGGTCGTAACGAGGGCCAAAACATGGTCCTTGAACTTGTGAAGCAAGGATATACGGCAGAGCAGATTAAAATGAAACTATCCCGCACAAGCGGTACACAAACTACAGGTAAGTAAATGCTGTTTACTGAATGGACAGCTCTAAAAACTTATACCGTTTAGGACTTTGGCGCAGCCCGGTATACCCTGAGATAGTCAGCAAAGGAAACCAGGGAAATCACCACCGAAAGGACAAAAAAAGCCAGCGCCACCCGGCAAAAAAGGTCAAAAAAACGGGGTTCCAGGCCCAAACGACCCGCACTGGAAGCAAGCAGAGACGCTATGCCGGTAAACATGTACCCAAAAGCCTTAATTTTGCCCCCCTTCCTGGCCCCCATGGCAATGCCCTTCTTCAGCATCAGGTTCCGTAAAAAGAGAATCCCAAATTCACGGTACAAAATGACGACAAAAAGGGCCGCCGGCAGTATCCCGTCCGCCACAAAACACAGAAAAAAGGTGATCCAGGCCAGAGTGTCCGCAAAGGGATCGAAAAGCTTGCCAAAATCGCTGACCTCTTTCCGGCTCCGGGCGACCTTCCCGTCTATTAAATCGGTTATTTCGGTCACAAAAAACAGAATCCACAGGGCCGGAACTGTCCAGGGGGCAGGGGCGGGGAACCAAAAGGGGGCTATGTTGTGCAAGTGGTATACCAGGAAAAAAAGCGGGGAAAATACCAATCGTGACGCGGTTACTTTGTCAGCCAAATACATGAATTAAAGTATGGGCAGGGGGCGAAGGATTGTCAATTGCCTGGGTCAAGGAGGGAGGGATAACGCGGACTAATTTATAGTATCGTCTTTGTCCGTAAGCTCCCCAGGGCTAATATCCTATCGGGGTATTAAGTAACCGCCTCCGGAGTCCAGGCTGCCGCTGTGACCCCCGCAGCCCGCATCGCCGCCGCCCGTTCCTCCATACTGGAAAAATTAACCGGCTTAAACTCCGCAAGTTGTTCAGGGGTCAGGAGGGGACAATCCGGGTCATATACATAGGGCCGCTTTGCCGCTGCCTCTATTTCTGCCTTTGCTGCTGCTTTCTGCTCAGGAGTTAACTCTTTCCCACCCTCGTAGATCACTACGTCCTCGTCCTTGTTCATGGTATATCCTCCGTTCAAAAGGCTCCGCTAAACGGGCCGATATTATCCACGTATATTCTTCCCGTTCCGTATAGGCAACAAAAAGAACGTCATTATAAAATCCCATGGTCTGCCACCGATCTTCATCGTCGCTACTGTCATCGTCATGGCGTTCCATCCTGAACGGGTCCTTGAATATATTCGTTGCCGTTTCAAAATGAATTCCGTGGCTTTGAAAGTTTAACGCTTCCTTTGCGGGGTCCCATTTAAACTTAATCATAATAAAAAACCTTCCCTTTGTAAAATACCCGCCCCCCCGCACAGAAGGGGTTAGGAAAATAAGGAAGGATTTTGCTTTAATGGGCGGCGAAGGCTTTTTGAAATTTGTGCCTACTGTCCCGAGCTTAGGACTGAATTGACAAGTTCCCCCGGAGAGGCCTACACTTACACCATAAACTAACCCAGCTCTGTAAGGGGCTAAATAAGGGAGGCCGTAATGGCAAAGGTAGAACTGAAAAATATCGGGAAGGTGTATGAGGGGAATGTCCGCGCTGTGGACGATGCCAACATCACCGTGGAGGACAAGGAATTTGTCGTCTTTGTAGGGCCCTCGGGGTGTGGAAAATCCACTACCCTCCGGATGATCGCCGGCTTGGAGGATATTACCGAAGGGGAGCTGTTAATCGACGGGGAGCCGATGAACGATGTCCCCCCAAAGGACCGGAATATCGCCATGGTATTCCAGAATTATGCCCTGTATCCCCACATGTCGGTGTATGAAAACATGGCTTTCGGGCTCAGGATACGGAAGGTTGAAAAATCCGAAATTGATCGCCGGGTCCATGAGGCGGCGAAGATCCTGGATATCGAAAAGTTCCTGGAACGCAAGCCCAAGGCCCTTTCCGGGGGCCAGCGCCAACGGGTTGCCGTGGGACGGGCCATAGTCCGTAATCCCAAGGTGTTCCTCTTTGACGAGCCCCTTTCCAACCTGGACGCGAAACTCCGGGTCCAGATGCGGGTAGAGTTGTCAGACCTTCACCACCGGCTGGACGCTACCATGATCTACGTTACCCATGACCAGGTGGAAGCCATGACCATGGCCAGCAAGATCGTGGTAATGAAGGACGGGAAGGTTCAGCAAATCGGATCCCCCCTGTACCTCTACAACCACCCGGTTAACAAATTCGTGGCCGGATTCATCGGATCCCCCCCTATGAACTTCCTCACCGTAAAGGTTGTCGAAAAAGGCGGCGACCTCGTTCTGGAAGAGGGTTCCTTCGATATAAAACCCGCGCCGGAGCATGTGACCTACCTCAAACCATACGTGGGCAAGGAAATTTACTTTGGTATACGCCCGGAAAACCTGGATTTTGTGGAAACCCCGGCAGCAGAAAACAACATGAAGGTAAAAATTACCGTAGTTGAACCCCTGGGCGCAGATATCCACCTCTGGCTTACCACCGAAACCCAACCCCTGGTAGCCCGGACCGAGCCTCACTACACCTTTAAGGTAGGGGATACGGCCAACCTGGTCCCTCACCTGGACAAAGCTCGATACTTTGACAAGGAAACAGAGCTTTCTATACTGAAAGAGCTGGACGAACGGGCTAGGTAGAAAAGACACTGGAGTACTGACCGGGGCGGGAGGGGCAATTCGTCCCTCCCGTCTCTGGAGCTTAAGCTACCCCTACAGCTGGTACGGCAATAATTTTATGCTAGCTACATGGCGATAGAGGCAGGGTGGGCCGGGGAATTCCCTCCCGACCCGTCTCTGGAATTCCCCGCCGTAGCAGACTCGCGAAGCGAGGCTGACGGAGGCGGACTCTACAGGTTAGGGTCGGGGGGGAATTCCCCGGCCCGCCCGGTCAGTACCCCATACAAGCCATCATGACAAAGCATTGCCGTTTCCAGCCCACCGTGCTATAAAGAAAGCGGAGTTTGCATTGTTCCTTAAAAATTTAGACATTTTTGGTTTCAAATCTTTTGCCGACCGAACTCGGGTCGATTTTGCTGACGGCATTACTGCCCTGCTGGGGCCCAATGGCTGTGGTAAGTCCAATGTGGTGGACGCTATCAAGTGGGTGCTGGGGGAACAGGCTTCCCGGGCTATGCGGGCCGAAAAGATGGAAGACGTCATCTTTAACGGTACCGAAAACCGCAAGGCCCTGAATGTAGCGGAAGTGGCCCTGACCATCGAAAATGAATCCGGGCGGCTTCCTATGGATGTGGCGGAAATCCAGATAAAGCGTCGGCTCTACCGGTCCGGGGAAAGCGAGTACTTCATCAACTCGACGCCGGTCAAATTAAAGGAAATTCGGGAGCTGTTCTGGGATACCGGGGTGGGCAAGGCGGCCTATTCGGTGATGGAACAGGGCAAAATCGACCAGGTACTGTCCTCCAAGCCCGATGAACGGCGCTATCTCTTTGAAGAAGCTGCGGGTATTACCCGTTTTAAGGTGAAAAGCGCCGAGGCAGAGCGGAAACTCGCTAAAACCGAAGAAAATATGCGCCAGGTTGAGGGTATTCTGGGGGAAGTGAAGCGTTCCTACGATAGCCTCAAGGTCCAGGCGGACAAAACCCTGAAATACCGTTCCCTGCGGGAGGAAATTTTCCAGTTTGAGTTGGATATTCAGCTCCTGCGGCTGAAACAGTTCAAGTACGAGCGGGATGAACGGAACGAAAACCTCAAAAGGCGAACTGAAGAACGGGATACCATCCGCTCGGATATTGATGCGGTCAGTAAATCCCTGGAAGAAAACATGGATGTGGTTAATTCTATGGAAGAAACCCTCATCCAGTACCAGAAGGATATTTACGGCCTGGCTGTAGAAAAAAATGCCCGGGAAAAAGAAGCCCGGCTTTTCGCGGAACAACGGGCTGATACCAAAGCGGCGATCCAGCAGAACGAAAGCCGGGAACGGGCCATTGGTATAAAGATCGAAGAACTGACCGAGGATGCGGAAGAACAGGACGGGGTAGTCCGGGATCTGCAAAAAAAAGTCCACGATATAGAAGCAAACATCACCGGCTTTGAGGAGAGCGTCCAAGCCGCCGCTTCCCGAATCGGAGAAAACGATTCGGGTGTGCGCCAGAGTGAGGAGGAGATCCGCAATTTAGAGAAAGAGCGGGGGGATCACGAAAAGGCCCTGGAGGCCATCACCGACGATATCGTGGCCGCCCTGGATGCGGGGCTCAGGGAAGCAGGGTATTCGGCGGCGGAACGGCGCAGCACCGAGGCGTCCTTGGAGGAAACCCTGGGGTTCCTGCGGACCCTGCTTGCGGGCCGGGAAACCCTGCTCCGGGATCTGGCAGCTGCGGCAGAACGGTCTGCGGCGGGAGACCAGCTCCCCTCTTCGGCGGAATTGAAGCGCATCGCTGAAGGGCTCGCAGCAGCCCTGGGGGATGCGGCGGCTTATGGGGACAAGGTCCTGGCCCTTTTTGAAAGCTACCGGAAAAGTACCCCCAGCTTCATCGACGAATTCCTCGCCCCGGAAGGGATCATCACCAAAAAGCGGTCCCTGGACACCAATATCCGGGCCGCCAACGAAGGTATCACCGGGCGGCGCAGCCGTATTGCCGGCCTCAGGCAGGATAATGAAAACCTAAACATCAAGATCGATGAGTACCGGGCCACCCTGGAAGAGCTTCGTATAGGCCGCGCGCGGATGACCGCCCAGGCACAGGCGGCGGAGGAACAGTCCAAACTTATACGCCGGGAACTGGCCGGCCAGGAAGGGCTCCTCAAGACCGTGCAGGACGAACTTTTCCTGGGCCGCAAACGGTTTGATGAAATCAATGAACGTATAGCCGACACTGAATCGGAGCTTGCGGAAATTGAGCAAAAGGGACTTCGTTTGACCGCAGACCTGGAAAAGCTGGAAAAGGATATTAGCAAAAAGAACGGGGATGTGGCGGGGAAACAGGAGACCATCAAGAAACGGACTGCGGACCTTGCCAAGGTTCAGGCGACCCTGGAGCGTATACACCTGGAACTGGTCCAGTCAGAAACAGAAATTAAAAACATCCAGGATAATTTCCGGGAAACCCATTCCCGGGACCTGATGGAATTTGAAGAGCGTATTTTTACTATCACTACCCCCGCAGCAGAACTGCGGGACAGCCTGAGCCAGGCCCGGAACAAACTCAAGGACCTGGGATCGGTAAACCTCATGGCCCCGGAAGAATTTGCGGAAACCAAGGAACGCTACGAATTCCTCTCCAGCCAGATGGCGGACCTCACCAAGGCCCGGGACGATCTGGAAGCCATCACCAAGGAAATCAAACAGGAATCCTCGGATCTGTTCATAGCAACCTACAACAAGATCAAGAAAAACTTTCACAATATGTTCCGCCGGCTCTTCGGGGGCGGTAAGGCGGAACTCCGGCTGGTGGACCCCAACCATGTTCTGGAATCGGGGATTGAAATCTACGCCCAGCCCCCGGGGAAAAAACTGGAAAACATCACCCTCCTTTCGGGGGGTGAAAAATCCATGACCGCCGTGGCCCTTCTCTTTGCCACCTATATGGTAAAACCCTCGCCCTTTTGTCTATTGGACGAAATCGACGCCGCCCTGGACGAGCAAAACGTTATCCGCTTCGTCCAACTGCTGCGGGAATTCGGCAGCACCAGTCAGTTCATCGTCATCACCCATAACAAAAAAACGGTAACCGGCGCAGAAACACTCTTAGGGGTGACCATGGAAGAGTCGGGAATTACCAAGGTTATTTCAGTAAAACTGAAAAACGAAGAGCTTGCGGTGACCCCCGAACCCGACAAAGACACGCCCCTGTTCGAGGAAGAAGACGTGGAACCGGAAGAAGGCCGGGAACTGCCCATAGGTATCAACGATCCTGCCCTGGTCAGCGAAGCGGAACTGCGGCCCATACGGGCAGGCGCCGCACGGTCGGTTCCGGCAGCGGACAACGAGAGTCACTGACCGCTAAAGATTAAGTGCCAATAATTGTCAGGGTAATTTCAGCATCATCGGAATCCCAGCTTACCGTCAGAAGTTTACCTGGACAATCATACGTCCTCACCCCCAAAAAATCAATGCCTGGGCCAGTAACTCCCGGGATCGCTCTAATATCCGCGCAGAAAGCATCGTAGTCCGTTGCGTCCGCATCACCCAATGTTATGACCATGCCAACAAGCCATAGGTCAGTAAAAGACTTAAGGGTTGTTGAAGCAGGCTGAGCCAAACCGGAAAGTCCGTTATCAGCCAGTTTATCAGATGGCCAGGGCTCATTATTCAAGGTAATATGAATGCTGACGGAACTGGTTTTTCCCGGACTAATGGTTGCCATTGCGGAACCGACGCCCATCACATCCCTCCCGTCCAGCACCGTAACGGTAACCCGCCAATCGCCGCTTGCCAATGGGATGGTGATGGCTCCCCCGGATGTTTCCGTAGATTCAGTAGAGGAACCAGTACACACTATTTTGTATCGAAACCTTTCGTCCCCGGCTGCCCGTGAGTTTCCGCTTCCGCCGCCCAGATTAAGCCGGAGGGCGCCGTAGTTATCATTCGCCGGAGAAAAACAGGAGCCCAGGAAAAACGCTATAAAAAAGAAGACCAAGAATCCCGCCGAATTTCGTCTCATATCAGTCTCCTCCCTGGGTCAATTCTACGTTAATGGTTAATGACCCCGGCTGATTCCCTGCTACGCCTGCCACACCCGAAGCACGGGGCTTAACCGGAGTATCCCGCCCTGTAGGCGCAGGGGGGTTGAGGCTTGCGGCCCTTACCATTACGGGGCTTATCACCATTCCGGTGCGGGTATCTACAAAACTGGATTCCCCCGCCAATACCGGTATCGCCTTCGCCCTGCCACTCCCTGATGTAGGGCTAAACAGTACCGTCCCCTCGGAGACCCGGATATTCCGGACATCCAATTCAAAGGCTGTACCCCGCACCGATGCTGTGACAGAAGGGCTGCGAACAGAAAAATCAACATTACCCCCGGCCGGCGGCGCAACATCCGCCCGCACCCTCCCGGTGTGGAGATTCAGGGCTGCCTGTTCTGTGCCGTCTACTGTGGTCAGTTCCGCCAGGGAAAGCCGGGTCAGAGGCTTCACGGTGATGGTCGAATTTCCCAGGGCAAGAATGGCGGTGCTCTTAAAGCCTGTGGAAATTAATGAATCCTTAGTAAGCGTATCACCTGTTCTGGCAGGCGTCCAGGAAGAGGCGCCGGATTTTTTTAGTTCCACGGTGCCGGAAATATCCTGGATTCGTGCAATGGGATCCGCCGCCAGAAAATGGGTAAAGGGGGGGAAAATCCCCCACAAAGCAATCATTATCACATACAAAAACCGTTTCATAAGCATCTCCTAAGCGACTATAAAGACAGGATAAGACCCATCGAAATATTCCATTTAACCGGCGTTTTACTGGCAAAGGCCTTGCCGGGAAAGAACACCCCTCCGCCCAGAGTACACGAAATATCATCCAGGGGCGCCCAGATAAAAGAATTGTAAAATTCCGCACCCAGCCCAGGGGAATCCGAATCAATTATTCCCCCATAGCCGGTATTGCTTGTATCGGTCCGCAGAAAATACCGGGCCTCAAAATCAAGAGACAGGGTTTCAAGAAGCCTCGCTTCGTAAATGCCGGAAATCACTGTGATGGAAGAAAATTTTGGGGCAAACACCATCCCCATAGAATTCCCATTAATTGGATTAAAAGCAGTAACAGTATCATTCGCTTTTCCTGATGAAACGCGGATGCCCAAGGAAAAGCGATCTTTCAAGGAACCGGGGATATCCATTTTGACATCCGCGTATCCTGCGAAGGCTGCCTGAAAATTCTTAGCTTTACTTTCCATCCCTTCAACTATCAGCCCTAAATCAACTTGAAAATACCGGATGGGAAAAAGGGCATACCCCACTTCTATATACTGTGAATGAAGGGGGTTATCATGGGCAGACACATCGAATTGAAAAATAGTTTCCAGGGACAGATTATTAAGGGCGCCCAAAATACCGGGAATATCATAGCGCAGAGTGGCAAGCAAACGGCGGGGCGCAAAATAGCTTCCCATATCATCGGCATCCCAGGGCGCATAGTAATCAAAACTATCTTCACCGGTCATGGTTATTTCAGCAGTTTCTTTATAGAGGAGCCCGGTATAATAGGCGCCCAGGAACAAACGCCCCAGACGCCAGTCAAGGTTTCCGTTGACCCCGTCGAAAAGCCCGGAAGCGACAAGCCCGGAACTATCGCCATAAGCTATGCGGCCCGCCTTAAGCGCCGTTCCCGGCGCCAGCATATAGTCCGCCTCAAAACGTCCAATCTCGAAAAGAGGCAATGGCCGATGCCAGTCATCTCCTTCATACTTTATGGTGAGGTTTCCTGAAAAGTAAAGCTGCAATTTTTCGTTTGTCCCCCAGGAGAACCAGGGCACAAAACCTGCTGAATAGGAATTGACATCATCACTAAATTTGCCGCCCTGATCCAGGACCAGCCCAAAATCATAGCTAAAGGCGGAAGCGGAAAAGATGGCTGCAAAAAGGGCAAAGAAAACAAGCCGCTTCATAAACTGCCCTCAGTATAGGCTAATACCCGGCTCATGATAAACAAAACCTGCTCCCCCGATACCGGCAAGGAAGGATCGGCAAACCCCTGAATGAGGTCGCGGTGCACCATAGCCCGGTATGCGTAACGGCCCCTGGGAAGGTAGGTATACATCAGCCCCCCCTTTATGTCGAAGGATTTCATGATGAGCAGGGACAGGCCGTCCAGTTTGATTTCCGTCCCGGCTTCCGCTTTCAGGGGCAGCCATTTATGGGATAACGCATAATCAAAGGCTTCAGTGGCAGAGGCATTTGCGCCCACCAGCTCAGCCGCAGCCAAAACAACCCAGGCCGCTTCAGCGTTGCTTATATGTTCTTTTTCAAGGATAGCATCCAAGGCTTTCGCAGTTTGACCGTGGAGGAATGCCGGAAAAAACAGGGCGGTAAATAAACATAAAACCGGCATAAAAAAGCGGCGCATCTTCTTCATTTTCCTCCAAGAATGACTTCCAGGTTCTTAGTCTAAAGAACCCCTTTGCATAGAAGAATCTTCATAATTTTATTGGTTATTTTCAATTAGGTCAATCTAAAACATATTAACCTATGGCATAAAAAATTTATGTCATACAACTACTTTTTTTCCGTGTTTTATGGTATTATTACAAAAAAAGAAGGGTAGAAAACGCACAGAACTATTCGGGGATTGAGTATATTGAAAAAATCGCGGTCCTGTTTCCTTATAGCCTTGATCCTCGGCCTGACCGGGTGCGCCTTGTTCCAAAAAGACGGCGTACTAATAATACCGGACGAAAGGGCAGGGCCTAACCTGGTCATCTATTTTGCCGAGAAAAGCGAAACCCGCCCTGCGGCAGAGGCTATTGCCCGGACAAGCGGAGGGGAACTGTTTGAAATAAGCGGCGGCGCCGGGCGAAAACGCCAAAGGCCCCTGCCTGATCTGTTGGATTACGAGACCTTTTTTGTAGGCGCTTCCCTCACGGCGGGCAAGATTCCTGCGCCCCTGGAGGCTTTTCTTGCGGAAACCGATTTCCTTGACGGCAGGGTCATCCCCTTTTGGACCAGCGGCGACTTTGACGGGGATTTGAACAGTGAGTTTGAAAAACGCCTACATGGGGCGCGCTTCCTTCCCGGCGGAGGGTTTCTGTTTGCCCGGAAGATAAAAACGAAGGAAATTGAGGCCATGGCCGAAACCTGGACTCAGGATATGCTCACGGAACTTGGGTTACGCAGGGCCGCCGGGGGAAACCAGGCCGAGGATATGGTTAAGCTCTTCGCGGCAGCCTACAGCAACCGTTTTAGCCCGGCGGTCTTTCAGGACCGGGACTGGACTCTGGAGATGGACGGGGTCCGCTGGTATTATGCCCAGGGCAGATTCCTCCCCCAGGAAGATGCGTATAGGCCGGAGGATTTTCGCCCCCCATTTTTATACCGGTATACCCCGGAGCCCTCAGGCGGCGAGGCGAGCCCGTGGCAGGACACGGCGAACCGGATCCTTTCCCGGCGGCAATACACCGGTTATGGGCCTAACCGCATAACAGCCAACCCCGGCGCAAAGCGTTCTCCCTTTGTTGAGGCCATCTGGCAAGCCGGGAACAGAACAGAAGCTTACGCTCACCAGCAATGGATCAAATTTCTGGGATGGTCTGTGCAGGTACACCAGGACATCGTGGCGCCCCTGAGCCGGGTGGAAGCGCGTATTCAGGAACTGGCCCAGGACAGCCCTGAAATACAGGGGTGGATAAAAAACCTGGCAAGCATTACCGCCTGGAACTGGAGGAACGTCGCGGGGAGTGAAAGCCGCAGCTTTCATGCCTACGGGGTCGCGGTAGATTTACTGATGAAGGCCCAGGCGGGTATGGAAACCTACTGGCAGTGGACCGCCGCCAAAGGAATTAACTGGCAGACAGTCCCCGCCGAAAAAAGGCAAAACCCGCCCGCCCCGGTAATCCGCGCATTTGAGGAACAGGGCTTTATATGGGGCGGCAGATGGCCGCGCTATGATACCATGCACTTCGAGTACCACCCGGAACTGCTGATCCTGGGAGCCGGCAGGTAGGAGGCGTGGTGATATGGCATTAAATGCAAAAAGAGACGCCTAAAGCGTCTCTTAATTTCTATAGCAGGGCTAGGACTCGAACCTAGGACCTCCGGGTTATGAGCCCGACGAGCTGCCAACTGCTCTACCCTGCGTTAAAGTATGTTTGAATAGTATACTACATTGTATAATAACAAGTCAACTGGTATTTATCAAACAACCGATCCGGAATAACGGATCATTTGCATTGAAGAAAGCAGGGCGGTAAAGGCGATGAGAACCGGAAAAACCACGGGTATCCCCGGACTCACGAGCATAAAGTTGTATATTCCGTGGATGCCCACGGCGTAGAGGAACCGGACCAGGGCAAGAGTCGGGGCGTCGCCCAGATGATAGGTTCCCAGACCGATCCGGATACCGCAGGCTCCGTGCAAGGGGGCGGCGGTAACGGCCCGGATCAGGGCAATGCGGAAATTTCCCACCCCGTACATGGCGGTTTCTATAACCGCAAAGCCCAGCCCCACGATAAGACCCATAAGGGAGCTGAAAGCGGGGGTATAAAACTCCTGGTTTTTACTGATGCGGCGAAAACCCCAAAAAAAGAGGAACAGTACTCCAAAACGGCTGAGTTCCTCGGTCAGGGCAATCTGAATAAAAATCTTGAACAGGAGTATACTTATGGTTGCTTCACCCATCTTGGGGAACAAACTCTGCAAAATAGCGGCTACACCTAAGGAAAGGGCGCCCCCCAGGATGCCCAGAAGGAACCAGGGCAGCTTAATGGGGAAATGGCGGAGGCGTATCCAGAGTAATACCGCCAGAATCGGCAGAGCAGAGAGACCTATTAATAGCAGCAGAACCCAAATACCGTTCATATCTATAGCTTAATGATAATTTATTATATATGGTAAAGTCCATGGAAAAGGGAGCAGTTCCGGGGGTAATTATCATAACCGGACCGAAACATTCAGGAAAAACCAGCGCCGGCCGGGCAGCAGCGGCGATCCTGGGAACCGGGTTTACCGATTTGGATGAGTTCATAGAACAGCTAACCGGGAAGAGCCCCCGGACTCTTTATAAGGAAGGGCCTGAAGTGTTTCGGGCAGCGGAAACCCTGGCCCTGGAAAGGCTTCTCTCCGAGACTGTTTCGGCAGAGGCCCTGGAAGCCAAGGCCGGCCCAAGGGTGGTAGCTGCCGGCGGCGGCCTTATCGACAATCCCGCTGCCCTGGAACTGCTCAGGCGGCCTGGTACTATACCGGTAACGGTTTTCCTGGAACTCAGCGCGGAAACCGCCTGGGACCGGATCAACGCCTCCGCAAAAGCCGAAGGGGAACTGCCCCCCTTCCTCAGTACCGAAAATCCCCGGGAAACCCACGCCGCCCTCCACCAGAGAAGGGGCAGGGCTTATAAGGAGTTTGCCGCTTTCACCATCCAGGCGGATAAAAAAAGCCCCGAAGCAATAGGCCGGGAAATCGCGGCCCTGGCTCTGACGGGATTAGCCGGCCATAGGCAATCAACATACCCCGCTGCAGAGTAACAGGGTATGTTGTTCTGTAAGGTATGGATTGTATGCGGGTTTAATACCCCTATAATTCAAATTTTCATCTGGTTAAAAACGCTCTAAAGCTCCCCCGCACAAGCGGGTGCTTGGGTATTAAACCCGCTTGCGAATGAAGAAAGTTTCTGCTTTAATAACTAAACGGATTTGGGGAAAATGAAACTTACAGAGAACACAAAAAAATTTGATCGTCTGCTGCTGATTCTGGGATTGGTTGTACTGGTGGTGGGCTTTCTTTTTGCCCTGAGTAGTAAAGGCATAACCCTGCAAAAAGACAAGGTCCTGGTATTTACCCAGTGGTGGGATGATGAACTGGAGGAAGGAACCCTTCCCTCCCTGATTGCCGAATTCGAAGCCCAACACCCCGATATCACCATAAAGTTGGATAATCGCTCCTATGAAGAAATCAGGGATGCCCTCCGGACAGGGGAAGACTCCGCTTTGAATGCGAATATTATCGGTTTGGACCCCCTCTGGTTTGATGATCTGATCCGCCGGGAAGTCTTGGAACCCCTGGACGGCTACAGCAAACCTGAAGAAAACTCTGTTACCCCTGATACCGAAAATGGTTACGAAAAATACGGACTCCCTTTAATATCCTTCATCAGCCCCCTCTTCTATAATATTGAATTGCTTCGAGACGCCGGGTTTGACCGGCCCCCTAAAAGCCGGGCAGAATTACTCGCCTGCGCCCGGGCGGTTACGGATAAAGCTTCGGGCAAGTACGGCCTGGCCCTGGCATTGGGATCCGAAAATCCCCTGGGAATTTACCGGGATATTTTTTCCTGGATCTGGGCTTCCGGCCCTTCCCTGATCAGAGAAGGTAAGCCGGACTTTTCTGCTCCGGGTATTACCGGGGCCATGGTATTTCTGAAACAACTACGGGAGGAAGAACTCCTCCTACCGGGAACCTTTACCATGACTGAAACAGAGAAACGGGAAGATTTTATCCGGGGCCGTACAGCTATGATGATAGGCTCAGTGGCGGATATTTATACCCTGCAGGAACGAATGGGAGAAACCTCCTTCGGCATTACCGTTATTCCCGGCGAGTCCCCCCTGGGGGGGAAACCCATCATGGGCTTAACCAGCTGGTACCTCGGCATACCCCGGGGAAGCGCCCGGAAGGATGAAGCCTGGGCTTTCCTGTCCTATCTTCAGGAGCGGGGCTCGTTCATCGCTGAAAAGGCCCATGCGGTACCGGGCAGCAGAAACAGTGTTATTGATTTCAACACTCGGGACCCCCTCTTTGCCAAGGCTTACGATATGTATGCCGCCGGGGAAACTGTTCAGGAATTCGCCGGAGTCTCCGGGGTGGATGAACTTGAAGCCATAGTTCGGGATCAGGTATACGCCCTGTTTGAAAAAGACCAGAGTCCGGAAGAAACAGCAAAGGGCATACAACGGCGTTGGGAAGAGCTATAAGCAAAAACACCTATGCATATTCGGGATCTATTCAAAGATAAACAGTTCTATAAAAGCCTCTTCGTCATTTCAGCGCCCATAATGCTGCAGAACCTGGTTAATGCCTTTGTAAATATGGTTGATACGGTAATGATAGGCCGGCTGGGCGCCACGGAAATTGCCGCCGTGGGACTGGGAAACCAGGTTTTCTTTGTTTTTTCACTCATGCTCTTCGGGATCTGTTCCGGGGGCGCTATTTTTATCGCCCAGTTCTGGGGAAAGCAGGATATTTCGGGGATCAGAAAAAATACCGGCCTCTGTCTCATCCTCAATAGCGCTGTGGCGATCATCTTTACTGTCGCGGTCCTGGTCGATCCTCACCGGATCGTCGGCATATATTCCAGGGACCCTGCGGTGGTTGAGGCCGGCGCCAAGTATCTTCGGACCCTGGCTCCATCATTCATCCCCTTTGGGGTAAGTTTTGTTTTTATCATCACCCTCCGTTCGGTAGAAAAGGTGCGCCTTGCCATGGTCACCACGGTAATTGCCCTGTTAATCAACGTGGTGCTGAACTATTTTTTCATCTTCGGCGTCGGCCCCATCCCGGCCATGGGAGTTACCGGGGCAGCCATTGCCACCGTCATAGCCCGGATCGCAGAAATGATCATCCTGGTAAGCGTCAGCTACGCAAAGCGCTATGCCCCGGCGGGGACTCTCCGGGAACTGACGTCCTTTTCCGCCGGCTTTATCGCCCGTTTCTTCCGCATCACCGCCCCGGTGATAATCAATGAAACCCTTTGGTCCCTGGGTATAACCGTACAGAACATCATCCTGGGCAGAACCCACACCGATGCCATCGCAGCCTTTAATATTACCAACACTTTTTCTCAACTGACCTGGGTTATCTTTATGGGCTTGGGTAACGGAGTAGCGGTACTGATCGGCAAAAAAATAGGCGAAGGGAAAGACACTGCAGCCCGGGACTACGCGGACCGCATAACAATCTTCGCTCCCCTGACGGCCATCGCAGCGGTCTTCATCCTGCTCCCCCTGTCCCGGCTCCTGCCCCTTATTTTTAATGTGAATCCCCAGGTCCTCGCCCATACAAGGGCCATGTTTGTCATTCTTTGCTGCGCCTATCCCTTCAGGGCTTTTAACATGTCCATGGTGGTGGGCATCTGTCGGGCTGGGGGGGATACGGTTTTCTGCGCCATCTACGATCTGATCTTCATGTGGCTGATAACCCTGCCCCTGGCAGCCGCCGCGAGTTTTCTTTTTCACGCCCCGGTGTGGCTCATCTACCTTTGTCTTTGCAGCGAGGAAGTTTTTAAGATGCTCCTGGGGTTCTGGCGGCTTAAATCAGGCCGCTGGCTGCACAATGTTACCGGTTAGGGTCTGAATGCCCCGCCTAAATTCGCCCCAGCCGTCTCCGGGCTTCCTCTGCCTTTATCCCCTTCCGCTTAGCCCAGTCCTGCAGCTGATCATCCCCAACCGGCGCAGCGCTGAAATACCGTGCTTCCGGATTTGAGAAAACCATGCCGCACACCGATGCTGCGGGGATTATCATAGCCGATTCGGTCAGGGTAAGACCGCAGCGTTTCTGCGCTTCCAGCAAATCAAAAGCGATCCGTTTGTCCTGATGGTCCGGGCAAGGAGGATAGCCGAAAGCGGGGCGTATGCCTGAGTACTTCCCCTTGAAGACATCTTCAACAGAAAGAGTTTCTCCTTCCCCATAGCCCCACCATTCCCGGCGTATGCGGAGGTGGACTTCCTCTGCAAAGGCTTCGGCCAGGCTGTCCGCCAGGGTGCCCAGCAGGAGCGCCCCGTAGTCATCGTTGCGGGAACGGAATGCAGCCGCCGCTTCCTCCAGGCCAAAGCCGGCGCTGAGGGCGAAAAGTCCCAGCCAGCCACCACCGGAAACGCCGGGGTTCCCGTCTCCGGAAGAGACGCCAGGATTTCCATCCCTGGGGGAGGCGCCGGGATTTCCCCCACCTGAATGCCCAGACGGCAGAAAATCTGCCAGGCAAAGATTAGCGCCGCCAGCCCGCTTTTTCTCCTGATTCCGCAGGAAAGCGAAGCGTACAGGTTCCGGGCCGGAGCCGTATACCAGCACATCATCCCCATCAGCGCAGGCAGGGAATATCCCTGCGACGCCCCGGAGTTGGAGCAGTTTTTCTGTGCGAACCTGATCCAGAATCTTCCGGGCGTCTTCCAGTAGTTTTTCTTTTGCAACATCCTTTTCAGGGGAATGCTGCTCCCGGTCCAGTTCCCATATACGGAGAAAGCCCTCCCAGTCTATAAAAGGGATAACCCGTTCCAAAGCATAGCCGTTCAGGTCCTGGAGCCCCCGGCTTTTGGGCGCCTGACCGGAGACAGCCTGGGACCCCCGGTTTTTCCGGGCCCCTTCCAGGGAAAGGAGTTCCGTTTTCGCGACTATCCGCTCATGCTGTTCCGCCGCTTCCCTGTAGCGCTGTTCCAGGTCTTTCAGAAAGCGGGGCCGATCGGTTTCAGCAAGCAAGGCCCGGACCGTGCCAGCGGACTGCCCCGCATCACTGACATACACCACGGGGCCGGAATACTCCGGGGCAATACGCAGGGCAGTATGGGCCAGGCTCGTGGTGGCCCCTCCGATGATCAGGGGGATCTTCATCCCCCGCTTTTCCATCTCCCGGGCAGTACGGACCATCTCTTCCAGTGAGGGGGTGATGAGCCCCGAAAGCCCGATGATTTTGGCCCCCTCTTTTTCAGCGGCCGCTAGTATATCCTCCGCCGGAACCATAATTCCCAAATCCAGAACCGTATAGCCATTGCAGCCCAGCACCACACCTACTATATTTTTCCCGATGTCGTGGACATCCCCCTTCACCGTGGCCAGCAGAATCTTTTCGTTCCCCGCAGTATCGGTGTTCCCGCTTGCAAGGCGCTCCCGTTCCATGAAAGGCTCCAGGACCGCCACCGCCTTCTTCATCACCCGGGCGCTGCGGATCACCTGGGGGAGGAACATCTTCCCTTCCCCAAAAAGGCGACTCACTTCGCCCATACCCCTCATCAGGGGGCCCTCCACCAGTTCCAGGGGACGGGCGTAGCGGGGCCGCAGTTCTAATACGTCACCTTCAATATAGTCATCGATGCCCTTAACCATAGCGTGGACCACCCGCTCTTCCACATCCAGGGAACGCCAGGACGCGCTTTTAGCAGCTGTCCCGGCACCCTGCCCCTCCCCGGCGTCCTTCAGGGCCACCGCTATGGACAGGAGCCGGTCCACCGCATCGGGGCTCTTGCAGAGAAGCAGCGATTCTACCGCATCCCGCAGGCCGCTTTCCAGGTTCTCATAAGGGACCAAAGCACCGGGGTTGACGATGGCCATGGAAAGTCCCGCTTTTATTCCATGTTTCAGGAATACTGCGTGCATGGCCTCCCGCACCGTATCATTGCCCCGGAAACTGAAGGACAGGTTGGTGACGCCACCGGATATCTGGGCCCCAGGGCAGTTTGCGGTGATCCATTCACAGGCGTGGATAAAATCCAGTGCGTAGCGATCGTGTTCAGGGATGCCGGTGGCCACAGAAAGTATGTTAGGGTCAAAGACGATGTCTTCAGGGGGAAAGCCGTCCCCTGTCAAAAGATCGTAGCTCCGTTTGGCAATTTCGATTTTCCGTTCATACCCCGCAGCCTGGCCCTGCTCGTCAAAGAGCATCACCACCACTGCGGCCCCATAGCGCCGGGCAAGCCTGGCTTTGCGGAGCAATTCGCCGTCCCCTTCCTTGAGGCTGAGGGAATTCACCAGCCCCTTCCCCTGGAGGAGCTTCAGCCCCGTTTCAATCACCTCCCAGCGGGAGCTGTCCACCACGATCGGCAGCCGGGCAATGTCGGGGTCCGCCAAGGCCAAATTGAGGAAGCGGGTCATGCAAGCCTTGGCGTCCAGGAAGGGATCGTCCATGCCCACGTTTATCAGGGAGGCCCCCTGTTCTATCATTTCCCGGACCAGCCCTAAAGCTTCGCCGTAGTTTTCGTCTTTAATCAGTTTCAGGAATTTGCGGCACCCCGCAACGTTGGTACGCTCCCCGATCTTGGTGAGCCCCCCGTCACGGCTTACCCGCAGGGGCTCAAGCCCCGCAAAGACCGTCCCCTTTCGCGGCGCTTGCACAGGCAGAGGCCGTGGACCGTAGTTCTTCGCCTTGGCAGCTATGGCGGCGATATGGTCCGGGGTAGAGCCGCAGCAGCCCCCGATGATGTTCACCAGCCCTTCCTTCAGGTACTCTTCCACAACCGCAGCCATGGTTTCCGGGGTTTCGTCGTATTCCCCGAAACGATTGGGCAGCCCCGCATTGGGGTGGGCGCTGACAAAGCAGGGTACCAGTGCGGCCAGTTCCTGAACATGCTTTTTCAGAGATCCCGCCCCAAAGGAGCAGTTGAGCCCCATGGACCAGGGCTTGGCGTGGAGCACCGAAACGCAGAAAGCCTCCAGGGTCTGCCCCGCCAGAATCCGCCCGGAAACATCCGCCACGGTGGCGGAAATCATCAGAGGCACATCGATATTCCGTTCTTCAAAAAGCCGGGAAATAGCGAAAATCGCCGCCTTGGCATTGAGGGTATCGTAGATGGTCTCCACCATCAAAATATCCACCCCCCCGTCCAGGAGCCCCCGGGCGTTATCGTAGTAAGCCGCCTCCAGCTCGTCCCAGGTAACGCTCCGTTTCCCCGGATCGTTCATATCCGGGGAAATGCTGGCGCTCTTGGCGGCCCCTCCCAGGATACCCGCCACAAACCGGGGGACTCCCGGAGTAGAAAATTTGTCCGCCTGTTTCCGGGCAATTTCTGCGGAGGCCCGGCTGATTTCCCAGGCCAGGTGGTCCAGACCATAATCAGCCAGAGAAACCGCGGTGGCATTGAAACTACAGGTCTCAATAATATCCGCCCCGGCCTTAAGATAAGCCTCGTGGATGGAACTGATAATATCCGGCTTGGTCAGGCAGAGCACATCGTTACATCCCAGGATGGACGTGGGATGGTCCTCGAACTTACCGCCCCGGAATTCCGTTTCAGTCAGTTTATACCGCTGGATCATGGTGCCCATGGCCCCGTCCAGGACGAGGATCCGCCGCGACGCTATATCTGTAAGTTGTTCCCGAATAGTCATTTCTGGATCATAGCAAAAAAAACCTTCACTGGGCAGTAGTTTCTGCCGAAATTTGACATTGAGACTGTCTAAAAATATACTTTATGGTATTATTCGTTTAAAGGATTATAGGAATGAAAAGACCAATCCGGCTATTGTCCCTTTTTGTATTTATCAGCCTCTCTCTGGGCTCCGCACGGATAGGCGCTCAAAGCATTCAGGCGGATATACTCCTTGATTTTGTAAAAATTGAGGGTGGTTTCTTTTTTATGGGAAGCCCGGCCCGGGAAGTTTCCCGGCAAAAGGATGAAGCCCAGCACCAGGTAATGGTCGGCGCCTTTTATATGGCTAAAAACGAGGTTACCCAGCGGGAATATGAGCAGATAATGCGGACAAATCCCAGCCAATTCTCCGGCGCCAGCCTGCCGGTGGAACAGGTTAGCTGGTTTGACGCCGTTTCCTACTGCAACGCCCGGAGCATCATTGAGGGGCTTACCCCGGCCTACGTCATCCGGGAGGTGGAAATACTCTGGGATCACAATGCCAACGGGTACCGATTGCCCACGGAGGCGGAATGGGAATACGCCTGCCGGGCCGGAGGGACCACGGTCTTTCACTCGGGCAATAATATAACCGCCTTTCAGGCGAATTTTGACGGAAACTACCCCTATAACAAAAGTGCAAAAAGCCGCTACCGGGCACGAACCACCACGGTGAGGAGTTATGCGCCCAATGCTTGGGGTTTATACGATATGCACGGCAATGTTTATGAATGGTGTTGGGATCAATACAAACCCTACGAAAACACCTCGGCGCTCGACGGCTCCCTGAAAAACCCCGCGGTCATACGGGGGGGCAGTTGGACCAGCGAGGCACGGTTCCTACGCTCCGCCAACCGGGTAGCAATGGATCACACCGCAAAAACTAACTATATCGGTTTCCGGGTTGTACGTTCAGCATTATAACATGGAGGAAATCATGTTCCCCAATAAAGTAAAAAGTTTACTCCTGGGCCTGCTGCTCTGCATCATCCCGGGCGTTTTATTTGCCGAAGGATTCGCCGAGAGCTCCTCCCAGCAAGCCCGCAGCAGGTATATCGCAAATAATGGCGTCATCCTGGCCCCGGAGGATATCTTCGTTGATTCCTACCTTGCCTCCTATAATTATGGCTACCCGGAACCGGAAACCGATGTGGGGGTCAATATCTACAATACCTTAAACCGCCCGGATTCTTCATCCCGAAACCACCTGGGGCGGGAGGGCATTATCCAGGTAGGGCTTCAGGGCAAGACCTGGGGCTTCTCGGAACTGCCCCCCCTGAACCTGGTACTGGTGGTTGACACATCCATCTCCATGAACGAGGACAATAAGCTCTACTGGTTCAAGGCGTCCATGGGGAATTTTATCAAGAAAATCCGAAGCGTGGATTCACTCTCCCTGGTAAGCTTTAACAATACCGCCCGGGTGGCTTTTGAACCCACCCTGATGGATTCCCTCCAGAAACGCCGACTCTTTCTTGAGGCGGTGGATAAACTGTATCCCCAGGGCATCACCAACCTGGAAGCGGGCATCACCCTGGGCTACGAACAGATCATCCCCAACTTCCGGGAAAATTCCATAAACCAGGTGCTTCTTTTCTCTGACGGGGACGAATTCTCCACCCGGCTTTCCATGGCAAAAGCCCACACCGGGGATATCCGCATTTCCCTGATGTGGAACAACCGGAACGATCTGGACCTCTATGTGGTAACCCCCCGTGGTGAGGTAGTCAATTTTAAAAACCCCAGGGATTCCTCAGGCGGCTGGATGGACGTGGACCGGAATATGTACGGAGAAACCGAACGGCCCATGGAAAGTATTTTCTGGGCCGAAAATACCGCCGTATTTGGAAACTACCGGGTGTACGTACAAAACTATGCCATCAACGAGCCCCGGGATTATCCCACCCCCTTCCAGGTAGAAATAAAGAACGGCAGGGAATACCTCTATTTTGAGGGCGCCGTGTCCGGTTCCGGACGCAGCAGCCAAACCGAAGTCTGTTCCTTTGAATATACCGGCGCCGATACCCTGGACCAAATTTACCAACTGGTGGAACTCCGCAAACAGCAGGGAGTTTCCATTTCCACCCTGGGCCTGGGCAGCAATTTTGACGAAGAACTCCTGCGGACCCTGGCGGAATACGGCCAGGGTGCTTCCCGTTCCCTGCCCAATATAGATGTGATGAACGGTGTCCTGAACACGGACCGGGAATTCCAACGCATTATGGTAACCGCTGCGGAAAACCTGGAACTGGAACTAGAATTTACCCCGGGCATCGAAATACTCGAAGTCCTGGGATTTCAGCGCCGCATAGAAAAGAACCGGGTCATCTGCCGCATTCCCAGCCTCCACCAGGGAGACTATAAAACCCTGTTTGTCCGGTACCGGATCCCCCCGCAAAACCAGGGGCTCCAGGTTGCCGCCGTCCAGGTCCGCAATCAACAGGAACGAAAACCGATCATCGTACCGGAGATAGGCCTCTACACCGATGGGAACACCACCCCAGACCTGCCCAGCGGCTTTAACCGGGTCATAGTCCTGACGGATCAGACCAACGACTTTGCAGCCAGGATGCTCCTTCATTCAAGGGCAGTGCTGAATTTCGCGGAAACCATTCGGGAAGTTGGAAACCACTACTACAATAATGCGGGGGATCTAACCCGGCTGGAAACAGCCCTCAGGCTCGACCATGAGGCATCCCGGATACTGGAAACCACCAAACGGAGCTTGCAGTACGATAACGCCTATTACCCGGAACTGGGTATCCTGGCAAAGTACGCCGAACTGCTCAATGACCGCATTGGGGAAAACCGACGCTCCTTTATGAATGAAAGCCGCTCCCGGATGTTCTATGAAGACGGCGGATCTTTCTCCCGGATGACCCAGTAGGGAGCCGGATAACTGCTTCAGATCGCACCCTTCGCTGGTGCGCGGATTGAAACTCATTCGGCCTTCTGAACAAATCAAACAGCGGCCGGTCGCGAGTGCGCGGATTGAAACATAAATTCTACTACTACGCCTATCCCTTGTTGTCCGTCACACCCTTCGCGGGTGAAGCATCCTGGGTAAAAAACCCGTCCTTCCAGTTAAACCGGACGATATTGGGCAGGGGAGCAGCGTTTTTAACGGCGTCCATAATGTCCTTATAGTCCTTTTTCTTCAAAGGATGGCCGGAAAAGTCCAGGATGAACCGGCGAAACCCCGCTTCCTGAAGGAAGGGAATCTTGTCGATGATGGAAAAGGGCTTTTCCGGGTAGACCCGGGAACCATCCCGCTCGCTGATAAGCCGGAACCGCTCATCCCTGCCATCCTGAAAACTCCCGAAAGGATAAATCGATCCCAGGTCCGCCCGTATACGGAACAGCGCCGGGTAGGCAAAGACTGTGATAAAAGTCTGAGCCCTCCTGCCGGTCTCAATAGTCCGCTCCCAGTTCTGCCGGTTGTTTTCCAGTGGGGAAATCAGCGACTCCGCCCCCAGGGCGGTGATAAACGCGGCGGACCAGCGGTTAAAGGCGTAAAGGGAAGGCCCGGCAATAAGCCTGACCCCCTCCATATCCCGAAAAAGAGAAAAATGCCCCGGATTATTCACCACAAATTCCCGGTACCCCCGTTCGACAAGCAGAGGGATTTCCTCAGTCAGCGCCCGGTCCATACCCTGGGGAAAATAGGGATCCAGGGACAGAATAAGTTCCCCACTTCTAAAAGGCAGGGGCGGCATATTTTCCCCCAAAAGGTAAGCGGCGACTTTGCGGTTATACTCCAGTATAACCCGCAAAGGCCGCACCGACTGGATAATAAAAAGGTCCTCGATCCGGGAAGTCATCCCGTAAATGCCGTCGGGAAAAGCGTTTGTCTCTTTTTTCTTCTGTGCGGGCAAACTGATCTCCGGGGCCCTATCCCGGCCGGGCATACGGCGGCAGGAATCCAGGTTCCCGGGTATAACCTGGGGATAGCGCCTGGACATAGCCCTGGTCTGGATGAGGTAAACCGAATCTCCCATATCAAACCCCTCAGGGATGGAAATCCACCGGTTCGGCGTATGTCCGTTACGGCCACCCGGTCCTGGCCCGGCCCCACCAGGGTTCCGCTCAGCCGGCTCATCCTCCGCCAGGGTCAGCTTATGAGACTTGCGATCCGAATCGTCCGCACGGTGGAACCTGACCGAATCCCCCACCCCGGGCATAACCGGCCCACTGGGAATAAGTCCCTGGCGCTCGCCATCACCGCCCCGTACCCTGAGTATGGTTCCCAGGGCTATACCCGTACCCCCATCCTGGGCTGGGTTGAGCAAAGTCTCCGGTTCCACCCCGCCTGAAATATAAAACTGAGTTTTTCCCCGGGCAAAGTCGTTGCGGAGCATGGCCAGCCCCTCCTGCATACTCCCTTCCCGGTCCCCCTCAAGCCCGTCAATGACCCGACGGTAGGCAGACACCACGGCGCCCACGTACTCGGCACTCTTCATCCGCCCCTCGATTTTGAAGGAATTGACCCCCGCTTCCACCAGGGAAGGCACTTGTTCCAGGAGCTGCAAATCCCCGGGGCTGAAGTAGTAGCCCTTTTCATCCTCATGCTGATAGAGCCGCCGGCAAGCCTGGGTACACATACCCCGGTTGGCGGACTTGCCCCCCAGATAACTGGAAAAAAGGCACAGCCCGGAAGCGCTGACGCAAAGGGCCCCGTGGACAAAAACTTCCAGGGCCATGTTGGTAGTATCCCGAATCTCACGGATTTCCTCCAGGGAAAGCTCCCTGGCCAATACCACCCGGGAAAACCCATTCCGGGAAAGGATATTCGCCCCCCGGGCGGAGGCAATATTCATCTGGGTAGAAGCGTGGAGCTTGAGTTTGGGGAAATGCTCCCGGACCATCTTAACAATCCCGAAATCCTGGACGATGATACCGTCCGGCCCCAGGCCATCCAGGTACTTCAATAACTGGTAGACCCTGTCCGCCTCCCGCTGTTCAAAAACCGTATTAACCGTTACATAGACCCGGCGGTTCATCCGGTGCACCGTCCGCAGCAGCCCCTCAAACTGGGAATAGGCGAAATTAGCGCTCCTGATCCGGGCGTTGAAGTTTTTCAGCCCCAGGTAAACCGCATCCGCCCCTTCGCCAATGGCGGCGTCTAGGGCTTCCGGTGAGCCCGCGGGTGCTAAAAGCTCTACTTTAGGTGTTACCATTTTTGGCCTAACTTAATGTTCATTGGGACAGTATAGCCTGAAAGGAGAGCTTGGAATATATGCGGGTTAAAGGGAAAACCTACGTATTGACAAAATACTTTAAATTGTCAAGGATGGTAAAAAACAAAGGTTGAATGAAGAACAAGTTTTAAGAGCTTATTCTCTATTCGAAACTATACCCATGCGGACAGTATTAAATACCGCTTTGAAGGAAGAAGTATTTATTACCAGAAAAGACGGAAGCAAATTTAAAATAATATCTGTTAATAAAAAGGATAAAAATTCGCCGTTAGATATCGAAGGAATAAATACAGATATTTCAACAAAATAAATTATTGAAATAATAAGGGAATGCCGGGAAGGACCGGATTATTTTAAACAGAAATATAAATAAGCAAACAGAGAGAGTAATCGGTAACAGACGTCAAGTATTGATTTATATACTTGATGAGATTCATCTGTACTTTAAAAGTCACCCTGTGCAAATACACCTTACAATTCCCCTTACAGAATAAAACTACGGTTAAACATAACAAGCTTTTGTAAAGCATGTCACGCGTTCAAATGCCCGTTTGTTCATTTTGTGAACAACTTTCAATGGGGGTAATACTGCGAACAAAAAACAGGGGGCCTCGGTAACACCTTGGCCCCCTGTAGGGGGAATTATGCGACACTTATAGATATGTTAATTTTTCTCTATATCATCACCTCCTTTAAAAAGTCACTGCCAGTTCTTCAATATCTTCCGCCGTCATTCCGTCTTCAGGCATGGGAGATATATCCTCGAAAGCCTCGCCGGCCATATCTGCAGAGGCGGCTGTTTCCGCAGGGTTTTCCTCACCGGAACCATCCCGTTTAAATTCAGGACGGAATTCCACGTGTTCCGCCACTATGGCTATTCGTGAACGTTGTTTTCCATCGGTCCCATTCCACCGATCCTGTTTCAGCCTCCCCACTACCCGGACGCCCCGGCCTTTATGCCCCAGGTTATAGCAGGCATCCGCTAATTTTGCCCAGCTTTCTACGTCAAAAAAGCTGACCTCCTTTTCAAATCCTCCTTCCTGTTTGTAGAAACGGTTAGAGGCAAGGCTAAAGGTACAAAGCGATGTCCCTTTCTGAGTGGAACGGAGCAGGGGATCCCGAACCAGGTTGCCTTCGATAATGATGGAATTGAGGTTATTCATAGTAACCCTCCAAAAATGATTGTTCCGGTGATAATCAGAACCACCGGTCATGGGGTTTATTGGACTGCCCATGATACAAGGGTTAGGGGGAAAAGGAATAAAAATGCTTTAATGGGATTTAAAAAAAATTAAAATTTTACCTGTAGCAGAAGTTTTACCATATAAAGCACTGTGTATTGGCGCAGGTAATCCTGATTATGGAGATCCCGAAGGGTGGGGTTTTCTTCTACAATGCGGCGGGCAAGCTTGTCCAGGGAATCCTTGGTCAGCATGACGTGTCTCTGGCCGCGAAGTGTTTGCCGCAGCCGGTCCCGGACCAGGGATTGTATATCAGTTAAGAGGTCCTCTCGGGCCTGCTTTTTAAGAAGGGTGTTCCAGCGGTTTTCCAGCTGGGCCAGGTAGTTGTCAATGTCATTATCAGGGGGGACTATTTCCGTTTCCAGCTTCTGTCCGGCTTCGCGTATCTCCATATCCCGGTTCTTGTTAGCCGGCGCAGTCCTTTTCGGGCCTCCCAGTTCCGCCTTTTTCTTTGCCATTTCACCCTTTATATTTTTCATTTTTTGTAGGAAAGATATAAAAGATATAAGCAAAGGGATGGAATACCAAAAGGGCAGAATAGCCCGGGCATCGGAGAGCATCTCCTTCCGATTAACTAAAAAAAGGGTGGCCATGGGAAACAGGGCGCCCTCAGGGGAAAAGAAGCGCGAATTATCAAAAACAATCCCCCCCCGTTCCATTTCATCACAGGCCAGGAATAGTTTTTTATCCGTTAACACTGCCATCAGCTCCGGGGTTAACTCACCCACATAGCGTTTCAGGAGCCGCTCAAATTCCTCGTCCTTTTCCATGGCTGGCTCATCCTGATAATCCTTGATGATTGAAAGCCAGCGGTCTGAAACAGCTTTCCGTACTATTGGCCGGCCGTCCAGCAGAAGCTTCAAACTGAATGGATAATAATTTTCCTTTTTAATATACCGTTTAGCGTCCGCAGGGCCGGTAATAAGGAGCAACGCAGGCAACTCATCCTCTTTATGATCCGTGACTTTGTTATGAAGCCAGGATTGCAGATCCTCATCCGAGTAGAGCCCCAGGAGGGGAACTCCCTTGCTGTTGACAAATTTAATTATGGAATCAATGGAATAGGCATAGGGAGGCTGGCCAATCAAAATATCCAGATCATTAAAGGCCATACTCCTTTCTTTCCGCTTAAAGGCTTTGGCACGGTAATAATTGTTTATGATCTCTATGAGATATAGGGACTGGAGCACTAACAGATCCTCATTTTCCAGCTCATTCCGCTTGGCAAAATCGCTCTTTATCATGCCGGAAAAACTGGACCAGAAAAGAAAAGAAAAATCCTCCCCCTCTTCCAAATTGCTAAGGCACTCCAGGGGCCGTACCATGATACGGTTAAAAACATCCCTCAGCTGATTTTCCTTTCCCTGATGGTAGGGGATAAGCTTGTTCTGTATGTACTCCTTGTTATCCGTTTTTCGGAGGAAACTACGAATTTTGAGTATCGCCGCCTCCATAAGGCGCCGGGGTATCATAGAGGAAAGTACCAGGGCATCGGGAATACCCCTGGGAAAAATCAACTTTATAAGCGGCAGGGGTCCTTCCTGGGGGGATCCAAGGTAGGTAACCAGATCTGTGGTAACATTGATGGACCGCAAATGGTCCAGAGGTATCTTTATTTTTAAGGTAGTTTCGTTAGGAAAGATCATATCTGCGCTGTCATCCGGGGATTGATAGGCATTTTCCAGTAGATCCAGGTAGAAACGGTTCATATATATCCGGGTACCGCTCTGTTCAGTGAGGAGCGTACATTTCCCCGCCTCAAACAAGGGGGTTATTTCCTCCCAGATCCTTCTGCTTGTATCTTTTGCCCACCGGGCCCATTCAGGCTGTTCATTGGCATAATGCTGGGCATACTTTTCCACAAAATTGATAAAGGCTTCGCTATCAATATACGGAGAGTGATTTTTATTCGCAAATGAGGTGAGCATGCTGTATAAAATCGGTTTTAAAGTCATTAATATTAGTATAGTACTCGTAATTAACAAAAACTGCAATGTTTTCCTTCACAAAAGAAGGGTTTACCGTTCAGAAAATCAATAACCTGGCACTAAAATACAAACCAGGGCCTACTGAGGCAATGCCTCTACTGAGGCAAGTGATCCTCCTGGAGGCCGTATCCTTCATTTTCCCGGTTACCTGCGGGTTCCACATGGACCATAATATCGTAGACACCCTCCACCCGCTCCTTGATCGCCTGTTCTACCTTAGACGCGATAGTATGGGCTTCCCGGATAGTCAGGGTCGGATCCACCTCAATATCGATGTCGATATCCCAGAGTCCGGCAATACGCCGCATCCGGGTCCGGTGGGGATGTCCCGCTCCGGGAACGCTGTGAACCGCCTCAAAGACCGACTTGTAGAATTCTGCCCCGGAACCGCCATCCATAAGTTCTGCGTTAGCCTCAACAAATATCTCCACCGCAGCCTTGATCACCCAGATGCCCACCAGCAGGGCCGCAAGGGAGTCAATGAGGCCTATACCGGTAATTATAGAAAGCCCCAGCCCAACCAGAACCCCTGCGGAGATCACCACATCCCCGGTCATGTTTTTTGCATTAGCCCGAAGCATGGGAGAGTCGGCTTTTTTTCCAAAGATATACTGGCTCCAGGCCAGGAGTATTTTTCCGGCGATGGAAATAAGGGTAACTATGATGGCAATGGGTTCCGGAACCCCTCGGCGAACGCCGGAAATCAGTTGGGCCCCGGAATTGAGCATGAGCTGAGCGCCGGCAAAAAAAAGGATAAAAGCGAGGAAAGCGGTGGCCACGGTTTCCGCCCTGCCGTGGCCCCAGGGGTGTTCCGGGTCAGCGGGGCGGGAAATTATTTTGGCAACCATCAGGGTCATCACGGCAATGAGCACATCCACCGAAGTATCAATACCGTCTCCAAGCACCGCGAGGCTTTCGGCGTAGATACCCGTGGCGATCTTCAGGATCGCTAAAAGGGCATTCCCCAGCAGGGCCACCCAGGCTGCGGTATTAATAAGCCTGGTTTTTCGTGCCCGAGCTGCTTCCAGGGGAGAAGCTTCGCCGGAAATTTCAGAAGGTTTCGCCAATGCTACAACCCGGACTCTTCTCGGTCCGCCAGGATTACGTCAAGTTTTATGGTACGGCCCCCGCGTATGAGTTCCACCGCCACCCGCTCCCCGGGCTTGTTGTCCTCCAGGGCTGAATAGAGGTCCGCCAGGGTTTCGATCTTCATGCCGTCTGCGGAGGTGATAATATCCCCGCCCAGGTAGATCACGCTGGAGCCGTAGCGCACCGGCTCGCTGCCCTGACGTATCCCCGCCTGCTCCGCAAAGCCGTTCCGTTTGGTCCGGGAAACCAGGAGCCCCGAACTAACCGGCAGTTTTGCATAACTCACCAATGCCGGGAAAAGCTGCACCACCGACGCATCGATCCAGCCCCGCCGGACCTTACCGTAAGCGATAAGTTCAGCCACCACCCGTTTGGCGGTATTCACCGGCACGGCGAAACCTATGCCAACGGAACCCCCTGAGGGTGAATAGATCATGGTGTTGATGCCTATCATCCGGCCCTGAGAATCCAGCAGGGGCCCCCCAGAATTCCCGGGATTAATAGAAGCATCGGTCTGGATCATGTCCCGGATAATGTTCTGCCGGGAGGTCTGAATGGGCCGCCCCAGCCCGGAGACTATGCCCACCGTCAGGGTACGCTCCAGGGCAAAGGGGTTCCCTATGGCCATTACCTTCTGACCCACCTTGAGGTTCCCTGAATCGCCGAAGGGCACAGTCTTCAGCTCCGTCCCCCGGGGGGGATCGAATTTCAGTACCGCCAGATCGTTTTCCGGGTCCGTACCCACCAGGGAGCCCTCCAACTGGGTGCCGTCGGCCAAGTTTACAAAGACTTTATAAGCATTTTCGATAACGTGGTTATTGGTAAGTACATATCCCCGGGTATCGAAGATGGACCCTGACCCGGAACCGCCTTCCTGGGGCACCGGTTCCAAAAACCAGTTAATCGCCACGGTTTCGGTGGTAACGTTCACCACCGCCTCGTTGAGCTGCTCGTAAACCGAAATATTCTCCCGCTCATCCTCCGTATAGGTCACCAGTTCCGCAGTTTTGGTCAGCAGGGGGTTGGTATAGGGGGATTGCCGCAGTTGGAGCGCCTCCAGGGGGTCTGCTTCGGCAAGCTTGACGCTCTCGGCCTGGGCAGCCGCATCTCCGTTTTTCAGGGGAATCCGCAAAAAGCCTATTCCCACGGCGAACATGACTACAATGAGGACGCTCAGGAGGGAAAAAAAGATCACCTGCCCCCGACTGTAAAGTTTCATCCGATACCCCCGCATTTCAATATAACATAAGTATATCAAACCAGCGTGGGAAATTAAAGACTATAGCTAAAATACCCCCGATGAAACAAAAGAAATCGCTAATCCTTCTAAAGCAAGTTAATTACTTTCTTACGTAATTATTTTCTTGACTTTTATCCTCAGTTTTGTATCTTATAAGTAAGGGAAAGATAAGCCTATCCCTATAAACCGGTAGCGCTACGGGTAAAACGAAATGAAAGGATGGTAAAAGATGAATGAAAGACACAACCGGATTTTAGAAACCCTCTCCCAGAATCACCGGGTTGAGGTGACAGTCCTGGCAAACTTGCTGGATGTCTCCCAGGTAACGGTACGGAAGGACCTGGATATGCTTGAAGAACGGGGGCTTATACGCCGGGAACATGGTTTTGCCCTCTTCGGCTCCTTTGATGATGTGGGAAGGCGCATGGCCTTTCACTACGATACCAAACGGAGAATCGCCAAAGCCGCCGCGGAACTGGTGGAGGACGAGGAAACGGTGATGATAGAATCCGGCTCCTGCTGCGCCCTCCTGGCGGAAGAACTGGCCAATACCAAGCGGGATGTCACTATTGTGACCAATTCGGCCTACCTGGCCAACCATATAAGGCACAGCCCCTATGGTCGGGTTATTCTCCTGGGAGGCGAATACCAGAAGAATTCCCAGGTTATGGTGGGTCCTATGACCAGAAAATACGCTGAATTGTTCATTTCTGACAAATATTTCATCGGAGCCGACGGGTTTACCAAGAAATTCGGGTTTACCGGCAGGGATCATTACCGGGCTCAGGCGGCACGGGATATGGCTGAGCAGGCTAAGGAGATTATTGTTCTCACGGAATCGGAAAAATTCTTCCGCCAAGGGGTTGAAGGGATTGTCCGGACCGAAGACATCACGGCGGTATACACGGATGATAAAATCCCCCAGGATATTGATGCCTTCTTAACCGAAAGAAAAGTCCTTGTTAACAAGGTGTCCGCCGTTACCCAGCCCACGGCAGCACTGGAAAGAGTATCCAGCTGATATCAACAACTCCGGAACGACCGGGGTATCTTGTTCTCGTAAAGTCGAAAAATCTGCTTTCTCCATCTCCCTAAAAGCCCTTCTCCGAGGGCTTTTTATTTTCGTAAAATAGCATAATAATTTCGTACGAAATTATTATATTGACAAAAGATATTTTTTAAACTATGTTTATCCCAAGGAAATAAAAATATGATAAATAGGCATGTCAAAATACTGGATGCAATAACCCAGCGCCAGAAAATTGAAGTAAGCGCCCTGGCGGAACTGCTGAATGTCTCTAAAGTCACGATTCGCAAGGATCTGGCGGAACTTGAAGAACTGGGGGTGCTGCGCCGGGAACACGGCTTTGCGGTGGCCGGCCCCACAGATGATATAGGACGCCGTATGGCCTATAAATATGAAACAAAGCGGCGTATAGCCCAGGCTGCGGCCCGGTCAGTGATAGACGGGGAAACCGTACTTATTGAATCGGGCTCCAACTGCGCCTTTCTGGCGGAAGAGTTGGCCAATAATAAGCGGGATGTTACCATAATCACCAATTCATCCTTTATTGCACACCATATACGCCATGCCCCGCATATAAAAATTATACTCCTGGGGGGGGATTACCAGACCGAGGCTCAGGTGACGGTAGGCCCCATTGTCCTAAAATGCGCGGAAGAATTCTTTACAGATAAACTCTTCATTGGCGCCGATGGGTTTACCGAAAAATTCGGGTTTACCGGCAGGGATCATATCCGGGCCGAAACCGTTCAGGGCCTGGCGAAACAATCCCGGCAGGTCATAGTATTAACCGATTCGGATAAATTTTCCCACCAAGGAGTGGTGCGGCTGGTACGGACTGAGGATGTTTCCGCAGTTTATACCGATGATCGCATACCTCCGGAGGTGGAAGCCTTCCTGCTGCAAAAACAGATCCTGGTCCATAAGGCGCCGTCTGAGACCCAAGACGAACCCTTTAACAGGACCATTTCTTCTACTTCATAGCAGCAGGTTTCCGGAGGGGAACCTACTGACAGACATAGGCTCCATCCACAATTAAATCACTGCCATTGGTATAACTGGAGCTTTCTGCAGCCAGATAGATCACCGCCCCCACCAATTCCTTGGGATCACCCATGCGGTGGGCGGGGATTAGGGGCATCCAGGCATCCTTCAACTCCTGGGGAGTATCCACACTCATGGGTGTGCCGATGTATCCCGGACTCAGGCTATTCACACGGATACCATACCGGGACCATTCCACCGCCAGAGAGCGGGTCATGTGGATAACCCCTGCCTTTGAGGCATTATAAGAAGCCTGCCATTGGGGTACATTCACGATGGACCCGGACATGGATGCCATATTGATGATACTCCCCTTAATACCCCGTTCAATCATGATCCTTCCCACCGCCCTGGCAACGATATATTCGCCGGTCAGGTTGATGTCCAACACTTCCCGCCATTCGGCGATACTGGCCTCCAGGGTATCCTTATGAATACAAATACCGGCGTTGTTAAACACAATATCTATGGAGCCAGAACGGGAAACCACCGTTTTAAGAGCGGTATCCACTTCATCTTCTTTGGTAACGTCCGCCAGGAGACTGTAGGCCTTTCCCCCCTCTTTCTCAATAAGACGAACCGTTTCGTCAGCGCCGGTACGGGAAATAATCGCAATTTCCGCCCCTGCCCCGGCAAGTCCCATCGCAACTACCTGACCTATTCCCCGGCCGCCCCCGGTTACAATAGCCACCTTTCCCTTCAAACCGAACAGTTTTTCCAGATAACTCATAATACCATCCTTTTATGTTAAATCGATCATTACTTTTACTACTTCCGGATGACCTGCCGCAGCGTATTCATAAGCCGCAATGGCATCATCAAACTTGAAAGTCTTACTGATAAATTTTTTAATATCAATTTTTCCGGCGTTTACCAGGGCTACCGCCCGGTCAAAACAGTTGATATACCGGAATATGGTCTCGATACTGATACCCCGGCCCTGTAAAAAGGCCACGTCAATGGGAACTGTACCGTTCATCATCCCCACCAGGACCACCCTGGCCCCCTTCCTGGCGCAGCGGAAGAAATCCGGATATACCCTGGGACTGCCGGATGCTTCAAATATAATATCAACGCCCCTGCCGCCGGTCTCCTTCATGATAAATTCCTCGAGATTTACCTTTGCGGTATTTACCGGGATTATATTGGGGACCGAACCGGCCAGTTCCAGTTTTTCCTGCTTTATGTCGGAGATATACACCCTGCTGCATCCCCCGGCCAGAGCAGAAATAGCGCACATAACCCCAATGGTACCGCAGCCTACCACCAGAGCAGTATCACCGGGTTTAATCGCCCCCTTCTTTGCCGCTTCAATACCAATAGCCAGAGGTTCCATCATGGCGCCCTCGGCAGCGCTCATCCCCTTGGGGAGCTTAAAGCAAAACTGTGCAGGATGGACCACGGTCTCCCGGAGGCATCCGTGAACCGGGGGAGTAGCCCAAAAAACCACATCCGGATCAATATTGTACATGCCTTCCATTACTTCACGGGAGCGCATGTTGGGGATACCCGGTTCCATACAGACCAGATCCCCGATGGCAAAATCGCTTACCTTTTCACCTTTTTCGATGATAATCCCTGCAGCCTCATGTCCCAGAATCATGGGTTCTTTAACTATAAAATCCCCAATGGCCCCTTCCAGATAGTAATGCACATCACTGCCGCAGATTCCGCAGGCTTGTATACGGATCTTCACATCATAGGGACCCACGGTCTCATTAATAGGATAATCCCGCAGGCTCAGCTTCTTAACCGATTCAAGTACTAAGGCTTTCATATTAACTTGCCTCCTATAAACCAAAAATTCCGGACATTTTTTTAATGTCCGGAATATAAGTTTTCTGCGAAAGACTGGTTCCGTGTCTACTTTGCCTTGATAATATACCCGGCTTTCCGGGCCGCGGGCTTGGGCCTGGGTCCTTCTTTGGCATAGCCAAGGAGGCAGAAACCAACCCCAAAGTAGGTATCACTGTCCAGTTTCCACTTCTTGAGAAGCGCTTTGCCTTCCTCGCTTTCAAACACCTGTTTGGCCCGGTGTATCCAGCAGGAATCTACCCCGACTGCCCAAGCGGCGTTCTGCAGATTGCCCAATACCAGAGCGCCGTCTTCCAGGGGGGTGGGTTTGCTCTTGTCTACCAAAACCGCCAATACCGTGGGGGCGCCGTAGAAGGGCTTGGCCTTGGGGTTGTTCAAAACCTCGGCGTTGAGTTTCTGCAGCTTGTTTATCAGGGTCTTGTTCTGCACCGCCACAATCACCGGCGACTGGGATCCGGCGCCGGTGGGCGCCCAAGTACCTGCCTCAAGGATCAGGTCCAACTCTTCATCAGTAATCTGATCCGGTTTGTAGGATCGGACACTCCGCCTTGTCTTTAGATCTTTTAGGGTACTTTTACTCATAGTACACCTCCTTCTTATAGTTCCAGGTCTTGGGTGTCGACCTTTTTCACCACATAATCGGCGAATTCAGCCACTTTCATGGCCGGAGAATCGGGCTGCTTCCCGTCACGCCGCCTGATGGACACGGTTCCTTCATTGGCCTCCCGTTCCCCAACTACCAGCATATAGGGAATCTTCCGGTTCTGGCAATTCCTTATCTTCGCATTGAGTCGGCTGTCATCAAGCTCCGCAGTAACCCTGAGGTCCCGAGCCTTCAGTTCCGCCGCCACCTTTTTTGCGTATTCGTTAAAGCCTTCAGCCACGGGGATCACCGCAATCTGCTCCGGGGCAATCCACACCGGGAAGGCTCCGCCGAAGTGTTCGATGAGTACCCCGAAAAACCGTTCCAGTGAGCCCAGCAGGGCCCGGTGAATCATATAGGGCCGCTTGTGCTGGCCGTCGGCGTCCACAAAGGTCATGTCAAAACGCTCAGGCTCGTTGAAATCAAACTGGATGGTGGTCATCTGCCATTCCCGGCCCAGGGCGTCCTTGATCTTAAGGTCGATCTTGGGGCCGTAGAAGGCGCCCCCCCCCTCATCTATCTCGTAGTTCAGTCCTTCGGCGGTAACCGCCTTGCGCAGGGATTCCAGGGCATTGTCCCAGCGGAACTGCTCCCCCACGGATTCCGCAGGCCTGGTAGCAAGATAGGCCTTGATGTCCGTAAAGCCAAAGACCTTCCAGAGCTGGAGACTGAACCGAAGAACCTCCTGTATTTCCCCGTCCATCTGTTCTGGGGTGCAGAATATATGGGCGTCGTCCTGGGTAAAGCCCCGGACCCGAAGCAGCCCATGGAGGACCCCTGAACGTTCATAGCGGTAAACCGTTCCCAACTCAGCCCAGCGCAGGGGCAGCTCCCGGTAACTCCGCTGTTTGTTTTTATAGATCATGATGTGGAAGGGGCAGTTCATGGGTTTGATGATGTAGTCCTGGTTATCGATTTCCATGGGGGAGTACATATTTCCCTTGTAGAAGCCCAGGTGCCCCGAGGTCTCCCAAAGCCAGGACTTCCCGATATGGGGGGTGTAGAGGATCTCATACCCGTTCCGGTAATGGAGGGTACGCCAAAAATTTTCCACCGCCACCCGCATACGGCCGCCATTGGGATGCCAGTAGATGAGCCCCGCCCCGGCGTCTTCATGGATGGAGTACAGGTCCATTTCCTTGCCTAGCCGTCGGTGGTCCCGTTTTTCCACTTCCTCCAGGAAGGCCAGGTGGGCCTTGAGGTCCTTGGGGTTTTCCCAGGCGGTTCCGTAGAGGCGAGTGAGCATGTCCCGTTTCTCGTCCCCCCGCCAGTAAGCCCCGGCGATACTCATCAGCTTAAATGCCGCAGAATTGATCTCCCGGGTATTCGCCACATGGGGCCCCCGACAAAAGTCCGCCCACTGAACAGCTCCCCCGGCATCCCGGTTTTCATAAATGGTAATCACCTCATCCGCCGGGAGCTCGTTGATCAGCTCGGTCTTGAAGGGTTCATCGACAAAGCGTTTCAGCGCCTCATCCCGGCTCAGCTCAAGCTGGACAAAATCCTGCTTGGAGTCGATGATTTTTTTCATCTCTGCCTCAATAGCGGGAAGATCCCCCGCTGTAATCGGCGCTTTACCATCCGGCAAAGGGGGAAACTGAAAATCGTAATAGAAACCATTTTCTATAGAGGGGCCTATGGCCACCTTGGTTCCCGGGAAGAGACGGGTAACCGCCTGAGCCATGACATGGCTTACCGAATGGCGGATAAGGGCAAGCCGCTGGCCTGCTTCCGGTTTTGTTTGTTCCTGATTTTTTTTGACGTCGGACATAACGTACCTCTCTACGGCATGGCAATTGCCATCCCCGTAATAAAATCGCCGGGACGGACTACCGGGTCTTTCAACGAAAGACCATCTTCCAACGGAAGACGCCGCAGTCCGCGGTACCACCCTGCTTCACCACCCCATGACGGGGGGCGCGCTCTTCGCCGTTAACGAGGGCAGAAACAAATCTTCAAAAAATTTGTTCCATCGGCTTTGAATACTCAGGAGGCGCCAGGGCGCGGCATCCTTTCCTCAAAGCAGCTCGGGAGGGGTTTTCGACAATTTCCGGATAACCGCGTTTACAGCTTAGGAACCATCAGGTTCCATGACACGATCTCTCTTAATCCGGGGACAAAGCCTACTCGTCTCCGTCAAAGCTATTATCTTTATGGTCTACTTTTTTCATCCCCGCGTCAAGGGCCGCCAGGGAACTTGCGTTTTCCTCAGGAATTGATTACACTATCAGTTACGCATTTTACGCATTGGAGCGGAAACGCCCTGAGGGGGATCCTATGAAAATTCCGGTCACACATTTTGCAGGGGCGATCCTGGCGGCGGTTCTTTGCACAGGATGCGCCAGCCTTGGACCCTGGAAAGACAAAAATTTTTCCTTCGATGTACCCATGGGCATCGTTGCGGTGGTATCAAACTACAATATTTACTGGGACGATGAGGATCCCACTTCATCAGACAGGCCTGGTAAAAATGAAAATCCTGAAAAGACAAAGATTTCCAGGGCTGATGTGCTTATTGAAGATGCGGAGGCGATACTCCGCCAGACCTTTGTCGATTTGGGGGTAAGTAACATAGTGCCGAAGGAAAAGATACTCGAATCCCAGGCCTACAAGAACGCCCCGCTATTGCGCGCCTGGAAAAATAAAAATACCCTAAGCGCTACAGGGTACCGGCCCATTAATTATAAGGATAAAAATTTCGCCGCCGCACTTGCGGCGGAAACAGAGATTAAGGCGGGGCTTTATATCAGTTTTGATTTCTCTAAGGTAATGGCCTCCGGTATGGGCAAATCCGGAACCTTCCGGACCCAGGTTAATATGAAAGTCATTATCGTAGATGAGAGGGGCAAGATCGTATACAACAAAAACCGGCTCGTAATCAGTGATGACAAGATACGGGTCGCCCTCAGAGTTTTTAATCAGGAAGAACTGCTGGATCTTTTCCGATCCACCCTGGCCAATGCCTGTTATCTGTTTCTCCAGGAATTTGTAAGCACCGATACATAAGGATACTGAAAAAGGCTCTCATAATCTCAGATTCCGGAAAAAGGATGGGAAAAGGCTTATTTCTACGCCTGCTTCTGCCGATACTGGTAAAACTATGTTTACCCAAGCCCAGAATCAGAAGCTTATGAAGAAAGGGTTCTATTTCGCGTTTACCCTTTTGTTTTTTTCTCTTGCCCCTGTGACGGAAGCCCAGAGTGTCGTGGGCGCCCCTCAGACAAGCGCAACCGATCTGGTCCGTGAACCTGTAAAACCGCCCTTCCCGTACCTCTTTTTTACCGACCAGTACAATACCTACAAAGCCCAAGAAGCAGCCCGGCCCTATTGGGCGGCTTCGGAGACAGAGGTCAATACCCTGGCAAAAACGCTCCGGGAAAACACATCCATACTTCTCAACAACGATATTCTCGCCTTTTACGGGCACCCCCTTTCTAAAAATATGGGCATCCTGGGACGTTACTCCATTGAGGAACTGGACGCCCGGTTAACCAAACTGGCCCTGGATTATAAAGCCGTAAGCGGCGGCCGGAATGTGCGCCGGGCCTTTTATATTATCTATGGAACCGTCTGGCCCGAGGGAGAAATCGGAATAATTCGGGACTCGGTGCTTATGGAATACATACAATACGCCCTGGACCACGATATTCTGATATTCCTTGATCACCAGATCGGGCGTTATGAACCGGTGGCTTCCCTCAAAAAGCTGCTGCCCTACTTACGTTACCCCAATGTGCACCTGGCCCTGGACCCGGAATGGCGGACTACCAAACCCATGCAGGAGATAGGCAGGGTTAGTGCGGCGGAACTGAACGAAGCTCAGCGGGTTATGGAACAGTACATCATTGATAACAACCTCCCCGGGGACCGGATGCTGGTGATCCATCAGTTTAAGCCCTGGATGATTGAAAACCGTACCCAAGTCCACAGTAACTTTGATAAGGTCCGGCTTATCCACTGCGCCGATGGATTCGGCAATCCTAACCAAAAACGAAGCGCCTATGCCTCCAATGCGGAAGCAAAAAACATACCCCTAAAAAGCTTTAAGCTTTTTTATAACTTCAGTATCCCCGGGGCGGGCTATGACGATCCCCTCCTTTCCCCACGGGATGTATACGCTCTGAACCCCCGGCCCTACCTGATCCTGTACCAGTAGAGGCGCCACGTGGACTACCTTTATAAAAGCGACCATACACTTCTGCGTTATGCGGAAGAAAAAGACACCGCCCTGATTCTGGAATTTATCCGGGGCCTGGCGGAATATGAACATCTTCTGGACCGGGTTGAAGCCACAGCAGAGAACCTGAAAACATACATCTTCCAGGAACATAAAGCCGAGGCTATCATCGCCGAATACGATGGGGTCCCCGCAGGATTTGCCCTGTATTTCTGCAACTTTTCCACCTTCCGAGGAAGGCCCGGCATTTACATTGAAGACCTTTTCGTAAAACCGGAACTGAGGGGCAAGGGCCTGGGAAAAGCCCTGCTCAGCTGCCTCGCCTTTCTGGTGAAAGAGAAAAACTACGCCCGTCTGGAATGGGCTTGCCTCAACTGGAATAAACCTTCCATCGCCTTTTACAAAGCCCAGGGCGGCCAGCCTCTTACGGAGTGGACCACCTTCAGGGTCACCGGGGATGAACTTACGGAACTGGCTAGCCGGATAGGGAAGCTATAAATACCTACGGGTATGTTTTTTATTCATCTTCGTGTAATTATTAGCGGATCGTGATCCTGAAAAACTTTATCCATATAAGTTTTTAAGTTTTGTCTTAAATCCGTGTATGTAACTGCATCCATATCCGATCCTCTTATGTGCAATATATTGTACTTTCTCTTCTTTATCACGTGGTTTTACCTAAGATTCACAGCCTCAATTATCATTTCCAGACTCCCCGCTAAAAAAATCCCCATATCGGTAAAATTTCAGCTTCAGTTCCGCCGCCGTTTTGAGCAAATACTCTAACCGTTCCGGGCTGATGCCCCAGGCGGCATTGGCAGCAATGGTGTGGGTTGTGAGGGGCAGGACGCCGCCTGAAAACTTCACAACCCTTAGCATGGCCCTGATATCTGCCCTGAAAGCCTCGTCATTTTTGTATTGGGTATTATCAATAGACTTTGAGGAGATGTAGCCGGCCCGTATAGCTTCCGCAGTATATAAACGATAGGTAACGCCGAAGCCCCTGAGTACAGAAAAGGCCGTTTCCAGGGCTTCATACATCCAGGGCTCGGAAAGGCCGTAGGGAAAGGCGAAGGCCCTAAGGGGAAACCCCAGCAACCGGAAGGTTTCCACAGCGCCAAGGGTTTCCTCGAAGAACACCTGGCGGGAAACCTTAACTAAATTCAAGTGATTTTTTGTGTGGTACCCGATCTCATGGCCCCGGCTTAGCGCGGCGGTGCAGAAAGAAGAATAGTCTCCCTGAATAAAAAAGGTAACCCTGGCTTCATAACGATCCAGAAGATCAAAGTACCGCTCCCAGACAGCCTGGTAATCATCGTCAAAGCCCAGCAGTATCCCCGAATCGTCTTCCTTAATTTCCCAAAGGAACGAGCCGGTCCGTTCATCTCCGCTGTCTTTTTCGGTAACCGAGAAATCCATCTCAAACTCCGGTTTCCCGGAAGCGCCGGTTTCCCGAAGCCGGGCGTTCGCCGGGTCCCAGCTAATCCCGTAGCCCGGCAAATCCCCGGTAACAACAATACGGCCGGCCTCATCAATGGAATATTCCCGAGGGAGATCCGGATCATTGGCTTTTATTTTCCGTATAAGTTCTTCCATAGACAAAGGGGGCGGCTCGGCTTCACCGGGAAGCTCCGCCGGATATTCCGGGGCAACATCCTGGCTGCCCGGGGATTCCGGGGCCCCGCTGGGAACAGAAGAGGGTCTGCTCGCGCAGGAGAGGGCACTGAGCGCCGTGAGAACAGAAACGAAAAGAAAAACCCGTTTTTCCATTGGGGCATAATTCCTCAAAAACCGAATCTATGATACCATATTATGGCAAAGGGGCATACGGGGTGAATATTCTGATTACCGCAGGCGGAACTATGGAACGGATCGATTCCGTCAGGAGCATTACCAACCACGCCACCGGCAGGCTAGGCAGCCTCATGGCCCGCTGTTTTGATGAAGCACCGGAAACGGAACGCATCTTTTACATTTGCGGAAAAAACGCGCCACAGCCCGAATCCCCCAAGGCGGAAATCACGGTAATTGAAGATACCGCCGGCTTGGAGCGAGTGGTTCGGGATATTCTGCAAAGCCGCCGGGTGGACGCCATCATCCACAGCATGGCGGTGAGCGACTACCGGGTCAGGGCGGTCACCACCCCGGCTCTTATCGCCAGTGCAGCCGGGCCGGGTTCGGACCAGTCTGCTCTGACAAATTCCTTGGAAAACGCCTCGTCCATAGAACAGGGCGCCCTGATCAACGCCCTAGAAAACGCCCCCTCATTGGAACAGGGCGCCAAAATCAGCTCCGATGAAAAGCGGCTGGTCATTATTCTGGAACCCACAGTGAAAATTATATCCCTGTTTCAGGAATTGGCCCCCCATTCTCTAATTGTGGGGTTTAAGCTCCTGGACAGCGTGCCCCATGAAACCCTGATCGACACCGCATACCGGCTCCTGGAAAAGAATCACTGCGCCTATGTGCTTGCCAACGATGCCGCTGATATTCACGGGGATGCCCATATCGGCTACCTTGTGGATGCAGAACGCCGGGTTCAGCGTTTTGAGGACAAAAGCGGAATTGCCCGGGGTATCACAGAAAATGTAATTAAAAAATTCAATGAAAAAAATCAAATGCCCCGGAGGGACCCATGAAAAATATTATCTTAGGGGTAAGCGGCAGCATAGCCGCCTATAAAGCTGCGGACCTTGCCAATACCTTCACCAAGGAAGGCCACGCAGTCCATGTGATCATGACCGCCTCTGCGCAGCAGTTCATCACCCCCATTACCTTTCAGACCCTTACTAAAAATAAGGTATACACCGAAATGTTCGACGAGATCATCTATGAAGATGTGCGCCACATATCATTGGCACAAAAGGTGGATATCGCCCTGATCGCTCCGGCTACTGCCAACATCATCGGGAAACTCGCTGCAGGTATCGCCGACGATATGCTCACCACAGTGATCATGGCAATACAGAAAAAGCCCATAGTGATATGCCCCGCCATGAACACCGCCATGTACGAAAACCCCGTAACCCAGGACAACATTAAGAAGCTCTCCGGGTACGGTTATCAATTCGTGGAGCCCCGGGAAGCCCGGCTTGCCTGCGGCGATCTGGGCAAAGGCGCTCTGGCGAATCTGGACGCCATTATTGCTGCAGTGCACCGGCTTCTTGAACAGGGGGCAATAGTTTGACGAAAGGGATAGAGCAGATTGATATCCGTGACATAGCGGGTTTCCGCATAGGCCAAGAGCAGGACAGGGACGCTGCCACGGGCTGCACCGTTATTATTTCTGAAACCGGGGCAGCCTGCGGCGTGGATGTCCGCGGCGGATCTCCGGGAACCCGGGACACCGATGCCCTCAACCCCGTTAATAACAGAAAAACTGTTCACGCAGTACTTCTGGCTGGGGGCAGTTCCTTCGGCCTGGATGCCGCAGGCGGGGTGATGCGCTTCCTGGAAGAACGGGGCATAGGCCGGGACGTGGAACTGACCAGGGTGCCCAACGTATGCGCCGCCATACTCTTTGACCTGAAGTGCGGAGATTACCGCATCCGGCCGGACGCCGCCATGGGCTACGCTGCCTGTGAAAACGCCTTCCGGGACACGCCCTTCCAAAGCGGAAACTTCGGCGCAGGAACCGGCGCTACCGTAGGCAAGTCCCGGGGGACACAATTCGCCATGAAAGGCGGCATCGGCGCTGCGGCCTTCCGCTGCGGGGACCTGGAAGCCGGGGCTATCGTGGCGGTAAACTGCGTTGGGGATGTGCTCGACGGCGGGACCATCATCGCCGGGGCCCTGGCTGATGACCGCCTGAGTTTCGCGGATAGCGAGGCGGTTATCCTGGCGGAGTACCAGGAAAACAAAGACTTTTTCAGCGGCATCACCAACAGTAACGCTGCGGGAAAAAACGACGGCAATACCGTCCTGGGCTGTATTATCACCAACGCCAATTTTGACAAAGCCGGCGCCACCCGGCTCGCCGCCCAAGGGCAGAACGGCATAGCACGCCGTATCCATCCAGCCCACTCAATTTACGACGGGGACACTGTCTTTGCCCTGTGTACCGGCAAAGTCGCCGCAACGGCGGATTCCGCAGGGATACTGTGCGCTGCCGCAGTAGAGGCAGCCATACTAGACGCAATAAGAAACGCCCGGTCTTTCGGGGGCTATATCGCAGAAACAGATATAAAAGGTAAAAATAAACATGGATAATTTTACACTCATAGAGAATGAGTCCGGCCTTATCGCCTTTAGAAACTATTTACATCGGGAAAATATTGATAAAATATCCATGGATTTTGAAGGGGATTATAATCTTCATGCCTATGGTGAGAAATTATGCTTAATACAAATATTTGACGGGAAAAGATATTTTATAATAGATCCCTTAAAGATACGGAACGAAGAACTAATACTATTTTTTGAAAACAAAAAAATAGTGAAATATATGTACGGGACTGAATCAGACATCAGCCTTATCTATAAACAATACGGCGTAAAACTGGCCAGCGTGTTTGATCAGAAGATATTAGTAGACCTGCTGGAAATAGAGCCAAGAGGCCTGGATGCAATTCTAAAAAATATTTTAAATATAGAGACAAAGAATAAAAAGAAATTCCAGATGCTCAATTGGTTAAGACGCCCGATTGACAAGGAAGCCCTGCAATATGCCTTAAATGATGTCGCCTATCTGTTTCAGATAAATGCTATTTTGATGGATAGAATAATAAAGGAAAACAAGTATAACGATCTATTGCTGTCAATAATCAAAAGGGATTTTGAAGTTGAAAAAGAAAGGGTTCCCGGAGTATTCAGAAAAATTGAATTCAAAAATTTGGCCAAAGGGAAGAAAGATACATTTACTAAAATTCATGCTTTGCGCGATGAAATTGCGAGGGAATATAATTTGCCCCCAAACAATCTATTAAGTAACGAAGCAATATTTAATTTAGTAAACGGAATGGAGTCCCCGGGAAAAGTGCGGCTGGATAAAAAAATAACTGAAAAAACAAAAAATGAAATTATTGAGAGATTAAAGGGCTTATTAACGTAAAAAGATTCTATAAGGTGGGGCACATTGACAATATTTTTGAAATAATTTATGGTTGGTTTATGGAAATAACATTAAGGCTGGAAGAAGAAAAAGACCATAGACTCGTTGAAGAATTAACCAGAGAAGCATTTTGGAACGTATATTTTCCCGGGTGTAACGAACATTTACTTGTTCATAATTTAAGAAAAACCAGTGAATTTATTAAGCAATTGGATTTTGTGGCAATTCATAATAATGAAATTGTTGGAAATATTGTGTATGTTGAAGCAAAAATTAAGGATAATGATAAAGAACATAGCGTATTAACATTTGGACCAATAAGCGTATTGCCTGAATATGAGAATAAAGGAATTGGCGGAAAATTAATAAATCACACTATAAAATTATCAAAGGAAATGGGGTATAAGGCTATAATAATATATGGTGACCCTGAATATTATAAAAGATTTGAATTTAAAGAATCAAAAAAATATAGCATAACAAACAAGGATAAAAAATATCCAGCAGCATTATTGGTTTTGGAATTGTATTCTAATGCCTTAAATGGAATAAACGGAGTATTTGACGAGGGGAGTATTTATGAAATAGATGAAACGGAATTAGAAAAATTTGAAATGGGGTTTTATAAAAAACCAAAAGAAGTCAAAAAATCCCAAGAAAAATTTATGGAAATAGCAAGTAAATACTTATAAAAATAAGAGAAGAATAGTTATGAGTAAATATGAACATTTATGGAAATATCTTCAAGCTGATGGAAGCCTTACACTAAAGCTCTCTTTTGACAAAATCAAAACTATTATTGGATTTGATATAGACCATTCGTTTTTAACTTATAAAAAAGAAGCCGGTCAATTTGGGTATCAGGTCGGCAAAATATCTATGAAGGAAAAACATATTACATTTAATCAAATGGATAAATAAGGAGATATGCCATGGCACTGGAAACCATTTTTGATTCCCTGAAAAAAGCCCAAGCCCGATTAGCCCTGCAAAACAGGCAGGAAAAGGACGCCGCCCTCAGGTCGGTTATCAAGGCAATTGAAACCGGCCGGGGGACTATTCTCAAGGCCAACACTGCGGATGTGGAGAAAGCCCGTGCCGGGGGCATGAAGGAAGCCCTGATAGATCGGCTCCTCCTCAACGACGAGCGGGTCAATGATATTATCGAAGGCATTGATACGGTGATCCGCCAGGATGATCCCATCGGCAAGATCCGGGCGGGGTGGGTCCTGCCCAACGGCATTCAGGTAGAACAGACCACGGTCCCCCTGGGGGTGGCGGCGATCATCTACGAGTCCCGGCCCAATGTTACCGCCGATGCCTTCAGCCTGGCCTACAAGGCGGGATGCGCTATCCTGCTCCGGGGGTCCTCGGCGGCCCTGGAATCGAACCGAGCCCTGGTGAAGGCTATCCGGGATGGGCTCTCAGCCGGTGGGGGCATCCCGGACGCGGTGGCCCTGGCAGAATCCGGCAGCCGGGATGAGGTGGACGAGATACTCCAGGCCCGGGGAAAAATCGACGTGGTCCTGCCCCGGGGCGGAAAAGACCTGATACGCCGGGTAGTGGACAACGCCCGTATTCCCGTGATCGAGACCGGGCAGGGAAACTGCCATATCTACGTGGATGGCAGCGCGGATATCCCCAATGCAGTGGACATCATCGAAAACGCCAAGCTCCAGAGACCCGGGGCCTGCAATGCGGTAGAAACCCTTCTCATCCATCCGAAAGCCCTAGCCGCCCTCATGCCTCTGGTGTCCGCCCGACTCGCGGGCAAGGCAGAACTCCGCTGCGATTCCCGGTCCAAGGCTGCCATTGGCGCCCCGCCCCAGGGGCTGGCCCTCAGGGATGCTGTTGACGGGGACTGGGAAACCGAGTTTCTGGACTATATCCTGGCGGTCAAAACTGTGGATACCCTAGAGGAGGCCATCGCCCATATCAATAGGTACGGGACAAAACACTCCGAGGCCATCCTCACCAAGGACCTTAAGGCCGCAGAGGAATTTGAGCGGCAGGTTGATGCCGCCTGCGTGTACGTCAACGCATCGACCCGGTTTACCGATGGGGGGCAGTTCGGGTTCGGCGCAGAACTGGGGATCAGCACCCAGAAGTTCCACGCCCGGGGACCCATGGGACTTGAAGCCCTGACCACGATAAAGTATCGTATACACGGTTCCGGTCAGATACGGCCATAAATTACACAAGGACAGATATGAGCATACCCCAGTTAATCGCCGATGCGCGGAAAGTAGTTTTCAAATTAGGCTCCAACACCCTGGCGGACAAGGAAGGACGGATCAATCCGGTGTTCCTGGATGAATTCGCCGGGCAGGCTGCGGATCTTATCAAAAAGGGCAAGCAGATCGCCATCGTTTCCTCGGGCGCCCAGGTGGCGGGGCTTTCCACCATGGACAAATGGGCCCGCAAACGGGACATCCATTACCGGCAGGCCCTCTGCGCGGTGGGCCAGGTGGAACTCATGGGCGCCTGGAAGCGGGCCTTTGAAAAATACAACATCCACATTGCCCAGATACTCCTGACCCAGGACGATTTCAACGACCCCATACGGACCCTCAACATGCGGAACACCCTCTTTACCCTGGTGGATGAGGGGATAATCCCCATCATCAATGAAAATGACACCGTTTCTGTGGAAGAAATCAAAATCGGCGACAACGATACCCTGGCGGCCCAGTCTGCGGTGCTCTGGAGCGCGGACCTCCTGGTGCTTTTCAGCGACATCGACGGGCTCTACAACAAGAATCCCAAGGAACACCCGGATGCGGAATTAATCGGCGAAGTCCGGGACATTGAGGCGGTGAAGCAAAGCATCACCATTGGCAGCGCCAACAGCTTCGGCACCGGGGGCATAGCCACCAAGCTGGAAGCGGCCAAGCGTGCAGCGTCCTACGGTATCCCCACCGTTCTCGCCCACGGGGGCGGGTGTCGAGTGCTGGAAGCCCTAGCCGCAGGGACCCAACAGGGAACGGCGTTTTTGGTATAAGCTGTTATTATAAAAAGGAAGCCATTATGCCAGAGGACCTTAGCGACCGGCTTGATAAAATCGAAACAAAACTCGCCTACCTGGAAGATTTTCTGAACCGCCTCCAGGAAGAACTTGTGGGTCGGAACGCAGACATGGACAAGCTTATTACAGAAAACTCGGCCATAAAGGAGAGGATCCGGTTTATTTCCCGGCATATTGAAGAAATCCCCAATCAGAGGCCGCCGCATTATTGACTACATGATGTCCATAACAGAACTAGTATTTGTGGTTGGTTATTCGCAGTACAACTTCTTGTTATTTTAATATAGTCTCAATCGTAAAATAATTATTTTGAAATTCACTCTGTAGCATGAAAAAAGAGCCGGATGGAATACATTCATATTTTACATCGTCAATAATTATTTGCAGAAAAATATTTTTTGATTTCATTATCTTTAGAAAATCATCATAGTTCAAAGCAGATGTTATTCTCACTGTATTCGATCTACTATCAACCGTTAGTATTTTTATATTATACAAGGGATAGTCAATAGAATCAGCATTTAACGATATGGAAGACAGCCCGCTGGGTAATTTCCTCTTTTGGCTTATATTAATATTACAAATAGTTTCAATATTGGCATCATTTTTAAAATTAAAATCAATATCCATTTTTATATTTTTTCCAACCCATGTTGATGCAGGGAAAAAATACATATTTACACCACTATTTAAATTATATAGTTTTATTTGAGGCCGCGAAACACAAGACATAATAAAAAATGGGATTAAAAAGAGCAGGAGTCTCTTCATATATTAGGCTTCTTAAGGCCGAGTGTTACAATGATTACATTCTAACACCCAGCGCCTAAGGGCTTATTCGCCTGTTACAGTTGCCTCATACTCAACCCAGAGACCAAGAAGACCAAGCTTCGTGGTATAGTCAATGGTTGAAATGTTTTTGATCCCACCATTGCTTGCCGCTGCCTGTATCCCGGCATCAGCACGTCCAAATGCACCAAACCAGACTTTTCCGGAAGCTTGTCCTACTTTACTACCAACCGGGTTAGTAGTAGCACCCACAGGGCTGGTTATTGAAGCACAACCAACGGCAAAAAAACAAACAGCCACAAGAGCCATCACTGCGATAAGTTTCTTCATAAAGAAACCTCCTTAATAGGTTTAACGTCCCACGACGAATTTTGTCAATTTTAACAAAAGTATATGATTTTGTCAAGCATCGCTTTTACATTTTTCTCAGAAACTATGCCTACACCGGGAGTATTTCTTGCACTCTTAGAAAGCCCCATACAATGTATTCTTGGGTTGATTTTATCCCCATTTCCGCTTAGTTTATATTATATAAGGAAAGAAAATGGCCGAATTGACCCAGGACTTAAACAATCTCCAGAAAGCAGAGCCGGAACTTGCTGCAGGCGGCCCTCCGTCATCTTCCGCCAAGACATCCGGTTCCGGCAAAACGCGGTCAGCCAGGGAAAAAAATAACCCCGGCGATAAAGGAAATATTCATTTACTGAAACACATCACTAAGCTGGCGGAACACATCGCTGAAGAAGGCTTGAACGAGCATAGTTTAGAGACCCTCAAGGACCATCTGGAACCGGTAATCCAGGAATTCGCCGTCACTCCGATTCAGGCAGCCCTGTTCTCTCTGTGCCTGGTCCGCTATGATGACCACAGTATCACCATGAGCGATTTAGCCACGGGTATCAACTGCGGTAAATTGGAGTTTTTCCAATACCAGGATGACCTTAAAGCGCTGGAAAGTAAAAAACTCATCCGTTATCACAGAACCGAAGGGTCGCCCTATATCAGTGTTCCGAAGGATCTCATGGAAGCTTTGATACGGGGCGAACCTTTTAAACCCGCCGAACACCGGGATATTCCCCTGACGGAATTGCTGGTAATAGCGGAGACCCTCTTTGATCAGCGTAGTAATGAAGAATTTACCTTTAACTTTCTTGCGGTGGAATTAAAGTCCCTGATTGATCAGAATCCACATCTGCGTTTTTCCCAAAAAATAAAAGAATACGCCCTGTCGGATGAAAACCTGACATTGCTCATATATTTTTGTTACAACTTTGCCTATTACAACAACGATAACATCTGGCTAGAGCCGGTTATGGAACTCTATGACGAAAAGGCCTCCTCCAAAAAAATGCTGCGGTCCCTTTTGGATGGTTCTCATAAGCTGATAAAAAAGCGGTTGATCGGGAAGGAAACCACCGATGAAGATGCGTCCCCCGCTTCTCCGGACAGCGCCACCTTCTGCCTTACCGACAAGGCTAAACGGGAACTCCTGGGCGAACTGAAGCTTAAACAAAAACGGGACCGGAGAGACGGGCGGAAAGAAAACGATCTCATCAGATACAAGACCATACAGTCCCGGAAAATGTTCTATAACGGCCCTGAGACGGAGCAGGTGAACAAACTCAGTTCCATACTCCAGGGAGACAGCTACCGGGCGGTCTGCAAGCGGCTGGCCGACAAGAAGATGCGGACGGGCTTTGTCTGCCTTTTTTCCGGCGGGCCCGGAACCGGCAAGACCGAAACGGCTTTTCAGATTGCCCGGGAAACAAAACGGGACATCATGAAGGTCGATATTCCCCATATTATAGGCGCCTATGTGGGGGAGAGCGAAAAAAACATCAAGGATCAGTTTGATCACTACCGCTCAGTAGTAAAAAATACTAAAACTGCGCCCATATTGCTCTTTAATGAAGCCGACGGCCTTATCTCAAAACGTATGGAGCTTACCCCCCATAACCCCTCGGTGGAGCGGATGTGGAATTCTATGCAGAATATCATCCTTGAGGAAATGGAGGATCTGAAGGGCATCCTGATCGCCACCACCAACATGACCATCAATCTGGACAAGGCCTTTGAACGGCGCTTCCTCTTTAAGATTGAATTCCACAAACCGGATCGCCCAAACCGCCTTTCTATCTGGCATTCCATGATCCCCGAACTTTCAGAGCCGGATATGGAGATCCTTGCGGACCTTTTTGAATTTTCAGGTGGACAGATAGAAAACGTTGCCAGAAAATGGGTTATGGAACAGGCCCTTTCCGGCAGTAATCCCCAGATGGAAAAGATCATCTCCTTCTGCAAGGAAGAGCAGCTGGAAAAGGAAAAACCTGGCAATATCGGATTCATGGTGTAAAAACCAGTTCGCAAATACTTCAATAAATTCCGCAATTGTGTTTTAATAGAGTTATCCTGAATACTGAGGAAACAAACATGGCTATAACTATCGCCTGTATAGGCAGCGGCAATATGGGAAGCGCCCTGATGAAAGGGGCCGTTAAAATCATCGGGGGCGAAAATATCAGCTTTACCGACCCGAATCAGGAAAAAGCCCAAGCCCTGGCGGATGAAATTGGGGCCAGGGTGTTCCCCTCCAACTATGATGCGGTTAAAGATGCGGAGTTTGTCTTTCTTGCCGTAAAGCCCCAGGTGCTAGGGACGGTTCTGGAAGAGATTGCCCCGGCTTTGCAAATGCGGATCGAGGAGAAGAAGCCGGCGATCCTGGTCTCCATGGCTGCGGGATGGACCATCAGGAAAATCCAGATCCTCCTGGATGTGGGCAGCACGGCCAAACTCATGGGCCCCGACTGGGCCGAGGCAAATCCGGCGCTGACCAAACCTGTGCCGGTGGTGCGGATCATGCCAAATACCCCAGCCCTTATCTCCCAGGGGGTCATCGCCATGGCCGCTTCACCCCAGGTCCCGGAGGAAACCCTGGCGGAACTGGAACGCTTACTCAGTTCCACAGGAATTGTGGATCGTATTGATGAAAGTTATATGGATGCGGTAACCGGCCTCTCCGGTTCCGGGCCGGCCTTCGTGTACCTGTTCATTGAAGCCCTGGCGGATGGTGGGGTTCAGGCCGGGCTGCCCCGGGACAAGGCCCTGCGCTATGCCGCCCAGACGGTTCTGGGCGCTGCCGCCATGGTTAAGGAAACGGGCAAACATCCGGGGGAACTCAAGGACATGGTAACCTCCCCCGCTGGGACCACCATAGCCGGAGTAGCCGCCCTGGAAAACGGCAGGTTCCGGGGCACAGTGATAAACGCCGTGGAAGCGGCCTACAAGCGGTCAAAGCAACTGGGTTGAACAGACAAGGGACGGTAGGAATTTACCGTTCCAGAAAATCCCATAGACTCTGCCTGGTGCTCCGGTCGTCGGCATCCCGGATATCCACCGGGAGGGTGATGTCTTTTTTATTAAAAAAATCACAACGCCCCTGGGGTATCCGTAATCCTGTTATGGTATGCTCCCTAATTGCCCTTACATAATCCTGGATAGTATCCAGTTTTTTATCCAGATAAACCCCGAAAATTTGACCGGCTTTGATTTGCTTGCAGTTATGGATATCCGATCCGGCGGTAACCGGGAGGCCCAGTTTCCCGGCGTAACGTTTGGCTGCGGCATCGTAGGCAGGGGAGGCATTACCGGCATTGGCGGCCTCCACGGCGTCTACACAGCCGGTAGATAAATGAACAGTATCAATATAGTACACATGCCGGAAGGGATGGGCCTGAACCACGCAGCCGCCGTATCGGCGTACTTCGTTAAACTGTTCCAGCCGGGTCCAGCGGGCCGCTTCAGGATGATCCAGGAGCCAATCCTTATCCAGTCCGTAGATAAGGTAATCATCCCCTTCAAAAGTTTCTTCCCAGCCGAAAAATACATCAAGCCCCTGTTTTTCCCCTTCATCCAGGGTATCCTCATAGCCCTGGCAGAAACGGTTTACCCATTCCCGCCAGGGAAGATGACGGTTGATGGCGCTGTTCCCGTTAAAAAAATGATCCGTCACGATAATGCCGGTATAACCCAAATCCTTATATCCCCGGATATAGGAGCGGCCATCAGATTCTCCGCAGGAACTGGATTGAACCGTGTGTAGGTGGGTTTCATACAGATACTGCACCGGGATTTAACCCTTTGCCGGAGACTGTGTGGGTTCCGACGAGGGAAATTCCGATGCATCCTTCTTCCGTATCATGTTCCGCTGGATCTTCCCGCTGACGGTTTTTGGCAGTTCATCAACAAATTCCACAATCCGGGGGTACTTGTAGGGAGCAGTAACCCGTTTTACATGGTTTTGCAGTTCCCGCTTTAGTTCATCCGACCCGGTAAAGCCCCGGGCTAACACGATGGTGGCCTTAACCACCTGGCCCCTGTTAGGGTCCGGAGCGGCGGTGACCGCGCATTCCAGCACCGAGGGGTGTTCCATCAGGGCGCTTTCCACTTCAAAGGGCCCGATACGGTACCCGGAGCATTTTATCACATCGTCGTTCCTGCCCACGAACCAGTAGTAGCCGTCGCCGTCATGCCAGGCCATGTCCCCGGTGTGGTAGACCCCGTCGTACCAGCAGTTCCGGGTGATCTCCTCGTCCTTCCAATAGCCGGTAAACAATCCCGGCGGCGGATTATCCCCGCCGTTAGTAATACTGATATTCCCGACGATGCCGTCGTCGCAGGGCTTTCCGTTTTCGTCCAGCAGGTTGAGGCCGAAAAGGGGCGAGGGCTTCCCCATGGAACCGGGTTTTACCGGCAGCCACTTGAATGTGGCGGCCATTACCGAAGTTTCCGACTGGCCGAACCCTTCCCTAAGTTCCATGCCCGTAAGTTCCTTAAGCTTGTGGTACACCTCGGGGCTTAGGGGTTCTCCGGCAACGGAGGCGTGTTTGATATAGCTAAAATCATTCCCCGAAAGATCCTCCTTGATGAGGAACCGGAAAATCGTGGCGGTGGCGCAAAAGGTAAGCGGGCGCAGACGGCCCAGAGCGGCGAGTATGCCCTGGGGGGTAAACTTCTCCGTATCGTAGGCGCCTATGGCCGCGCCGCAGATCCACTGACCGTAGATCTTGCCCCAGGCGAATTTGGCCCACCCCGAATCGGTCTGGGTCAAATGTATCCCATCATCCTCCACGCATTGCCAGTACTTGGCAGTAACGATATGCCCCAAGGGAAGGGTGTAGTTGTGGAGTACCATCTTGGGCATCCCGGTGGTTCCCGAGGAAAAGTAGATCAGCATATGGTCCGTGTTTTGGGTCCCTGCGGAACCTGTGGGTCGGGTAAACTCTGCGGAGGCCTTGTCGATCTCCGCCCGCATATCAATACAACCTTCTGGGATTTGGGTCCCCACCACGGCGGTTTTTTTAAGGAAAGTACATTCCGGCAAAGCGCCCTTGATGTTTTTAAGCAGATCCGGATCGTCCACATGTATCAGTAACTTAACCTCGGCAATATTACAGCGGTATACAATATCCTTTTGGGTAAGCTGATAGGTGCCGGGGATACAGACCGCGCCGATCTTCATCAGGGCGATCATCAGTACCCATACCTCGGGGCGCTGCTTGAGGATGAGCATGACCACATCACCTTTTACGATGCCCTGGGCAAGAAGGACATTGGCGGCCTTATCGCTCAGGCGCTTCATATCAGCAAAGGTAAAGGACGCCATATCTCCCGCATCGTTGGTCCAGACTAGGGCCGTCTTATCCGGTTTAATCCGCGCCCATTCATCAACCACATCGTAGGCGAAGTTAAAATTTTCCGGGACCCGGCAGGTATAATTCCGATAGAAATCCTCATAGCTTTCAAATTCTATCCGGGGACAATATTTGGACAGTATCTCGTTCATATCATTCCTGTATAATTGTAATAAATTTTGAGGGAACCTTAACCGCGCTCTGGGCGTGGGGAAGCAGGGCGTTAAAGTAGATGGAGTCCCCCGCTTCCAGGAGGTACTCTCGTTTATTGACCGTTACCTTAACTACCCCTTCAAGCACATAGTTGAACTCCTGTCCGGAATGGGTTACCGGCGCGGCAGTCTTCTTGTTGGGGTCTAGGGACACCAGGAGGGGTTCCATGGTCCGGCCTTTGAAATTATAGGCCAGGCTTGAAAACTCATACCCCGGATACCGCTCTATTTGGACGCCCTTCCCGGCCCTGCATACTCCGGCGGTGTCCATTCTGGGGTCCTCCCCGGTCAGAAGCACCGTGGTATCTGTCTCCAGGCGGTTGGCCACTTTATAGAGAACACTGATGGGGATGTCCAATTCCCCGGATTCGTACCGGGAATAGGTCTCATAGGGAACATCAATGTCCGCAGCCATGTCCATGGCGCTAATTTCCATGATTTCCCGAAGTTCCTTAATTCTGCCCGGTATCTGGGCCAGATTATCTTGCATGCGATCTTCCTTGTCTTGGTGAATATATACCATAATGGGGAAATTGGGAAGATAAGGGATGATGACAAAAGTTGGTGATAGAAGACGTGCAATAATTACACGCCTTCTATCGCCTTTGTATAAATTCTACTCAGTTCCGGTGATGCGGTCCCGAACGATTCCAGGGCTGTCCCCAGCCTTCTCTCCGGCTCCGAGTCGATGGTCTCCTGTTCGATGAACCCCAATTGCGTGTATCCCCCTGGGGCATAGTCCCCGGACCGAAACCGGGACCGAACTCCCCGAAAAATGGGGCCAACCCCTCATAGTCTTTCCCGTTAAAACTAAGCTTGGAAACCGCCAAAACCTTGAAATTCGGCTGCCGGGGAGCGGGGAAAGCCCTTCCTTCCAGGGTTACTGCCGCACCTTCCTTTAATCCGTCCACAAAACCGATAAGCCTGTCCAGGCCGAATACATAATAGGTGGTATCCCCCTCTTTCAGGCCGATATTCCCATTAATAAGTTCCAGGGTTCCACTGACCGTAAGAGTTACAGGCGCTTCCCGGCTACCCGCGCCACGGGGTCCCTGATTTTGGGCAAAAAGGGTTCCGGCAAGGCAGAACATCACCGCCAACATACTAATCATTCGTTTCATATAAGCCTCCACGCTTATATATAGCAAAAACCGTGCCACATCAGAACAGCTTGTGCATATTCCGGTCATCGTTCCAGCATAGACCGACGGGGCACGAAATTTTACTGGAAGAGTACACCGGACTGCGTAAATATTATATATTGTTGACCAGGAATGGGTAAATTTTATACAGTTCCGCTCCACGATGACGAATAAACACGGTGTCCGGAGTACTATACCCGCCTGTTTTAGCCCGTCCCTGTCCTTGGCATGATTCTTGCTTAATATATACCAGGAGTAGAAAACCGGGAAAACTACCCTGGACATCCAGGCGGCGCCGATATAATGAAAGGAAGGGGACAAAATACATGAAAATTTCTCAACGGACATCCTCCTTTATAGCAGCCTTGCTTTGCTGGGCCCTCTTTTCGGCTCTCACGGTTTTTATCATCCTGGGGATGCGGGACCGGGCCCGGCTTATTCGGGACAACGATAATGAGCAGCTCTTTAACCTGCTCTTTACCAGCCTCAGAACCTATGACGATTTTGGTTCCGCCATTGAGTCTTCCCCGGTTCTTATGGAACGGATCGCCGGGTTTGGTATTTATGGGGAAGATCTCACCCTGTCCTATTACTGGGGGACAGTACCCCCGGTGTTTGATGAAAGCGGGCTGCAGAATCTGAGGGCCGTCAAAAACGGCCGCTACACCATTCCGGACAAACGGGGGTCCCGGGTAAAATTCATACTCCAAACCGGGTGGATGCCCGCCCCCCAGCCTCCCCCGCGCAACCAGGAAACGAACAAGAACCGTAATGACCACCGCGAAAAAATCCCCCAGCCTTTGCCAGGTTTCTTCAACTACCTTGCCCGGAGCAAGTACATCTACATTGATATAGACCACAAAGCCTACTGGCGAAACCGGACACTGACCGCAGTATTCTTTCCCCTTACCGAACTGGCCCTTTTGGCGCTAATTTTCTTTGTCCGGGGGCTGTACCTCCGCAACCGGGAATACCGGGACCGTATCGAAGCCCAGCAGAATCTGGTAGTCCTGGGAACCGCCGCAAGCACCCTGGCCCACGAAATAAAAAATCCCCTCCTCTCCATCCGACTCCAAACAGGAATACTGACAAAAATATTCCCCGACAAGGGGAAGGAAGAACTGGGAATTATCAACGAAGAAATTGACCGCCTTTCCGCCCTGAGCTACCGCATCAATGATTATCTCCGGGAAGCCGAAGGGCATCCTGTACCAATAAATAGTGTTACTGTGCTTAGTGAAATATCAATCAGACTCCTGGGCAGAAATAGTATTGATGAAAATTCTGTTCAGAATGGGTTTGTCCTTATGGACAGTGAAAGGGCCCGTTCGGTCTTTGAAAATATACTCAGAAACGCCCTGGAAAGCGGAAGCCCCGATGCGGCTATCACCGCTTCTATAACGCGGATCGGCGAAGGCAATTCCAGCGGTGAAACCAGCCTGACCATCAGTATCTATGACCGGGGCGGCGGCATAGCAGAGAAGGATCTGGAACGGGTGTTCGATCCATTTTTTACCAGTAAAAGTACCGGCACCGGCATCGGCCTTTCCATCAGCAAGCGCTTTGTGGAAGCCGCCGGGGGGACCATCAAAGTTGAAAACCGGGAAGGGGGCGGAACCGTAGTTTCGGTTACCCTGAAAGAATACAAAGAACAAACAACAGAGAGGGCATCATGAAAGTATTAATAGTAGACGATGAACGGAACATCCGGGAGTCCCTGAAAAAATATTTAAACCTTGAACAAATAGATTCAACCGCCGCGGAAACCGGAGAATCGGCGCTCCGCTGCCTGGAACGGGAAGCCTTTGACGCGGTAATCCTGGACCTCAAGCTGCCTGGGATGAGCGGCCAGGAAGTGCTTGCATGGATCCAGAGCCGGGGCATACTCTCCCCGGTGATCATGATCTCCGCCCACGGGCAGATCGCCGATGCAGTGACGGCCCTGAAATCCGGGGCCAGGGACTACCTGGTAAAGCCCTTTGATCCTGCGGAGCTGATTATCAAACTCCGGCAGCTGGTTGAAAACAAGCGCCGGGAAAACCGCCAGGAAACGGAGGATCGCGCCGGAGCCGGGGAAAATTCCCTGATTGGAAACAGCCCGGCAATGCGGGAACTATCCGCCCAAATAGATAAGATCGCCGTCTCGGACGTTACGGTGCTGATCACCGGTGAAAGTGGCTCCGGCAAGGAGGTGGCTGCCCGGGAGATACACCGGCGCAGCGGCTATGCCCCGGAGCCCTTTGCGGCGGTAAACATAGGCGGCATCCACGAGGGGCTCATGGAGAGCGAGCTTTTCGGTCACGAAAAGGGCGCCTTTACCGGGGCCGCCGCCAGGAAACAAGGCCTCTTTGAGCTTGCCGGCAGGGGCACCCTCTTCCTGGACGAGGTGGGCGAAATGCCCATGCCCCTCCAGGTCAAACTCCTGCGGGTGCTTCAGGAACGGAAGATCCGCCGCCTGGGTGGCAACGACGACATCCCCGTCAATGCCCGGATCATCTCCGCCACCAACCGGGATATTGAGACCTTGGTCCGGGAAAACCACTTTCGGGAAGACCTCTATTACCGACTCAACGTATTCCGCCTGACAATTCCGCCCCTGCGGGAACATCCGGAAGACATACTTCTTCTGGCGGAATACTTGTTGAAAAAACTCAGTTCCCGCATGGGGCGCCACCTTCCCGCTCTTTCCCAGGGGGCCACAGAAAAACTCCGGGGCTACCCCTTTCCGGGCAATGTGCGGGAATTGGAAAACATCCTGGAACGGGCCCTTATTTACGGTGAAGGTGGAACCATCACCCCAAAGGACATCGATCTACGCCGCCCCGGTAGAGGCCCGGTACATACCGCCGAGACCGATGACACCGGGGTTCCGGCCCCGCAGGGAGACCCTGGGGACAGTGAAATCCGGATAAACAGCCATAACGGTAATGAAACGGAGAACGGCGTTTCCTCCCTTGAAAGCGTTGAACGGGAAGCTATACGAAATGCCCTTGCCAGCACAGAGGGGAACCGGACCAGAGCAGCCTCTTTGCTGGGAATCAGCCGAAAAACCATCATCAATAAAATCAAAGCTTATAAATTGGAGTAACATTTTTCATACACCATTATTGCTAAAAGGTATGTTATTTCATACTAAAAAGGCAAAATTTTTCTTAAAAAAAATTTGCTGTTAAATTTAATTCCTTATTGTAGAAAGAATTAGCTAATTTTCTTTTATTAATACAATTACTTGGCACGATTTATGCTTGTATATAGTGCGAGGTTATTATGGAAAAGAAACAACTTACCAGCCAATCTGAAAATGCGTTACAAACCTACTTTGATCAGATCAAAGGGATTCCCCTTTTGAGTTTCGAAGAAGAGCTGGAATTATCAAAAAGAATACAGCAAGGGGATGACGCCGCCCGCAACCGGCTTATTGAGGCCAATCTGCGACTGGTGGTAAAAATCGCCCGTTCCTATATGACCTCGGATATGCCCTTCATGGATATCATTCAGGAAGGAAACCTCGGACTTATGCATGCGGCAGAAAAATACGATCATAAGAAGCAGGTTCGCTTCTCAACCTATGCCTGCTGGTGGATCCGCCAATCCATCACCCGTTCTCTGACCAACAAGCGTCGGGCTATACGGTTGCCCCACCGGAAGGAACTGCTGCTGAAAAGAATCCAACGGGCCTATCATTCCCTCAGTCAGACTCTGATGCACAAGCCTACCAGTAATGATCTTGCAATAGAAATTGGAATTCCGGTTGAGGAAATCGAATTCATCCTGCGTATGACCAGTAGTCTGATCTCCCTGGATATGGATGCCGGAACCGATGAATCAATAACCGTGGCGGATCTTCAGGAGGATTTTACCTACAGTCCCGAACGGGCGTTCATGAAAAAATCTTCCCGGCTCGAAACTATCCGATTTCTGAACCGTCTCAAGGACCGGGAAAAAAGCATACTCCTGGATCGCTACCAGCTCAACGGCGGGGAACGGCCTACCCTCAAGTCAATAGGCGATAAGATGGGCATCTCCACAGAAACTGTGCGGCAAATTGAACTGCGAGCCTTGAAAAAAATGCAGCCTCATGCGGAGGAATTGAAAACTTGTATGTATCTGGAAGCAATATAGCTTGCATTAACAATTCTGTTTATGATGACTATATTGGGTTACTGACCGGGTCGAGCAGGCAATTCCCCCCCCCCCCCCCCCCCCCGACCCTAACCTGTAGAGTCTGCTTGCGGAGCCCAGTAGGTCTCCTCCAGCAGGGAATTCCAGAGACAGGGGGCAGGGCTATTCCCCTCCCGCCCCTGCCTCTATCCCTGTATATCTACCGTAAAACTATTGTTATACATTGTTCTGGGTAAACTGGATTGGTTAATATGCGTTGACCTAGGCGCCTATTAAGGAGTATCTTCTGGTTTGTGGGGAAAATTCCTAGAAAGCCTGGGCCGGCTAAGCGAAAACAATCAACAAAATCCGGGCGAAAAAAAACACGGGAACCCCGGGGCAATTCCCGCAGCACAGCTCGAAAAAAGAAAGCTAAAAAATCCAGCCTCTCTGCAATCCTGGCAGCGGCGGCTATTATCGCTGCTGCGGGGCTGGTTTTTCTCATCCTATTACTGACCAACCCTGTAGCGCTCCAAACCAGGCCGCGGAATCCTACGGCGGATACTCCTACTCTGCCCCGGCAATCTCCGCCGGCGGCGCCTGACAGCCACAACCCGGAGGCGCCCTCGCCGTTCAATCCGGCGCCGGTGCTTCCGTCGAAGTCTCCCGCAGAACCGGCGCTTCCTGCGGCGCCGCTCACCCCTTCCGCCGCTCCCTCAAGACCTGCGCCGGTGCACCTGGGAACCCTGGCTTTCGTGATCGATGATGCCGGGAACAACCTTTGGGAGCTGGACCCCTTTCTGCGGTTTCCCGGTGCCCTGACCATCGCGGTGCTGCCGGGGCTGCCCCATTCTGCCGAAGCGGCTCTGCGCATCCGGGCGGCGGGGAAGGAGGTTTTTCTCCACCAGCCCATGGAAGCCCTGGGAGGCCAGGACCCGGGCCCCGGGGCTATCTACAGCGGCATGAACCCCCGGGAGATACGGGCTATTATTGAAAAAAACATCGCTGAAATTGGGCCTATTGCGGGGATGAACAACCATCAGGGCTCCAAGGTTTCCCTGGACCCGGAGGCAATGGAAACCGTACTTGCCATCTGCCGTGAATATGGCATATATTTTTTAGATTCAAAGACCACCGCAAATACCGCCGCGCCTGGGTTGGCAAAGCAGATGGGCATAAAAATAGGAGAACGGGACGTGTTTATTGACAACATACAGGAAAAGGCGGCTATGATCCGGTCAATGGAAGAGGGAATGAAAAAAGCGGAGCAAAAAGGAAGCGCGGTTTTGATCGGCCATACCTGGTCCCAGGAACTTGCCTCCACCCTGATGGAACTGTACCCGGAGCTGGTAGAAAGGGGCTTCTCCCTGACAACCATTTCCCGGCTCGTGATGGGAATCGGTGATGAAGGTTCTTGGTATTGAATCCTCCTGTGACGAATGCGCCGCAGCGGTAGTGGAGGATGGGGAACGGGTACTCTCCAATGTGGTAGCCACCCAGATCCCTTTTCACGCCAAGTACAACGGGGTGGTCCCGGAAATAGCCAGCCGTATGCATACCGAATGGATCTACGGGGTAGTGCAGGAAGCCCTGGAAAAGGCAAGCCTCAGCCCCGCAGACATTGATGGGGTTGCCGCCACCGCCCACCCGGGGCTGCTGGGGTCCCTCCTGGTGGGCCTCAGTTTTGCCAAAGCCTTTGCCTGGGCGCGGAAGCTCCCCTTTATCGCCATAAACCATATGCTAGCCCACCTCTACGCCCCCCGTCTTTCTTTAACCGGGGAAACAGTGCAGCAAGTTGATTACCCCTTTTTAGGACTCCTGGTTTCAGGCGGGCACAGCATCATTTGCAGGGTAGAGAATTTTGACGACATCACCGTCCTGGGGACCACCATCGACGATGCGGTGGGTGAAGCCTTTGACAAGGTGTCCAAATACTACGGCTTCGGCTACCCCGGGGGTGCCTACATCGACCGGCTCGCAAAAACCGGGAATCCCGATGCCTTCCATTTCCCCATGCCCAGCCTCCACAAGGGGGACCACCCCTACGACCTCTCCTACTCGGGACTCAAAACCGCGGTGATTAACCAGTTGAACCAGTTCCGCAATTCCAAAGCCGCATCAGCCCCGGACGGCGCGACCCCCGCCTCGCGGCCCGAAGATATCGCCGCCTCGTTCCAGAAAACTGCGGTAGAAATACTACTCCGCAGCCTCCTCCGGGCCGCTGAGGACACGGGGTTGACCACCATCGTAGCCGGCGGCGGGGTGGCGGCAAACTCCCTGCTCCGGGCGCGGCTCGCAGAAAAGACCGAGCTGCGCTGCATCTTCCCGCCTCTGGAATTCTGCGGGGACAACGGCGCCATGATCGCCGGCATCGGCTATCAATACCTCGCCCGGGGGGATCGCTCGCCGCTAAATGTGGTTGCTTCCGCCCGGGTACAGGGGTTTAAGAAAAAATATCCCTGACAGCAATTCTGTTCGGCTGTTAAGGTAAACAGCTCTTATTCCGGAAGTTCAAATATCTGCTTTATCCCCGCATTGATTTTTTCCATAACACTTTTGGGAAGCATGGAAACCTGTTCTAAAAGATAGGATTTATCAATCGTGAAAATCTGGGAAAAATTAATAGCAGATGTTTTTTCCAGACCGGAAACAGCCTTCTCCAATAGAAAATTTGGGGGCGCCTTGGCAAGTTCCAGGTTTGAAGTAAGGACTGCGCAAATTACCGTACTAAGGGCGCTGCGGTTATAGGTGTCCCCCTGGATAACCAGAACAGGCCGCCGTTTTGCCGGCTCCGATCCCCTGGGCGGCGGCAATTCCGTCCACCAGATTTCACCCCGAACCATTACCAGTCTTCCCCGGCAAACAGGGCCGATTGGGCCTGTTGTATATCATCATCCAGAATGGAATTTTCCCCTATATTGAGAATTTGGCCGATTGGTTACAGTACTTGATTTACAAGGAATTCACCCCCGGCCTGATACTTGATCGGTCCAGATATCGGAAATGGGGATGTAAAACATCTTCTTCTTTCTTCCGAATCTCCGGGTTTTCATTTCTAATATCAACCGGAGCCAGGTACCATAGTCCGGTAATATCCGAATCATCTCCGCGTTTTTTCCTTATGGCTGCAAAAAACTGCTTAAACAGGGGGCTATAAAAATCAAAACGAACAGGCTTTACCTTAATCTGGAAGGAATGTCCCCGGTCATTAAAGACCGACAAAGATACATAATTGCCAAAATAAATAGCCCGGACCAAATTACTGTTTGTACGGGAAGATTCCCGCCATTCCGCAAATACAATAAGACCATCATCCAATACCAGAAAATCCTCTCTCGCAACCGCATGGGGACTCCCCTGTTCATCAGTGGTGGCTATTATTTTGATCGATTTGTCACTTTGAATCAGATCAATAATTTCCCGTGTCAATATACTCATTTTTATAAAACTCCTTAAACAGTTATGTAGGGGTAATCAAGACGGCTAAGGGAAGAATCCACATGACCGCAACGACGATAATCATTAAAACCAACCGGGATATGATATTTTTTACGCAGTTCATATAAACCCCTGGTAAGGCGGGCATAATATTCCAATGACGGAGGAGTCTGCCCTTCCCGATAAAACACCGATGGCTTTCGGACCCATAATACACAGAGGGTAGTACTAACCCCATGCTGGGCCATAATTTCGGCACCCGTCAAGGTAGATTCCAGACCCTCTTCAATAGTTTTAAATCCATAGGGTTTTGCCAATTCAGCGCCCCCTACCACTTGATTACATACATTGCCCCTTCCATATATTTCCACCGCATTAAGGGCGCTATCCCACCAATAATCATACCCGTTGTATTTATTCTTTCCCGGACAAATTTCAGCAAACATTTTTCGATCCCATACCTCAAGGTGAGGCTCCACTGCGGATACCCCTGCGGCTTTGAGTTTTTTCCAATGTTCTTTACCCAGAGCGCTTACCACAAGCCGGCAGTTAAGATCTTTGGTACCAGCTCCCCTTTCTATCGCTCCCATAACCTTGAGGTATTCATCGGCCTCATAATCATAGGGTGTTTCTCCCCTGGGATCGGACCCTGCGGTAACCCGGAATCCCTGCCAACGGCCTTTTTCTTTCAGCGCTTCTGTTATGGTCTCCGTTATATCCTGCAAACTTTCTTCTGTTTGTTTTGAACCACCCTTAATATAATCCCCAACCAAACTGCAATACTTACAGGGAATTCCCTCTTTCCAAAAATGACAATATCCATAGACATCAACCGTAAGGCAGCCATTGGGAACGACGGAAACCACCTCTTCCATAGGGGTTCCGCGACTGGTTTTTTTTCCATAATATTCTGCATAACTGGAAAGAAATACCTGTTCTACCGGTTTATTGTTTTCAAAGATCCAAAACTGATCATCAATTGTATCTAGGACATAGGGGGAACTGCCTTCAAGGCGTATATCCTGATCCTTCGACTGGGAACTTTCTCCGGGGAATCTCGGCTTTTCAAGATTCAATCCATCGCTGGTAAAAAATCCATCAAGGATGTATTTTTTCTTTCCTCCATTTGTAGTCTCAAAGAGATAGCCATTTTTTAGCGCCAACACCTCCGCACTATCGGTCGCCCTGATCCCCCGCAGGGAAGCATCGGTTTTGAATAAAATGGTCGGCGGAATATCCTGAAAACGTTCAGCGGTATCCTTCAAAACAGAACTTGCATTTTCTAAATTCATTTTTTCTCCTTTGTTTATTTGCCCTTGTAATAGGGATTATATTCATTGGTAAACAAGTGGGCAGGTTTTATTTGCCCCTCCTTTACATTTCCCAAAGTCACGAGCCAGTCTATCCACAACTGAGCATCCTGCTCAGACATGAGCCCCCCCTCGCTGGCAATGCCAAAACCCTTCCAATAATTCATTACAGCCGGATCCTCCTCCCGATTTCTTTTTTCCATAATGTTCCTCAACCGGGCAACAACCACATCCAGTGGGTTATTCTTGGACCATTCTATAGCCGTCGCTATGCCCTCTACCAGTTTTCTGGTTGTATTAGGATTATTCTTTGCAAATTCTTTGGTAACGGTACTGATATTGGAAACCGTGGGCCCAAAGGTTGCCACATCGGTGCTCAATTCCCAAAGCCCGCCGCCGGCTACCGCTTTTTCTTTTGTTTGTCCGTTCAGGGTAGCCCCATGAATTTGTTTTGAGCGCAGGGCCTGTTCAGCATTCATGGCAGGGACAAGTACAAGCTGTACCTGTTCTATCTCCGCAGGGCTAAGTCCTCCGTTAGTAAGATATTTTTTGATAAAAGCCTCAGATGCGGCGCCGAAACTATTTAAACCTATTATCTTGCCGATAAGATCCCGTGGGGTTCGGATACCGCTGCTTTCCAAAGCATATAAACCAGTGGTCGTCTTTTCATCACTGCCAAGGGAACCAATGATGCTTATCAATTTTCCATTAGCGGGATCAGCCTCCGATGCAAGCAAGTTAATAATTCCGGTCATGTGGGACCCACCAAGATCGATTTGATTTGTTTGTAGAGTCTGCAAAGACTGCGGCCCACCGCCGCCACTCCCAACATAAACCAGCTTTAAAGGTTCCAGGTACCCAAGATCTTCGGCCAACTCAAAGGGCTGTACCATACCAGGGCTTCCCTGGTACCTTATTTCAAGCGTCTCATACTGGTCTACAGCAGCGTTTTGTGTATTGACCGCCGGTTTATTGGTTCCGCTATTTCCGCATCCAAGAACGAAAAAAACTGAGGCCATACCTGCTAAGTAGATTCCTATTTGTTTCCTAAAAACCATTATTCTGTTTTCTCCTTTTGAAAAATATATGTCATAACTGTCTTTTAACAGTTTAGGACTATCCTTTATGGACTAGATTTTGGTTTCCATGAGGTAAATTTGTTTTCGATTCCTAAAATCAGATAATTTATTGATACTCCCAATATCATGGTGGTAAGAATCCCAACGTACATCCGGGGTATCATGAAACTGTATTGAGCATTGGTGATGAGATAGCCCAAACCGGATTTAGCGCCCACCATTTCGGCGGCGATAATCACCAACACTGCCGCTGCAGATGAAATCCGCAGCCCTGTAAATATGGAGGGTATAGCCGCAGGTATGATGATTTTTCGAAACATAACCGCATTGGTCAGTCCCATGGATCTGGCCAGCATGATGAGCAGAGGATCCACATTTTTTATTCCACTGATGGTATTCAAGATAATAGGCCAGAGACAGGCAAAGGCTACAATGGTAAACTTGGACGCCTCTCCTATCCCCATAAATAACATAAAAACAGGTAACATCGCCAGGGCAGAGGTATTTCTGAATACCTCAATGGGTAGGGTAAGCAGATCAGACATGGTTTTATACCAGCCTATAACCAGTCCCAGAGGTATCCCAATTCCTATGGCTATGGAAAAACCTGCAATTGATCTAAAAAGGCTGATAGATACATGGCGCCAAAGGGCTCCTGACATTATCATTTTTTTAAATTCAGCTAGGATCAAGGACAAGGGAGGGAGGAAGGTATGATCTACCCAGTCCTTACGGGGTGCAATCTCCCAAGCGCTTATTAATAAGCTTAAGAGGAGTATCCTTTTTATAATAACCCACACAAAGGGATCAATATTTTTTTTTATACTTCCCACCTTGTTATCACACTTGTCTGTGACCGCTTCCAGGATTATTTCACTCATTTTAAACAACCTCTTTCAAGTTGACCGTAAGATCTATTCCATTATTTTTTTCCAGCCCCTTTTGGATCTTCTCACTTTGAGCTTTTTTAACTTCCTCTCGCAATAATTCCCAAACTATATGCCGAATCCGTACAAATTCAGGGTCCGACCGCAAATCGTCAATATCCTGCCGTGAAGAGGGTAATGATATATCTACAACCTGCTTGATTCTCCCTGGTTTACTTGTCATTATTGCTACCCGTTGTCCCAGATAGACCGCTTCATCAATAGAATGGGTTATAAACACGATAGTTTTTCCGGTAGTTTCCCAAATGCGTAACAATTCATCCTGCAGGGTTTCGCGAGTCTGTGCGTCCAGAGCCGCAAAAGGTTCATCCATGAGGAGTATATCCGGGTCATAGGCCAGGCTCCGGGCAATAGCGACCCGCTGCTTCATTCCACCTGAAAGTTCGTGGGGATACCTATCCTCAAAACCATCTAACCCCACCAAGGTAAGGTAACGTTTTGCAATTGCTATTCGTTCCTTTTTAGCTACCTTTTTAACTTCCAGGCCGAATTCTACATTTCCCAAAGCTGTTTTCCATGGCAGGAGGGCATATTGTTGAAACACTATACCCCGGTCAAGCCCAGGCCCGTTTATGGGTTTACCGTCGATATAAATGGCACCGCCGGTTGCTCTTTCCAGTCCTCCCAGCAAGTGCAAAAAAGTAGTCTTTCCACATCCGCTGGGTCCCACCAGTACCATAAATTCGCCTTCCAGGACCTCAAGATTCACATCCTTCAGTGCGATAAAACTCCCTGGCAGATCCGGTCCACCAATTTTGCCTTTTTTTTGAGGTCTCAGCACAAAACTCATATTGAGGCCTTTTGACTGAATTTTTATCGCCCTTTGTCTAGGCATACTTTCTCCCTCTTCTCAGATCCTGCTTTTTCGATAGAACTCAAGGTATCCAGTGTATATTATAATATACTTATGTTTAATAAGATATGGCTTTTAATAGTGCCTGTATGTCGTGAAAACTACGACAGTTTCACAAAAGTTTATAATATCGCTGCCGTATTGTGTCGGCGTGTCCGGAAAAAATAACTGCAACTGCGGCCAATGGCTGATGCGACAAATTCAGGTACTTTGCATACCATTCCCGTGAATGGTATACTACCCCCCTATGGCTACCAAAATCAGCGATATCGACGATTCCCGGCTCTCGGAGCTGGTGATACCCCGTTTTCTGAAATATGTCCGGTACTGGACCACCAGCGATCCCAATGTTAAGGAAACCCCTTCTACCCCCGGCCAATGGGACCTGGCAAAAGCCCTGGCTGAAGAACTGCGGGGTCTTGGGCTTACGGACGTAGACCTAACGGATCATTGCTATGTCATAGCCCGGCTGCCCCCCAGCCCGGGCAGGGAATCCCGACAGACTGTGGGATTTTTGGCCCACCTGGATACCGCCTCGGATGTCTCGGGCAAGGATGTTAAGCCCCAATTGGTTAAAAACTACGATGGGCAAAAAATACAACTAACCGGCACCAATGTTCTTGACCCAAAAGAGGACACCTCCCTTGCCGCTCAGAAGGGGAAGGCCATTATTCACACCGACGGCTCCACCCTCCTGGGGGCGGATGACAAGGCGGGCATTGCGGAAATTATGGGCGCCCTGGAATGGCTCCTTTCCCACCCGGAGATTCCCCACGGGCCGGTGGAAATTATCTTTACCCCGGACGAAGAAACCGGCAAGGGCCTTCCGGAATTTCCCCTGGAGCGCATCAAATCTGCTGCCTGCTATACCCTGGATGGCGGCCCCTGGGGTGAGCTTGAGCTTGAATGTTTTAACGCCTATGTCACAACGGTTAATTTTCAAGGGAAGGCCATACATCCCGGCTATGCCCGGGGGATCATGGCCAATGCAGTCCTCATGGCGGCTTCCTTCGCCACTATGCTCCCCCGGTCGGAGAGCCCGGAAGCTACCGATGGCTATTACGGTTACTACTACCCCATGGAAATTACAGGCAATCCGGAAAGCGCTTCCCTGAAAATTAATATCCGGGACTTTGAACAATCCGGCATAGAGCGGCGGATTGCGGCTCTGGAATCTTTTTTACCTGCAGTACAGGCCCAGTTCCCCGGAGGGTCAATCACTATGAATACGGATCTCCAGTATCTTAACATGAAGAAAAAAATTGACGCCCGGCCGGAAGTGCTGGAAATACTTCAAAAAGCAGCCTCTAATCTGGGAATCGAATCCTATCTTAAGCCTATACGGGGCGGCACCGATGGTTCACGGCTTACAGAGCTGGGGATACCCACCCCCAATATCTTTACCGGGGGCCGGAACTGGCACAGCCGCACCGAATGGGCGGCGGTCTCCGAGATGATCGCGGCTTGCAAACTGGTGATCGAACTAATACGGAGCTGGGGAGAAGTATAATGGAAACACTAAGCGGGAAATTCAAGGAACAAATACAGAAAGCGGTACGGCTTTCAAAAGTCTCTACGGTGGTGACCGAACAGGATGTCTACCAGGAAGGGGACCAGAATGTCCTGCCCTTTCTGCATAAGATGGTGGAAACCCTGGTCCTGCCCGGTTCGGGTATCTCCGGCTTTGAGCACCTGAAGGAACTGCTGGAAAAGGCCAACGCCGGCCATTCCTGCCTCCTCTTTGTGGAACATTACAGCAATATGGATCTGTCAGCCTTCCATTATCTTTTACAGAAGGAACCGGACCCGGGCAAAGCCATCGCCGATGCCCTGGTAGCCATTGCGGGGATCAAGCTTAACGAAGAAAACCCGGTGGTGGCGGCCTTCACCGGCGCCCATACCCGGCTGGTCATTTATCCCAGCCGTTCACTGTCCCACCTGGACCCTGTAAAGGACCGGGCCGAACTAGTCCGCAGTAACGGCATCAACCGGGCCGCCATGAAAGCCTTGAGCGATATTAAGGTGAAGGGCAAACTGATCCTGGTCTTCCCTTCCGGAACCCGGTACCGGCCCTGGGATCCCCAAACCAAGAAGGGTGTCCGGGAAATTGATTCCTATATAAAATCCTTTGAATATATGTGCATGGTAGCCATAAATGGAGAAGTCCTCCACGTCAGCCCGGGTGACATGATGGATGATTTCGTCAGCGAAGATGTGGTGCGCTACACCGCAGGGCCGGTCCTCTCCTGCGCCGAATTCCGCAGTGCCGCCCGGGCCGTAGCCGAAGCTGCCGGGGTAGAGGACAAGAAGCAAGCCGTGGTGGATACGATCATGGAAAGGCTGGAAGAAATGCACATTGCCGGCGAGGCGGACCGGCAAGGATATCTGAAAAAATAACTTTTATTCGTGAGTCTGGTTTAATACCCCGGTGGGGCTTGCCCCGCGAAGGCTCATTTGCCCTTAAACAGGTTCGCAATTTCCCTGCTGTAGTTTGCGGAAATCTTTTGGCGTATCAGCTCCATCTTGCCGGTCAGCTCAACTCCCACTGCAAAGGGCTTAGGAATAAGCCTGAACTTAAAGATCCGCTCAAAGGGCTTAAACCCTGCCTGGGGGCTCACCAGTTGGAAAACATCATTGGCTATCAGTTCATTTATTTCCGGCTGCTGCAGGAGCAGATCGTAGTCCACAATGGGGATGTTGTTTTCCTCCGCAAAGCCCATAATCGCTTCCTGGACCGGGACGATCAGGGCTGCCAGGTACTTTTGGTCCTGACCGACCACCATGCACTGGGCAACCCAGGGGCTTTCCTGGATCTTAAGCTCTATGGGAATAGGCTCCACGTTTTCACCGCCCCGGAGTACTATGGTGTCCTTGGCCCGGCCGGTGATCCGCACCTCATTGTCGTAGGTCATCATGGCAATATCCCCGGTTTCAATCCAGCCATCGTCGAACAGCACCTTGGCGGTTTCCTCGGGCTTCCGGTAATAGCCCTTCATGACCTGGCCCCCCCGTACCTGGAGATGCCCGTTGTTCCCCGGCTGCAGGATAGCACCCTTATTGTCCACGATCCTGCATTCGGTGTCCAAGAGGACCTGTCCCACGGTATTCCGCCGGGCAGCCTTGTACCGGCGAACCGCCACAATGGGCGATGTCTCCGTAAGGCCGTAGCCTTCCTGAAGCCGCAGGCCCACAGCGTTAAAAAAGAGGTCCACCTTCACGGGTAGGCTGCCCCCGCCGGAAATGCCCGCCCTGAACCGCCCGCCAAGCCGCTTCTTTACCCGCCGGAACACCAACAGCCAGGCAAGGCCCCGGGCCGGACAGAGCAAGACCCAGGGGAAAAAGCCGATAATTGCGTCCAGGACACGGATCCGCCCGTGAAAATTGGGGAGTAGGCCAAAAGTCAGGTCCCGAAAGTAATTGTACATGATCCCTAAATTGACAAAAAAATTAAACCAGTTTTTCCAAAACCAGCCCTGCTGTTTTACATTCCGGTTGGTCCAGTCCATGATGGATTCCCAGACCCGGGGAACGCTGACCATCCACTGTGGGCGTATGTTCTGGAAATCCGGTAGCAGCACCGAAGATATGGGCTTAGAATAGGCAATGCCGTTGCCCAGGTAAAAAATAACGTACTCTATAGACCGCTCAAAAACATGCCATACCGGCAAAACCGAAAGCCAGATATCCCCGGTCTTTGTCTCGAACACCAGGCGGAACGAGGGCTGCTGAACCAGAAAATTCCTGTGGGTCAGCATAACACCCTTGGGTATCCCGGTAGTGCCGGAAGTAAAGATGATGGTCGCCAGATCTTCCCCTTGGCCCTTATTCATTTCCGCATCTATCTCTTCAGGGTTTTGGGAATGACGCTTTTCCCCCATTTTCAGTAATTCTTCGTACAGGCAGACAGAGAGCCCCCCAGCCTTTACCGCTTCCAGGGTCTTTTCATCAACTGTGTCATAGCTAATAAGGGTTTTAAGCAGGGGCAATTCCTCCCTGCGGGCGAGTATCTTGGTTATCTGCTTCTGGTTTTCCACAAAACTGATGGTACAGTCAGTAAATCCCAGAATATAGGCAATTTCCTGTTCCAGGGAATCGCAGCCCCGGGGTACGTCCGCGGCGCCTATAGACAGCACCGCAAAATCGCTCACCAGCCATTCCTGGCGATTGTCCGAAATAATACCGATATGATCCCCCCGCTTAGCCCCAAGCTCCAAAAGCCCGGCTGCCACATGGCGAATCTCATCATAAAATTGCTGATAGGTCTTGGGCTGAAAATGCCCGGAGGCATCCTTCGCATACTGAGCCCCAACGGCTGGAATAGCCCGGACGCGTTCCCGAAGCATAAGAGGAAGGGTTTGTTCCATAAAAACAATAACTCCGGAGATAGTATACCCCCTTTCATATGCAATGTCAAGATGACACTATTTGCCAATTTGTCATTTTCGGGCAAAAAAAAGCCCCCCGGGAAAAGGAGGTGAAGAAACCCGGGAGGCAAAGACAAAACGGTTGTTGCATTAGCTATGCTGCTTAACAAATTTTAGACTGATTGCAAAACACTGATGTAAAGGCTCGTCTAAATAACCGCTTCATCAAGTTAAAAGATATAATATTTACCCCCCAGGGTCAAGAGATTAGGAAAAAAATAGTTGATTAATAGAGTAATAAAACACAAAAATTTGAAAATTCCGCCTGTTTTCCCCTCAAATAAGCTCTGAAAGAAAAGGCCCCGCTATTTTGCGGGGCCTTTTCACTAAAAGCAAGTATTAATAACTCTCAGGCCTAATCCAGGCTTCCGTAACATCCAGGTTGCCTAAACGCTGGGCTATCCAGGGTATATAGGCCGCAGGCACGCCGGGAATTACCACCCGGATATAGTCCTCAAACCGTTCAAAGTAGGGGTGGAAGCCCGCCGCTACCAGGCGATCAAAGGCCTCTTTGGCATGTAAGGGCAGCCGGTAGGACCCTGCCTGCACGCGGAATATGGCGGTGCTGCCTGGCTCAGGCATACGGGGTATGATCCTGGCGGGAGGCTTGACCACCGGTCTGGGTGGCGGCGGTGGGGGAGGCGGAGGGGGCGGCGGCGGCGCTGCCACGATTGCCGGAGGCTCTGGTTCCGGCTCAGGCTCGGCCTCAACAATCACCACCGGTTCCGGCTCAGGCGGCGGAGGCGGTGCAGCCACAACGGTCACTCTTTCCAGAAGGATCGGGATTGAACCATCCGCAGGTATGCCAATTGCATCGGCCGCCGCACGGGACAGATCCACTATGCGGTCCACCGATGTTTGTATACGCCCTGTAACAGTGGCGGTGACTTCCTGATTGGTTTCGGTATTGGTTAGCTTTATAGTGGTACCGATGGGCAAGCTAGGGTGGGCTGCGGTAAGCCCATCTGAATCCAGAGTTCCTGTTGCAGATCCCCGCTGCCTGAAATTCCGGATTTGGGCTTGTGCAGCACAGAATCCTGTGATCATCATACCCAGCAAAAGTACCGTAAAAATCCGTTTCATTTTATACCTCACAAGTTAATACCCTTCCCTGGGTATACTGTATATTTATCGGTCAATAGTTCCGTATTATTAAATCAACATATCCCGCCACAAGCAGGGGTATCATGCCCATAAATACGAATTAAAACGCCCCAAGGACACGGCCCCCGGGGCAAACAACACCTAGTTAAACCTTGCGCCTCTCAGCCGGTTGACACCCTGCCTCCGGTTCATGAACCCTGTTCTGAACCCGGCGGTAACGGAAATGACATACCGCTGATACTCAACCCGCTTATCCTTGACCGTAGTGTTATTCAAGAGGTCCATATTGAACCGCATATCAAACACCAGGATACCCGCTCCGGATTTAATCCCAAAGTCCAAACCGGCGCACCAGCCTAACGGGGAAGGCTTACTGTCTTCAGTGAGGGCGATGGTTGTATATATCCCCCCATAAGGTTCAACAAGGTAGGAAGTCCCGGGCTTTATTACCCCCTTAACCAGAAAGGGAATGGTGAACAGGGGAGTTGTATATTTGCCCTTCGCTCCCGCAGCCACTGTCCCATCGGCGGATGCAGCCTTTAAGGAAGAAAATTCAGCATTGTCCAGACTGAAAATTGCTTCCGTCTGAATAGTCAGAAAATTAACAACATGTATTCCCGCATCTACCCCTGCTTCACCGGTAAAAGTCCAGACATCAAAATCATCCCCACTGGGACTATACAGACGGGGGGACAAGCCGATCTTCCCGCCCAAGTATATCCACTTATGCTTCCAAGAATCATCATCCGGAACCGCGTTAACCAGGTTAACGATATTGGCTATACGGCCGGAATTGTTTTCCGAGGTATCGGAAGGGGGGGCAATCACCACCGGGGGAGGGGCTTCGGAAACAAGAAAGGGGGCATTAGCCATCATCTGCCAGACCAGGAACGGTAGCTGTTCATAGGATTCTTCTACCCGGGTATAAAACAACTCCTGGGCAACCAATTCCCGCCCTTCTCTCACGCTGCTCAGGGTAATGCTCAGCACATTCCCATCATCTTCCGGAGCTAAGGAACTGCTAACCGAGTAAATAGCATCCAGGAGATCGTCAATGATGGTGTACCCCGCTGCGGAAACTTCCATCTTGACGTTTTCCTCAAAGAAGGATTGGTCCGCCCGGCTCCCGCCTGTCACGGGTTCAACAAATATCGTGGTATCTGCTCTGTTTTGGGAAAATACCAGGACAGCCGAGAAGAAACAAATTGTTACACATAATAGCTTTTTCATTTGGTTACTAACCCGCCAGTTATTTTTAGTCTACCATGATAATTATCGTCAATTAATGCGATTTTGCCCATAAATTTCTCAACTTTTTCTATGATTTTCCGATATTAGTTTAGCCTTTGTTCTGACTTCCAATCATTCCCCAATGTATGGTATGCTAAACTTTATATGAAACCTGAACAAGCGGCGGAAGCCCTGATTGCCGGGGCTGGGCGGATTATCCGGGGGAAAGGCTCCTTTCTGGAACTGCTCACTGCGGCGATCCTCGCCAAAGGACATGTATTAATAGAAGATTATCCTGGTTTGGGCAAAACTACGGTGGCAAAAACCGTGGCAAAGCTCATCGCCGGTGCAGACGGCAAGCCGCTGCTGTTTAAGCGTATCCAGTTTACCCCGGATCTGCTTCCCTATGATATTACCGGGGTGGACGTGTTTGACCCTGAAAGCCGCTCCTTCCGCTTTGTCCCCGGGCCGGTGCTGGCTAATATCGTGCTGGCCGATGAAATCAACCGGACCACTCCCAAAGTACAGTCCGCCCTGCTGGAAGTAATGGCGGAACGGCAGGTAACTATCGGCGCCTCCACCCACTACCCGCCGCTGCCCTTTTTTGTCATAGCCACCCAGAACCCCATTGAAAGCGAGGGGACTTTTCCCCTGCCTGCCGCCCAGCTGGACCGGTTCATGATGCGCCTCTCCCTGGGTTACCCTGACCGGGATGCGGAACTGTCAATCTTGGAGGACAACCCTTCTGAACACGCTCTCAATGATCTTGAACCTGCGCTCACTATGGAAGATTTCTTGGCAGCTCAACAGGCGGCGGAAGCGGTTTTCTGTCACCGTTCCCTGAAGGAGGCCATCGCCGACACGGTCCGGGATACCCGCACCCACCGGGGCTTCCTCCTGGGGGCCTCACCCCGGGCGGCCCTTCACCTGCTGGAAGCGGTAAAAGCTTTAGCATTGGTCCGGGGCCGGGACTTTGTTATTGACGAAGACTTGGTGGCCCTGGGGGCGCCGGTACTGGCCCACCGGCTGAAACTCCGGGACCCCCGGATCGGAAACGGGGAAAAGCTTATTCGGGAGATCTGCCTTGCGCGAATCGACAGGATCAAGACCCTCTGACCTGGGGGCCTCCCTGTTCGGTCTGACCGTTCTGGCCCTTGCAGTGGGAGCCCTGCGGAAGGAACTCGCCCTGACTTTGGTGGGCGCCGTATTTCTTGGGGCCCTGATCTATTTCCTCGTCGCCGCCTTCATTCTGGGGGGGCTATACCGGAAGCGGGTCCGGCTCCTTTCAGCCCGCATACTGAACCGCAGTATCCCCGCTGGTGGAACCGGGGAATTGACCCTCAACCGGGATAAAGCCGGGAGCCGCCGGTTTTTTCGCCTGCCAGGCATACTCATACGCTACGAACTGCGGCTCGGAACCCGTGACGGCCGGGAGATTCACCACCTTTTTGATCCGGATCTGAAGGGTGAATACTCCTCTTTCCCGGTCCCTGAACGGGGAGCCTATTATGGCCCTTTAGATCGGCTATTTATAGGAGATATTCTGGGGTTTTTTACCCTGTACCTTCCCATCCCCCAGGAAAAGGAAGTGCGGCTTTTGGCCCTCCCCGGAGCGGCGTCTGAGCCCATACCGGTATATATCCACTCCGGCGGGGACTCCCAGCGCCAGAATGTCCACTATCAGCGCACAGACAACCTTATCGACCACCGGCCCTATATGCCTGGGGACGATCCCCGGCGGATCAACTGGAAGCTCTACGGCCATGCCCCCTCCAGCGAGCTCTTTGTCCGGGAAGGGGAGCCGGAGCCGCCCCCCCATTCCAGGCTGACCATACTGATAGATACCCTGGCGGACCCGGCCCTCTACGATCCCGCTGCAGGCCGGCGGGGTGTGGATCTGCTCTGTGAGAACGCCCTGGCGATTGTCCTGGAATATCAGCTCCGGGGCATGGAAATCTCCCTGGGCTATACCGGCAGCATTATGATTGAAGGGCAAGGTCCGGAACTGGCGGAAGCGCTGGCCTATCCGGCAGCCTCCGGAGGAAACTCCGCGGACTTGCCGGTTCCGCCGGCAGACCGGGGGCTGCTGATTCTGGCCTTGCCCCGGACTGAGGCTGATGCCGGCGCCCTAGACCGTTTTCTGAAGGAGCGCGGCAGGGCAGGGCAGGGCTTGGACTTGGCGTTCCTTCATGAGGAAAACTTGGAGGAGGCCGCCGAAGCCTGTGTGCAGGCCTATAACCGGAGGGGGGGGATCCATGCCCGGCAAATCCGGCTCTAACATCGCCCCCAAGGCGGCGGCCCTGGTCCTCCGGTCCCTGGCCCTCTTTGCCATACTCTGGCAATTCCGGCTGCTGGCGGCGGATTTGGCGGATACCCCGGTCTATGCGGCGGCCTTGGGCTGTGCCTTTGCGGCAGCCTTTATCCTGGGGGGGAAAAAGGTCCGGGCCCTTCCCGCTTTGGCGATACTTATTCTCATACCCTGGATTACCCGGATTGCCATCGCCCTGCCCCGGTTTTTCACCCCCAGTCAGGGGATAGGCGTCGGCGCCATACAACTGGATTCCCTGCTCCTCAACCTGGATCGGAACAACTTTGTATCATTGTTCCCCTTTTATTGGGCAGCAATCACCAGTTATTTTGCCGCACGGTCCCGGCGCTTCCTCCGGGGGGAAATCCTGTGCGCGGATCTGCTCATCCTGATACTGTACTCGATCATACGGAGTTCGGACCTGGAAGCTTACCGCTGGCCGGTTCTGATGATTGCCCTTTTTGCAGGCATACTCTTTTTACAGATGCTTGCCTTCATATTATCCCTGCCCCCGGAATACAAGCTGCGGAAGCGGGAGGGTATCCTGGGAGGCGCGGTGCTGTTCATCCTGGTCTGCCTGGGGGGCATACTCCTGATCCGGCCTTCCCAAGAGGGTGCGGTGGGCAAGGGGGGCGGGCTCCTGGAACCGAACCTGTTCCACTTTGATTTTTCCCAGGTCCTCAGATTAGAAAGTGAAATCAGCATGAACGATGATCTGGCCTTTATCGTCCGCAAGGACCCTGAGGATGATCATATCTTCCTCAGGCGTTTTGTGCTTTCCGGGTACAATCCCAAGCAGGGATTCTACCGTCACGAAACTATCGATGAGGCGGCCCAGCCCCAGCGGCTGCCGGACCGGCGGATCCTTCTGGATACGGAGCCTATCATCAATTTTCGGGAAACAAATCAGGAATATTTTTTAGTAAACTTCGATTCTTCCGCCCTGATTGCCATGAAAGAGCCTGTAGAAATACTTCCCTTTGACAGTTGGGACGCATCCTCCTTCAGTTCCGCCTATGGGGTACGCAGTTATGCCAGCGACGTCTTCCCCTTTGAAATGGCGGATTCTGTGGCGGGAACCTTTTCCGCTCAAGGCAAGTTTATCCCGGCGGATGGCAAAACCCTGCCTGAACTCCTGGGCCTAAGCCCGGAGGAGTACGCCTGGTACACCGAATACGGCGAAAACGGACCTATCGCCGCCCATGCCCGGGAACTCACCGAGGGGCTTGATTCCTATTGGGAAAAGGTGGAGCTCATCTATGAAACCCTGAAATACGGGGACTACCGGTATAGTCTCAAACCGGGGATAGCCCCGGACGGGGATCAACTGGGTTACTTCCTCTTTGATGCTAAGCGGGGCTACTGTTCCTACTACGCCTTTGCCATGACCCTGATGCTCCGCTCCCTGGGCATACCCGCCCGGGTGGCGGCTGGTTTTTACCTTGATCCCGAAACAAATACGTTTAATTACTACCCCGTCCGTTCCGATATGGCCCATGCCTGGGTAGAGGTACGCTTCCCCGGATATGGCTGGATTGAATACGACCCAACCTCGGTGACCCTGGCGGAGGATGAGGAATTCCGCTTTTCATCCGGGGTCCCCCAGGACCTGTTTGAACGGCTCATGCGGGAGATCCTGGAAAACCGCTCCCGGCTTTCTCCTAAGGAAGGGGCCGATGACAGCGCTTCATCCTCCGCCTTGGGCGCCCTGGGCCGGAATGTCCGCCATTTCCTTGGCCGCTACTGGATTCCCCTGGGAATACTCCTTGTCTGTCTCGTCTTTCTAAGCATACGCTCAGGTCTCCTCTGGCTTTCCTTCCTGACCGGGCAGAAATTCCCCCGGAAAAAGACGGGGCTCCTCTGGGCCCATACCCTGCGCAGGCTCCGTCTGGCAGGCTATAAACGGGATCCCCGAACCGGGGAAGCCGAATGGGCCCAGGGCTTGGAACAAGCCATCCCCGGGGTGTACGGTCTCTACCAGGGTGTAGCCGCCGCCCGGTATGCCCCAGACTACCGTCCGGAACAGTGGCTGCCCTTCGCAGACCTGTACCGGGCCTTTTCCGCCGAATATGCCAGGCGTATACCCCGTTCCCGGCGCATCCTAGCCTGGCTCTGCCCACCCCTGGCCCTAATAAAAAGGAAAAAAGGTGACAGTCACCTTTTTGGGCTGCTTGTCATATTGTTGATTGCCTTAAGTGGCGATGGGGTCCAGGCCCAGTTTATTGACGGAGAAGGGAGCCCTGCAAGCGTCCTGTATGGGAAAGCTATGGATGCCGAACAGGCGGAATTCTGGGAGCGGGCTATCGAGCTTTACTCACAGGGGATGGAACTTTACCCGAATGACTTCCGTTTCCCCTGGTCCCTGGGCCGGCTTTATGATAGCCGCAGCCTCTACGGCCTGGCCTGGGACGTATACCGGAAGGCGGAAGCCATAGACCCCAAGGACAGGGAACTGCTTTACCAGATGGCCCAGACTACAGGATACCTGAATGAAACCGTAGCAGCAGTGGAATACCTGGAACGGCTTTTGGCCCTGTACCCGGATCAACAGGAGGCCATCGGCAACCTAGCCTGGAATTACTATAAGCTTCACCGACTGAATGAAGGGGAGCGGCTTCTCATAGACGCCCAGGAACGGCTGGGCCACAGCCCGGATTTTGCCATGACCCTGGGAACCATTTATTCAGAAATGTTCTATTATGAGGATGCTAAAAAGTGGTACCTGGAAGCCATAGCCGGGGGCGAACGGGCAGGGGACATGCGCTTCGCCTCGGTGGCCCACTACAACCTCTCCCTCCTGGAAGCCCGGTTCTACCATTTTACCGAGGCCCTTGACCGGACCAACGCTTCCCTGGCAGCCCAGAACCGTTCATCGGGGTGGCTTTCCCGAGGCGAACTCTACCTTCACCGGCTGGACTTCCCCCGAACCTTCGCTGATTATCAGGAAGCCTACGAAAGCGACAACTCCCCCCTGTCCAAGATCAACATGGCCCAGGCTTTTCAAATTGCCGGCCGCCTGGAGGAAGCCCGGCTTTACGCAGAAGATTGTTTAGGCAGCCGGGATTTATCGTGGATGATAAACTACGGCATCGATCCGGTCCGGTATAAACGGGATATCCATCAGATACTCTGGTATACCTACGAGGGTCTTGGAAAAACCGAAACCCTGACCCCCTGGACCGGCATCCGGAATCGCTTCAACCATCTGGCCCGGGCCGGCTACTACCGCTTCCAATCCGCGGTCCATCGTCACCTGTTCCGGAAGTACAGCCTCCTTGCGGCAGACGCCTATCGGGCGGATCCCCAGGCCCCGGGTGAATTGCGCCAGGACGCCCTGATCCAGTACTACAACGCCTTTGAAGCCTATCCCCGCCGGGCCCAGGCCTACCTTGTCCTGGCCCGGGACGCCGAAGTCGCCCAAATACCCCAGGCGGCCTATTCCTACGATGAGGAATTAGGGGCCCTCCTGAAAAACCGGGACCTGCTCCGCCAGTCCATCGACAATTTCGACCCCATCTGGGAACGGGACATGATAGCCGACACCTACGCCGATTTAGCTAAACTTTCCACCGGCCTCTCCCGCCGGACGGAACTGCGGGACACCACCGAACGGCTCTATGCCCTCAACCGGGGCGCTATCCGCCAAAATGGCTTAAAGCTTCCGGTAGAACTGACCCTGGACGCTTCGCCCGATTCTGCCGCAGATACCCGCCGCCTGGACCGCGCCCTCCGCAAGATCCTCCCCAAGGCTGGCCTGGAGCCGGTTAAGCCAAGCGACGAAGCCATCCCTCCCCGTTTCATCCTAAAGCTCACCACCACCGAGGCCGCAGAAATTCACTGCGAACTCTACGATGGTGGCCGGGGAACAAAGGTCTGGCAGCGCTCCATCCCCCTACCCAGCCTGTCCAGGAAGGACCTGGCGGAATTTGCCCGCACCCTGGCGGGAACGGCTTTTTCGGTAAGATGAATCCCTAAGGTTGGGGTTTTTCCGGCCTGAGTCCGGGCATATCCCACTGAGGCGGAATCCGGGTAGGAACGCCCTTGGAGTCCACAAAGGCCCAGGTGACCTTTGCTTCGGCGATGATCTCCTCCCCCCGGAGTATGCACTGGGCGATGACGCCGCTTACCGCGCCTTTCTTGATGGGCCAAGAGCGGATGAGAAGTTCATCCTCCGCCCAGGCGGATTTTTTGTAATCGATCTCAACCCGGGCAACATAGACACCGTAGCCCGCCTTTACCATAGAAGGGTAATCAAAGCCTACGGACTTGAGCAGCTCATACCTGGCGTATTCCAGGTAGTTCAGGTAGTTAGCGTTGTTTACATGCCCATTACTATCACATTCGTAGGTACGAACGGTTAAAAAACATTCACAAATCATGCCGCTTATTATATAATATAGAGAAGTAAGGTTCAACGAGGTTGCCATGTTCAGATATTGTCCTGACTGCAGTTCACAGAATATACAATTCAAAGAAGGCAAAAAATCTTTTTGCCCGGACTGCGGGTTTACCTTCTACCATAACACCGCCGCCGCCGCAGGCTGTGTCATCAGCACCGGGACGGAAATCGCCCTTTTGATCCGGGCCAAGGACCCCGCCAAAGGAAAACTGGACCTCCCCGGGGGCTTCATAAACCCCGGGGAAGGGGCCATCGAAGGGCTGCGCCGGGAGTGCCTGGAGGAAATCAGCTGGGACCCGGGACCGGACTTAGTCCTCTTCGCCTCCTTCCCCAATATCTACCCCTATAAAAACATTACCTATAATACCTGCGACCTCTTCTTTACCATCACCGCGCCGGGACTCAAGCCCGGGGATTTTAAACTGGAGGAGCATGAAATTGGGGGTGTACTTTTTGTAAACCCATTCGAAATAAAACAGGAGGATTTAGCCTTTGATTCAACAAGGCGGGCAATAAACGCCTTTTTGAATTTCAGAAAATAGGATGTTCTAAGGATTAAATGTACTATTATTTACTGGCTTCAGCCTTTGCTTGCATAGTGATACTCTCGGCCTTCCTTGTACGATTTAAGTGGGTGTCCCATAAGCGGATGAAACAGGTCAGCAGATTTTCTACCCGGGCGTCTCAGGGTTACCTGGACGAACGGATCGAAGCTTTAGGTGATTCTGATTTCCGAAAAATCGCCGAAAGCCTCAATGTGTTGATGGAAAACATGGCCAACATGAGCCGGGCCAAGGGTGATTTCCTTTCTCGGATGAGTCACGAGATCCGCACCCCCATGAACGCCATCATCGGCATGACCCTGATTGCCAAAAGCTGCTTCCAGGATGAACAGCTTCCCGACGACGCTGCAGGAGACCGGGTACTGGACTGTCTCCAGAAAATAGAAGACAACTCGAACCACCTGCTGGGGATCGTCAATGACATATTGGATTTTTCAAAAATTGAAGCAGGAAAACTCACCCTGGATGAAAGTCTCATCTCTCTTACCCAGAACATGGACTTCATCCTTTCCATGTTCAAATCCCGAATGACCGATAAAGAAATCAGCTTCAATGCGGAACTGCAGAATATTAAAAATGAAGGCATCATCACCGATGCACTGCGACTTAACCAGGTACTGATAAACCTCCTGAGCAATGCCCTTAAATTTACCCCCCAGGGGGGACGGATCGATCTTGTCGTCGAAGAATTGCTCCATATGGGCAATGAAGGGGTCTACCGTTTTACCGTAAGCGATTCGGGGATCGGCATTGAGAGCGAACAAGCCAAAAAACTCTTTACCCCCTTTGTCCAGGCCAATGCCGGGATTAACACCAATTTCGGCGGAACCGGCCTGGGGCTGGTAATCTCAAAGAATATCGTAGAAATGATGGGCGGAGAAATTGAACTTCAAAGTGAGGGCGGCAAGGGCAGCGTCTTTAGTTTTACTATCCGGGTTAAATCCCAGGAATCGGGAAAACAGCCAAAGAATGAAGATGATTCGGCGGATAACCCTGATTTTAGAGGCAAACGTTTCCTCATCGTGGACGATATCGATATCAACCGAGAAATCTGTATAGAACTCATGGGCGTTACCGGGGCGGAAATGGAAACCGCAGAAAACGGTCAGGAGGCAGTGGACATGTTCATGAAATCTCCGGAAGGATATTACGATTTAATATTGATGGATATGCAGATGCCCGTGCTTGATGGCTGTGAAGCCACCATCAAGATACGCCAAAGCAAGCGTAGTGACGCGCTGACAATCAGCATAATTGCCATGACAGCGAATGTTATGAAAGAAGATATACAAAAAGTCCATGACGCCGGAATGAATGGACATATCGGAAAACCCGTGGACATCGACAAAGCCTTTCATACCATGCAGAAAATAATGGGGGATTCAAATGGACATTCAGGTAAAAAAAAGAAAAATTAAAAATGAATACATAGTAATTGTCGTAATGGTATTTCTTTTTGTCTTTGTCAGCTTTCTTTCACTGTCTTCTATTAAAAAACTACACGGTAACGCCCGGGTAATAAACTATGTGGGCATAGTCCGGGGGGCAACCCAGAAACTAGTTAAGGAAGAACTTTTGGGTCACCCCAACGACGCTCTGATCGCCCGGCTTGATTCCATAGTAACGGAACTGTACACCGACGAACAAACCGACCAGCACGATCTTATCGTCCTGCCGGATAGGGATTTCCTGAACCATATGCGGCAGGTACAGGAATACTGGAGCCGTCTGAAAAATCAAATCCAGGATATACGCCAGAAAGAGGACACTATGCCCCTCTACGATTTAAGCCAGGATTATTTTAGCCTGGTAAATGACACGGTATTTTCCGCAGAACGGTATTCAGAAAAGGTGTTGCGCCGGAGCCTCATCTCCCTTATAGCTGCCATAGGGTGCTTCTTCCTCCTAATTATTATCAGCATGGCCTGCTTTCTGCGTTCCCTCAGGATACAGAGAAAACTGGCGGCCTTGAACGCCATCGCCTACATTGATCCCCTCACGGGGATTGAAAACCGGGCGAGTTGTGAAAGGCTTATTAACAAACTGAAAACATATCCGCCGGAAAAGGATATCGTGGTGATCATGTTTGATATGAACAACCTCAAGCTGACCAACGATTTCTTTGGCCACAAGGGGGGAGACAAGATCATCAAAGACTTTGCCCAGTTTCTGAAAAGCGAAGTTCGGGAATCTGACTTTGTGGGACGCTACGGCGGGGATGAATTTTTGGCGATTTTTCAGAACGCCAATGACGCGGCGGCGGAATCCTATCTGTCCAGGCTTAACAGCCGGATAGTCGCCCGGAACAGCATCTGCGTCAACGAGCTGGAAAAGATCAGTTACGCCGCAGGGCATGTGCTGGGAAGCCTCGGAAAAACCACCATGGAGGATCTGATCAACCAGGCAGATAAGAACATGTACGCCCGGAAACTGCAAATGAAGAGAAAAGACTAAGCAGAGCCTTCCTTTATTTCTTTTCCACTCACCTTGCCATTACAGGGTCATTATTGCATAATAGAAATGACTTACCATCACCTATTCAAGGAGGAGATTATGAGAAAAGCTGTAAAGGTAGTTCCAGCGAAGCTTCCCGCAGTACTGATCATAGCTCTGCTCATGACGCTTATGGCGCTGCCTGTTTTCGCCGGAGGGGCTAGCGAACCCGCTGGGGATGTAATTCGTATCGGGATTTTTGAACCCATAACCGGGGCCTACGCAGCCGGCGGGGCCATGGAAGTGGAAGGAATACGCCTTGCCAATGAACTTTTCCCCACCGTCGAAGTGGGCGGAAGAACCTACAGGGTAGAATTGGTCATGGAGGATAACAAATCCGATAAAGTTGAAGCGGTAAACGCGGTTCAGCGGCTTATTGATAGGGATAAGGCCCATCTAATCCTGGGCTCCTATGGTTCCTCCATGTCCATAGCCGCCGGGGAAATCATCAAGGGTGCAAGAATCCCCGCAATAGGAATTTCCTGTACCAACCCCCTGGTTACTGCCGGAAACGACTATTACTTCCGAATATGCTTCATCGAGCCCTTCCAGGGCACAGTCATGTCCAACTACGCCTTCAATAACCGCAAAGCCAAAAACGCCGTTATCGTTCAGGAGGTTTCCAGCGATTACTCCGTAGGATTGGCAAGATTCTTCTCCGACAACTTCAAGCTCCTCACCAGGAACCCCAACGCCATCCTGACCACAGTTAACTACAATACCGGTGACCGGGATTTCACTGCCCAGCTTACCAGCATTATATCCCTGAACCCTGAAATAATTTTTGCCCCGGGGAACTACACCGAATCCGCCCTGATGATCAAACAGGCCCGGGCGATGGGAATTACTGTACCCATCATCGGCGGTGATACATGGGAGGCCCCAGAATTCATCGACCTAGGCCGGGAATCCGTTGAAGGGGTGGTGTTCTCCACCTTCTTCGCCGCCGTATACACCGCTTCCCCGGTAGCGGAAAGTTTCCTCAAGGAATACCGCGCCCGGAACGGCGGCAGAGACCCCGTGGCGGTCACCGCCCTGGGATATGACGGCTACCTGGTCGCCCTGGATGCCATCAAGCGGGCCGGCTCGCTTGATCCCCAGGCCATACGGGACGCCATCGCCAAAACCACCGGATTTGTAGGCGCCACCGGAACAGTCACCCTGGACGCCAATGGAGACGCCACCAAGAGCGCCTTCATCAAAAGCGTAAAAGGCGGCAAGTTCGTCTTTGAAACTATCGTAAACCCATAAGTTTGAGTGAAAGGGATAGGCATAGGCATTGAAAAGAGATTGGAATATATAGCCAGATCTACAGTTCCATAGCGTTTATTTTTCCGACAGTAACAGCAAAGCCCCTTTGAATGAAGAACAGATACACTGCCTGTTCAACAAGTTTGGCGATATCCAGCGGAAGGTTCCGTGTATTTCGGAATAGATTCCATCATGATTGAAAGTATACCGTGTTTTAGGGAAAGTTTCAATCATAATGGAAGGGGAGAGTCCTGGATGGAACAGGTTTATTATGACATTTTTATGAAATATGTCATTCTTGAGGGAAATAAAAACCGGCCTCGGTCATATCTCCCAGATAGTCACTTTTCTTTAAATTCTTTTGGAGATACAATACTTCTATCTTTAGGATAATGTTTCTTATTGCCCGTTATAATGTAATCTGCATTACTGCTTTTTAATACATCGTAAAATATTTTATCGTCTTCATCTATAAATACTATGTTTTGCGGTTCAGCCAATACATATTCGCCATAGATTTTTATAAATTCCAAAAAATCATTAACCAGTTCTTTATTAAAGTTAAATTTTGATCTGGTCAGGACTTCTGTATATTCCGCAAAAATTTTATTGTCATAACATATTTTTATTTTCTTTGCTAATACCATTGAAAGTATTTCTCCGGGGATTCCCATGGGGTTTAAAAATGCTGAAACGATTATGTTCGTATCCAGGACAAGTTTCATCTTTTTGATTCTTTCCTGATTTTTTTAATTTCTTCGTCTATCTCTCCCATGGTTGTCCTATCCAGTCCCTTTGCCACAGATTCTTGCTGAATTAATTTTACGGCATTAATTGCCTTAGCCTGCCGCAGTGAAGCAAGGGTGTTTTCAAGGTTCTTATCATTCAAGGGGGTTAATAATGCAATCGGCTTTCCATTGTTTGTTATTACCATTTCCTGTTCCTCCGGCAATGTTTTCCAGATATTGGCAGAAGATGTTCTAAAATCCCTTACGGATATAAATTTCACAATTAACCTCTTGCGTTAAATAATACACTATCGTCTCACAATTGTCAACACCCAATTTTACTTGACCAAGTTGGACAAATAGGCTATATTGTGGATATGAAAATTCTACCGTTAGCAGAAGCTAAAAATCATTTTTCCGCAGTATTAAAAGATGTCGAACTGGGCAATGAGGTAGCTATTTGTTATGGCAAAAAGAAAGAGACTATTGCCGTAATCATTCCGTATGAACAATGGAAGAAATCAAAAAAAAGAGAATTAGGCACCTTAAAACATAGGGCAAAAGTAACTTTTTCTAAAGATTTCAGTATAAGCACGGAAGAATTTATAAACCCATGAAATATCTTGTAGATACCCACATTCTATTATGGTCATTTATTGAACCGGAACAACTATCTAAAAATGTTAAGATAATATTATTGGATGAAAATAATGATATATACTATAGCCCAATAAATTTATGGGAAATTTCTATAAAGTACTCATTAAAAAAATTAGACCTAAAAGGACTAAAGCCGGAAGAATTCTTTGAAGAATTGGATAATAGTTATTATTTATGCAAAGAAATAAATAATCCGGACATAATCACAAATTATCATTTACCATTACACCATAAAGATCCGTTTGACAGGTTTTTAGTATGGGAAGCAATAAGAAATGATTTTGTCTTAATAACCGTTGATGGATCAATCAATGAATATAAAAATGACGGATTACGAACAGTAAACTAAACGAAAAAATCTAGTTTATTATGACGTTTTTCAGAAAAATGTCATTCTTGGGAGAAATAAAAACAACTCCAATTTACTATAGTTTCAATTAATCCCTACTAATTCATTATATAGTATGGATTTTAGGCTAAGCTCATTGTTGAGTAATTGTATATCACCAAATTCTTCCAGCAAACTTCTCTCACTGGTATTTATTGAACGTCCAAGCCCCAACCCCTTTTCACTATACTCTCCGCCTATTGATCCGATAACCAGCGGAAAAATATCAAAACTGGTAAATTGCCTATTTTTAGAATAGGTATCATCAAGCAGGGAGTTGATAAATATGTTTATAGGATGCCTCTCTGACGGGACTGTGTCAAAAACAGTATCATCCATATACAAATGGTCTCCCAATACTACAATTGTTGTGTTTTTATAAAATGCTTGCTGCTTTAACCATGAAATAAAATCATTTAGTTGCTTGCTCATATCATGTAATACATTCTTAAACTGAGAGTCATAATTTCTTTCAGCATTTTTATCAAGATATCCATCAATTGGGTGCGTGTCTGCTGTCTCTATTGTAAGAAAAAATGGCTCGTCATTTTCTATATTTTTTGAGATTAATTCCTTGGCAAATGAATATAATTTTCTATCTTCAATACCCCACCATACTTTATAAAATTTTGAAATAAATTTATTCTCCTGAAAATATTTGTAATCATATATTATAGAATCTTTATGGGTTAGATAATACTTATCTTTATCTGAAAAATTCGCATCAGCACCACATATCAAATATTGTTTATATCCATTGGAATTTAGTATATCTCCTACACCATATGCACCGGGCATAAATGTATCGGCAAAATAATAGCCCAACGAATGACCGCCAAATGAAGGAGCAATTGGTACCCCGTTCAATTGGGATAAAATGCCCGCCATTGTCCATCCGGTTCCATTTACTTGGTTTGAACCACCAAAATTTTCACTATTGCTAAAACTAATATTATTTTCTATAAGATATTTTATTTCAGGAACAAGATTTTCTGAAAAACCTCCTCCAAGTTCGTAAGGTAAAAAACCTATCTCAAGAGATTCTACAAATATTACAATTAGATTTCGTTTCTTCTCAGGAAAAGAAATTTTTATATTTACCGGGTCAATATAATTATTCTCATAAAAACTTGATGGAGGCAAATCTAAGGTCCGTAAATATTGTGGTAGACCAATTTGAAATGCTGCAAACACAAGGGCAATAATCGGCATTATAATAGATATAGTTATAGAACATATTTTTTTTATTGATTTTGAAATCGTAATCATAAAAAAACTGATATTTAATCTAATAGAAGATAGTATAAAAAAAACCACAAACATTAGTACCGTACTAATAAATGGCAATATAACAAATTGTTTTACCATTACAAAATTGATTTCATTTATTGGCTGTATAATATGAAAATGTAACGCCGCAATAGCATTAATTCCGAACACTGAAGAATAATGTAATGTCAAATTAATTATCAACAATGTACAAAAAAACGATATATAAATGCTTCCACATTTTCTTTTTTTTATGGAAATGATATTATTATGAATCAATATACTATATAATAATATACCACATATACCTAAAAAACATGAGACAACTATATATTTAAGCGAAAGTCTCTGAGAGATTAAAATTAAACTATTTGAAGGATCTAACGTTGTCGCAGAAACAAGAACATAATAAAGGGTATACATACATAGAAAAAATGCATTGCCCCCAATATATAATATCCCTAATGTTTTTATTATAGACATTTTTCTTATTATTAGAACATAAACAAACAGCGGTAGCACTGCAATAAACGAATTAATTATTAAAAACATTAGATATCTCCGGTGTTTTTTTATAATTTTTTTTGCCCCATTCCCTGTTAAATATTATATTTTTATTTTCATCAATAACAAGCCATGGGAAAAGTGATTCTTTTACATTTTGTTTTTCAACATAGAATGAAAATTGATTTTGCTGTTTAGGAAATAATTTAAAAAAAATAAAGGAGAGTGGGCGTATAATTTTTAAAAAACAATATTTAAACCACCCTATTCTCTGTAATTCAGGCGTACATGGGAAGGCAGTACCATATCTATAAATATATTTATGTTTAAAATATGGCGAATATGATTGTATGGTTTTTTCAATTTCCCTCTCCGTCCATCTATATATATAATTAGGTATTTCTGTGTTATTGACACCGCCATATTTACAATCATTGTAAAATACGGCAGTATGTTCATAGGTTTGTGTTAATTTTAATTTTTCTAATATACGCATAGTTAAGGAATCTCTTGATTCAAATGCTAAGATTCCAATCTTTGATACACGATACATTTCTGTTAGAACCTTGTGAGGCGAAGAGGCATGATGGATTGCCGCATGAATAACTACAAAGCCAAATGATTCATTCTCAAAAGACAGAGATGCGGCATCTTCAAATTTCCAATTAAAGGGAAAATATTCATTTTCATTCATTCGTGTATCAAGATTTGAGATAGTCACATATTTAAAATTCAATGCTTCAAATATAGCTTTGTCTAAAACCCCACCACCGCAAACTAATATTTTTGATGTTTTTTCTTTAATTATATTATTTACACAATTCAAATAAAATTTTGCCCTTTCATCTTTCAAAATATCATTAAAATTTGTTATTGAATTATTCATACCCTTTTGTCAAACTCCTTATCACACTCTTCATCCGCAAATATGAACCGTATCTTAATCTTAAAACAGCTTATATATATAAATCATACTTATTGCGAAATAAGCAATGTAATAGTAATAAAGGTAGAAACAACAGATAATACGGTAGTAATCACCGGCGCATATTGGTTAAAATAATATAATCCACTGTTCGCCCGGGCAGTGATATTCGTCTCTGGTGTAATAATATCTTTCTTCGTCAGCTTATTCCCAGCAAAGTCTATAATATCTACTATCTTATGGGAGTTCCGTTCCGGAAGGAACCCCCCGGCCAGACCGATATAGTAGTCCCAGGACCGATCCGGAATATAGGGAAAACGCCCCGGCGAATGGACCGCACCGGATACAGTTACAAAATACTGCCGGAACGGGATAATCAATGTATCGTTATGCTCAACAAAGTACTGACTACGGTAAGATGAATCGTAGAGCATAGGGTTCAAGTTAAGGGGAATACGTGCAACGCCTCGTATGAGGTAGGCATTTTTGGTGTCTGAAATAGCCGAGAACCAGGCTTGGTTTCGCTGTACCAGGGATGCATAATTTTCCCCCACAGTAAACCGAACCGTTAGCCGGGTAGCGGTGCTTAGTTCATCACCTTCCTCAGTTAACCGGACCGCCCCTTCCACGAACATCACCGGAATCAGCTCAATTATCGAAGGAATCCTGATTGCATCCAGATGCTGCAGAGGATAGCCTGAGTCAATAGCATCACGAGTCAGGTAAATTTTATCCCCTGAATCGACGGCACTTTCCACTTGCCGCACCAGTTCTATCCGGGTAGGATCTGCTATTGGAGAGAGTCCATTGGCATAATAGCCAATCAATTCCCGGAGACTTTCCCCAGGTAACAACTGATAAATCCCAGGGCGCTCTACCTCCCCAGCCACAGTGACCACACGGGTAGCATGGCTCACCGTAATCACATCTCCTGGGCGAACATATGGGTCTTGGGTCATATCACCGAAACGTTGGGCCTTAAAGAGGTCGTAAGTCCGGATTTGACCATTCTGAGAACGTACCGACACATCTCTGAGGGAGGAATAAGGGGTACGGTTATCTATATTCAAAAGACCAGAGAGCCGAGCTAAGGCCCAAGTTACAATTTCTTGGGAATTCTGCACCTCCCCAGTAACCCGAACCCGGAATGACGCCGGTTCGGTGAGGACCAACTGAACCCCGCTTAATGGGTAGTTGTTGGTAACAATGCCTTCTACATCAGTCTTAAGTTGCTGATAACTTTTTCCCGCAACATTAATAATCCCAAGATTAGAAACATTGATACGATAACTGGAATCCACAACGATCTTATAAACCACTGGGACAGTACCAGCAGCATACTGAAGAGTATAGATATCCCCGGCGGTAACCCGGTAATCGGAGCTGGAGAGGGCCACCTGGGCAAATCGGCTTAACGCATCAGATTCCTTTACTTCAGAGGCATTTAACTCCTGCGCAAAAACTCTCAAGAGGATAATAATAAGTAAAAAACAGAGAGCAATCAGTCTATGCTTCAAGATGCGCCTCGTAATTTTGCTATAGCTTCTGGATCTCTTTTAATATTAGTTATTGCGTTTAGCACAAATGCCAAGAATACTGCGAGGAACCATGCAGCAAAAGTAACGATGGCACAAATTACTCCCCGGCTTGGACCAGATTTCCTATCCGGGATTTCAGCCATTTCCAATACCTGGAAAACAGGCTTTTCACTAGCCATGGTTACCTTAAGGAGTTCATACTGAACTTTAAGCTGGGTATAAACCTGCTGCTGGGCGCCCAATTCCAGGGCGATACGGCGTTGTTCAAGAGCGATTGATGGGATAGTCCTTCCGTCGGTAACTGACACGCCCAATTTCTGGCTTTCCTGTTCCAAGTTTTGTATTTCCTGGAAAGTGTTTTCGATGTTCCGTTCCAGATTTTCTCGTTCCAGTTTATTTTTATCAATTCCCAATTCATTAAACCAGCCTTCAAGATAGTGCATGCAGAAGTTAACAACCTTCTGGGCAAAAGCTGCATCTATATCGGTAAAACTGATGCTAAAAACACCGCTTTTTTCTTCATAAGAAGCGATAAGCTTTTTCTTCAGCACCTTGCGACTATCAGTCCGGGGAGACCTTGCTTTCTTATCGGGCTTTTCAATTTTATATCGGGTAACCAAGTCGAATTCTTCAACCACTGCATCCATGAAAGAATTGGTACCGACAAGATAAATTGCGAGATCACTGAAGGATGAACCGGTGTTCACTCCAGCAAGGCCAGCCAACCCACCAAGGCCGCTGGCACTGAGCATAGTGGCCATGCCACCACTAGATGAAGATGTATTATTTATGAGCATATGAGCTGAAGGAGTATACTCGTTAGGAAGCGGGGAGGTCTCGGATGGTAGGACTAGAGAGAGAACAGCAAATACAACTACACCGAACATGGCGATAAGTGTGATGATGATGATCATAAATTTATGACGCCAGAGGAGAGCAAAGATATCAATAAGACTGATTTCGTTATCTTGTTCTATCTTTTCCATATTTTCTTCTAAGGCCATAACAAGTGAATTTGATTTCCTTTACTGGCCATCGGAATTTGTCTTCTACGATTTTATGCATCAAGCATATATACATTTTGATTTATCAGTTCCCCTTTTGGTTAAATATGCATAAATTATCAAACATTATGAAAACGGTAAAATATAGATAGAAAAAACTGTGGGAACTTTCTCGCCTTTTTAAGCAATAAAACAAAAAACGGCATTGACAATTTATTAACTACCCATGCATTTTTATCATCAATAACTGCATTTATTCTTGATCTAATTCCATTGTTACTACTTCCGCCGGCACGCATATATACAAATGTTTTATCTATCCAAATCGTCGATATTTTATTTTTATCTAATAAACGAAGCATTAGTTCATAGTCTGCGTTTAAACCACAGTCAAATCTGTATAATCCATATTTTTCATATATGCTTTTTTTTACAAAAAAAGTCGGGTGCGGAGGCATCCACCCATATTTAAATGCTCTATTTTTTCCTGATTTCCAATATCGGTATGGTTTATCATCCTTAATATATAACAAATTTCCAAAGCAGGAATCTACATCCTTTTCTGTAATTGTTTTATTAACAATTTCAAGAATATCATTTGAAGTATAAAAATCATCAGCATTCAAAATCCCTATAATTGAATCACTCGCCATTTTTATGCCTTTATTCATAGCATCATAAATTCCTTTATCATGCTCACTAATCCACCTCATCCTACCCCTAAATTTACATTCATATTCCTTTATCAGAGTTACGGTCATATCAGTTGATTGACCGTCGATTACAATATATTCGATATCAGGATAATTTTGCTTTAATACAGACTCAAATGTATCACGAATAGTAGATTCGCTATTATAACAGACAGTTATTATTGATATTTTCATTTATCATTTTGCATTATAATTGCATATTTTTTTTTCTATAATTTTATATAATTCATTCCATGATTTTTTTTCATCTATTTTTAATGATTTATATTTATTCTTTGGTTCAAAACTTAATCTTAAAAGCTCTTTCCCCCATTTATGATAATCATTGTATTTGACAAATGTTGCCCCACTATAGTCTTTCAATACCTCTCTGGCATAAGGTAGATCCGATGCAATTATTGGTAGTCCAAATGAAGCTGCTTCTATTAGCGGTAATCCAAATGATTCCAAAAAACTAGGAAATACCAAAACATCTAATTTTGTATAAAGGCAAACTACTTCACTATGTTTTAAGGTACCAAGAAAAATAATATCAATATTTTTAAATGAATATGGATTATGTATTTCTTTTGGAGAACATGTTAAATATAAAGTAATTTTCTTTTTTAATAAAATATCAATATATTTGAAAGTTTTTATTAGTATAGAATGATTTTTATATGAATAAGGAGTAGCAGGGAAAAAAATATTTAACTTTTGGTTATCTATAAACAGACCACTTTTATTAACTGGTTCGGGAAGATAAATCGAGGGATATATAATATGAACTCTATTTTGATTGAATTTAAATGTTTTAACAAAAGCATCCTTTGTACATTTAAGCTGAACAAATATTTCTGTAAATTCATCAAAATATCTTTTAACAAAATATTTATATAATATTTTGTTAACAAAAAATCGTTTTATCTGTTCATAAGAAAGGGCAGTCCATTTGTACGGATATAATGGAATCAGTTGATGAAAATAAATAAAATTAGGGCAGTCATTATTAATTCGAAAACTTGTATTTTGCAAAGATACTGAAGCAATAGGTATTATATTATTAAGCTTCAACCAGTTTCTTAAACCAAACGCATCCCATAATACCCTTTTAATAGGGGAAGATTTATCAACATATATAATTCTTAAATTTAATTTAAACTGTAAGTTCTCTATTGATTTATGGACAAACACAATATATTGATAATCATCATCGGGCAATGCGGCAATAAACTGATATAAAATCGTTAATGCACCGCCAATTCTTAAAGCAGAAGCATTTACAACTATTGTACCTTTCATTTAAAATATCTCTATAAATATATATTGACTTGTGATCTTTTTGCAGTTCTTAGGACTGATATTTTCTTAATTTATATTTTAAAAATAAATTTAATAATTTTTCTAACTATACGGAAAACAAGAGTATTATATTCCCAAAAAGATTTATCAAATATACCATCTGCAATTACAAAATTATTTTTTTTGAGTGGAAATGATAGTTCATAAATTTTTGGTTCTTCTTTTTTTATTATTGTACGATGAGTTGCATTTAAATTCTTTCCTATATTTTTAATCATATTTTTCGATGGAATACATGCCAAACCATTGTTTTTATAAAGCGTATAGCTCCACTGATAATCCCAAGTATCTACTCTTTCTGTCATAATTCTATTATAAATAATATTCTGGCATCTAGGACCCAGTTTTTTCCCAAGAAACCTCACAAAATTATTATATTTAATAAATTCGTCAATGTCGGACATATTAATATCATAATATTTCCATGCCCGTGCCCATGTTGCCCACCCCCAAATAAACGGCGTCTTTGAGAAGAAATAGTCATATCGATCCTGATTCCATATACCACTATTATTTCTCCCACTAATTACAAATATGCGTGTGTCATTTTTGTAATATTCAAGTAATTCTTCGCAGTATGAAAAAAAACTCTGATTTGGCAAACAATCATCTTCTAATATTATTCCTTTTTCTTCATTTTCAAAAAACCATGTTATAGCGGAACTTATTGCCTTTCCACAACCAAGATTAGTATCTCTAAAAAGTTTTTCTATTTTACAATCCCAGTCTATATTATTTAGTACATAATCACGCACTGATTGAACTACTTCATCTTCACCCATATGATCATTTCGAGGTCCATCACTAGCAATATATAAATGCAATGGTTTTTTCTCCCGAATTGATTCAAAAACTTTTTTTGTAGTTTCCAGTCGATTAAAAACCAAAAATAACACGGGTGCTTCATGCGGAGATCGATTAAAATTAATCGGCATTTATCTTCATCCTTTAAATTACTTTATTGCTTCTATTGCCAAGCAATTCTTAAAACGGTCGGCGTTTTCGACGATTTCAAAGGCTTTAATACTTGAATCGTGATAATTACAGGCCCGAATGCCTTTAAACCCGGCTCTTTTTAATATCATTTCGGTGGATTTGTAATCCCAAAGCCAGTTGTGCCTGGAATTACTGAATACACTAATTATTCTATCGAAAAATCTCCTCTTCTTTTCTATACATAATCCAGAATACTTTATAAATTTAATTGATGCTTCGGGATCCATTCTTCCCGACATATACTCTTCACACATTTCTTTTAAATCTGGCATTAATAATCGAAAGACCCCACCGTCCTTTAGCAGGGAATAAGTGTTTTGTATTGCTATTAGGCATTCTTAATAGGTCAAATGTTCCAATACATGTGAACAATATACAGCATCACATGAATTATTATATTTTTGAATTCCTTTAACAATATCACCATATTTTACATTTTTATCGAATGATACATTTCTTATTTTTTGTATCATTAATCCAATACCCGGTATTTTTTGCAATATAATCATCGGAGAGGCGTCATAATTCAACCAATTTATTGGCGCGGATGAGCCGCAGCCATATTGTAAATAGATTGTTTGTTGTTTGTTCATTTTTCTCATAAAATATCCTTGTGTCAAGTATTTTATCATCATAGTAACACAAATTCTTTTAACTCCATCCGGACTCAAATACTCTTAATTCATTTATAATTTTTTTATATTCTTGTAGAGGATTCTATTCATTTTTCAAAATATACAAAGCCTTTTCTAGCCTTATACAACCTGCTTTGAAACTATAATATTCAACATAATCATTTTGTATTTGTTTATTATCAATTTCATTATTACCATACATCCTAACAAGACTCGAAAACCCTTCCTTAAACGTTTCATAATCATTATAAATTTTAAAATATGGCTTCCCAAAAAAAACATCATACCCTCTTGATGATACTTCATGAACCAAGACAGGCAAGCCCTGCCTTAAACCATCCATTACTCTTAACTTTAAACCACCGCCAATATCTATAGGACAATAATAAATCGAAGCAGACTGGATTATATCTTCAATATTATCAGGATTAGAAATAATTTTAATTCGATTATTTGAATTTTTTTCAATATCTTTAATTTTTTTTGTTGGATTCCTTCCTGCAATCACTATTTTTGCCATAGGACAAATTTTTATTAAGGTTTGATAGTAATATTTGTAAAAATTACGAATGCCATGTTCCGTTTGAACACTACCTAATGTTCCGGTAATTACTATACTTGGCACTAAACTCTGTTTTTGTACTACCATTGGAATATTTTCAATAGTTGGCTCAAAAACTCCAAGTAAATTTATTTCACCGTTACAAACACCATAATTTTCTTCAAATAACTTCATATCAGATTTAGTTAGAAACATATTTAAATCAGCTTTCAAATAAGCATTTTTTTCATTTCGTATAATATAATACGGAAATAACCCACCAAAAGACGTTATGGTTCGATTATCTACACTGTATTCTCTTTCATAATTATGGTGAATAACAATAGTTTTAATACCCATAGACTTAATATAATCTATCATATCACCTGCATATATACCTCCATTTATTATACACCACATATATTGATCTTTATATTTTTGCAGATGCAAATAGACATATTTTTTATTTCGATGCAAATGTCCAAAAATTAAAGCTATACTGGCATATAGTTTATTTCTTCTTGGTGCGCCAAAATAATTATTCTTGTTTTTATGTTTATCGATAGCTTCCAGACCCATTATTATATCAATATTATTATTAAAAATACTCATTAATGCATTATAATAAGCAATCGTAGCCAACCCCTCCCCGGATCGAACAAATGGATTACCTGTTGCAATATATAATATTTTTTTCATTAAATATTATCCTTTTACTATTTTAATTAACCGCTAAACTTAACTTGGTTTTTACAGAAATATTTTAGTATTAGAACAGTTTTCAGTTTCATACTTCATTCTATCTATTAAATACTCCTCTAGTTAACAATAAGCCTAAGGTTTCACGACCAGGTTCATCAACTGAAGAAAAAACAATATGATATGGCACAAATAGATCCCACATTGGAGGCCAATTATAGTGCCTTACAAATAAAGTGCCTTTATAAAAGGTAAATACAAAATATGATAACACCAATACGAAATATATGTACTTTATTGAAAATATCTTTTTGAAGAAGTCATTGTCTAAAAGAATATTATAAGAAAATAAACCACCTCCAATTAGATAAAAATAGCAATTGAAGCGTCCCAAAATTCCTACACCAGAACGATTGACTAAAAATAATACAAGAAAACTATTAAAGAACATAGGATTCATTTTCTTTCTACTGTTTAGAAATACTATTATGCCTGCTATTAATAATATCATAATAACACCAAGTCCCGTATTAGCTTCTATTACTCCAGTATGTATACTTGATTTTAGATACAAGTCTATCATGCTAGAAAATCTTAGCGGCATAAATGGATAAACTAATTTCAAAGCACTTAAGGTTATTTCATGTCCCCAAAATCCTATACAAACAGAAAATAAGAATACAAGGCAAACTAAATATGTTGGCAATTGTTTATTAAAAAAATAAATTACTATACAGGCAAATGCACTGCTGTGAAATTGCATAGCAATAATAATTATAAGTAAATATGAAAAAAATTTTTTTTTCTGTATATATTTATAGCCACATAAAACAATTGCCACTGCTAAATACTGACGATTAAGTGCCATATCTAAAGAAAAATACATCCAAAAAAAGTATAAAAATAATGAAAAAACAGGGTGTGTAGAATACTTATAGATATGATGATAAACACAGATTCCACAAAACAGCTCAAGGAAAAACTGCATTATAAAATAATTATTAAATGTATGCTTAAAGATAACGTTTAACAGAAAATATCCATATTCCATATCGAACAAAGGATTATAAGTCTTTTTTATATTATCAAAATAAGGAATATAATGATACCAATCACCTCCAGTTTTATATCTAAGGGCTGACAAACTTATCATAAAAAACGAAAATAGAATAAAAAATATTTTATCATCTTTTTTATATAAGATATTATTTCCAAATTCAATAATTTCAACTAAAGAAAATATAAAAAGAATTACTATAAAAATTATATAAATCATTTTGATACTTTTAGAATAAATAATCTTTATAATAAATATTTACATATTCCTTTAAGGCAATACGCCAATCTCGCATTACATTAATATTGCGAATATTTAATTTTTGATTTAAAAGGCGTTCCGACGGCGGTCTAGCAGCAAAATACGTTTCTTTAAAATAATCAGAAGAAACGGCGGTTAACTTGACAACATCATTTAAATTCAATATTTTTAAAAGCTCTACAGCAACATCATAGCGACTTGTTTGTCCTCCACAAACCATATTATACAATCCCCAATATTCATTTTCCAGCAAAAGCATTACATTTTTTGCAAAGTCATGAGTATATGTGGGGGTTCCATCTTTATCATTTACAATAAAAAGTTCTTTTTTGCCATCTTTTAACTGTTTCATCAGCTTTTGAATAAATTTTTTATCCTTGCCTGGACCTGCACCCATCATCCAACCTGCACGACAAACCAAAAAACGGTTTGCGTTTTCTACTACAAATCGTTCCCCTATATATTTTGAACGGGCATATACACCAAGGGGATTAGGCACATCCCAATCATCATACAAATCTTTTTTGCCGTCAAAAATACCCGCAGTTGAAATATACAAAAGAGGAATATTCAATTCATTGGCAATATATACTGCATTTTCAACCGATATAGTATTAGTTGCATAGGTGTCTTCCGGGTTTTTTTCACAAAATTCTAAATCAGTATAAGCACCTAAATGAAACAGATAATCGGGCGCAAATTCTTTGACTTGGTTTCGATATTCCTTTAAATCACGAAAATCAAGGAAACTGAGCCAGTTGGCATTTACATCCTTATCAGTACATTTAAGAGTATACTTATCCTTGTATTGCCCATAAAAAGCCTCCCCTAACATTCCACCACAACCAGCAATATATATCTTCTTTTTCATATATTTTTTACCATCTTAAATAGTATTTTTATTGTTGTTTTAAGAGATTGAATTATAAATATTTTATGCATATTAAAAAAAGTAGAATTATAATAAAAACATAACATTTGAAACGGATTTATTATACTGTTATTTCTGCAAACACCAGACCAGGCTTCAAAAATTGCATTCTTTACAGCCTTTGTATTATAATAATTGCTTTTAATACTTAACGCTTGAAGATGCATCAACCATTCTTGCAATAAAATTAAGTCGTTATAACTAATAGTATGTGGGCGTACAACTAGATCATGAACACGTTTTTCTTCCTCAGTCAGTCTAATTGATAATGAGTATTCTATTATTTTATGTCTAATAGCATCGCTTATATTTGTTTGAATATCTTGCTTTAAGTTACTTACACTATTATCGTGCAATCTATAATACAGTAATACCCTTGGTATATTTGCTATTTTTGTCATTTTTGATATTTCAAACCACAGGTTATAGTCTTCAGCTGGACTTAATTCCTCGTCATATTTTATTCCCTGTTTAAAAAGGGATGCCCTCATCATCACAGAAGGATGCACCATAGGACAAAAAAACAAAAGCCTTGCCCGGATATCCTTATCTCTTATAGGTCGTTTAAATAATCCTTTCTTTGTACCTATTAATTGTACATAGGATCCGCAAACGCCTACATTTTCATATTTTTGCAAAAAAGCAACTTGTTTTTTTAATCTGTCAGGATGTGAGATATCATCATTATCTTGGCGGGCAATAAATTTACCCTGCGCCAAATCAATCATTCTATTAAGATTGGCGACATAACCAATATTTTTTTCATTTTTATAAAATCTAATTCTCGGATCATTATAAGATTTGATAATATCCGGCGAAGAATCACTGCTGGCATCATCAATAATAATAAATTCAAAATCATGAAATGTTTGATTTAAAATACTGTCTATAGTTTCTCTGACAAATATTTCAGCATTATAGACAGGCATTATAACCGATACTAATGGCATACTGATTTTCTTTTTAAAACTAATTTTATATTTTTTTTATCCAAAGACTTCCACCAGTTTGCTTATAAATTTGGGGAAACTTTTCCACTAATTCTTTTTCATACATCAATTCTAAATATGTATTAAATAGTACTATTTTAAAATTGCTATTATATTCCAAGAAGGCCCTTAATATATATTGTTCATTCCATGCTCTTCCCTCAAGCAGCCATTCTTTTGGATATTCAAATGGATAAAATATATCGTGGAAGTGGATATACACACCTTTTTGCAGTAAAGACAATATGTTATGAATAATATAATTTACATCGCTATTAAATTTGGAAACATGCGTTGAATCAATAAATTAAATGCCATTTTCCCCTAATTGCGTAAATAATTTTAATGGAATATCCTGTAATTTTAATTCAAGTATTTCTATATCGGATGAATCCCCTGTCAATGATTTTAATCTATCAGGAAATGGCTCAATAAAGGTACAATAAAATTTATTTTTGAAATATATTTCATTGGCATTCAGGGTCACACAGGATGAAAAACCAGAACCAACTTCTATTAACTTTTGTGGTTTCAAATATCGTAAATATAGCATCAGAATAAGAATAATGATCATTTTTAAAATAATATCTTAATCCTTCGGTCTTTTCATCCCTGAAAGGTAATTCCCTATAAAATGAATCAAATATAGATAATAATTCTAATTGAACTTTATCATTTAAATCAATGCCTTGAATTTCAAGCGGTAAATAGCTTTCATATTCCTTTATCTCATTCATTGTTGCAAATGGAGAATAAAAATGTTCAATTGGATAATCCGGAATAAGCGCATCCCCTTTACCGGACGCCTTTATTAATTTTATGCGTCGATAAATGTTTGGCCAATTCTTTTTAAATAATCTTGTGAATATACCCAACATCATTTTTTATATTAATCATCCTATGCCATCTATAATTAAAACTAATAGCATATTATTTACCTGGAAATCTTTTTAAGATAATGACCTTTTGATAAGAAAACATTTTCTCCCTGTTGCCATTCATTATCAAAGTCGTTTGTGTAATTATAAAATATCCTATTGCATCCACTTTTCATATATTCATGTAATTCAATAATAATTGATTTTACTTTATCTATCCATTCAACAGAATTACTGAAAACTTCTTTTTCAGATCCCTCTATATCCATTTTAAGAATATCAATTCTGTCTAATTGATATTCTTTAACAATTTTTTTTATTGTAACTGATGTAACCTGTTGAACATAGCGCACAGATGGTGTTTTTAAAACCGTATTTATACTTTTATCTGAAGCCATATATCCACATTCACCCAATCCTGAATCCAATATATCAATTTTACCATCCAAATTCCATAATGCTGCTTGAATAGGTATAATGTTTGTATATTGTGCTGTATTTTTTAGCAATAACTCAAAATTATTCTTTTCCGGTTCTATAGCAATAATTTTAGCCTGTCGGTATTTATTTGCAAAATAAATAGAAGCTAACCCTATATTTGCTCCTGCATCAATAATTACTTCCGGTTCTTTCTCTATGGCAAAATCATACTCGAAATTAATAAATATTTGTGAATACATAGAAACATCTGTTGAGGGTTCTCTAAGCCAAAATGGATACTTGCAATCTGTCCGCTTTACCTCTATCAAACAGGGAAAAGCAACATGGCGACCCTTTGCACGAAGTAAATTTTTTAAGCCGAATTCTTTAAAATAAAATATATCTTTATTTATTTTACTATAAATGATTCGCATAGCAGTAATTATTTTTTTTTTCATCTAATGTCTCACTTGACTAACGTTTAATTCTCTATATGCCTTCAAAGGCCATTTCCAATATGAGTAACAACACTGTACAACACAAGGCGCAAAAATTATGCTCCATACTCCTAAATTAGTATATTTAAAAAGAGCAAGAAGTAGAATTAATATACAAATTCCAGAAATCAGTCCCGCTTTAAAAAATGGAACTTCATTTTTTGTAAGCAATATATTACCAGCAATACTCGTATTTGCTTCCAATAAACCTGAAATCAATAATATAATAATAAATCGTTGTGACAAAAGAGGTGTCTTGCTTTTAATTATTATATCTAACATAAAATTACCCAAAAATATAAGAACCAGTCCACCAAAAATATACATAATAAGGAATAACAAGCAACTCTTGAAATAGATATGTTTTATTTCATCCATATTATTCTGTACTCGATAGTGCATTATTTGTACCAAGTAAGTTGAAAAATAAACACTCGCCAATGACGAAATAACTCCAATAATCTGTGTCGTTATACCATAAGAAGCAATGAAATCCAGCGATAGATAAAGCGATCCAATAACTACAGGCGATCTATTAATCAAAAAGCCACCTATACTATTTATACCAATTTTAATCGCATTCGGATAAATTGCCTTCAGAATACCTCGCTGTGTTTGATTAACTATATTATGTAAATTAAGCCTGATATCCGCAGTATAAAATGAATTATACGATAAAACTCTCCGAATGATAATTGATACCGCCTGTGCGCTAACAATAGCAATAAGGCCAAATCCTGATAATATTAAAATTATTGCAACAATCAAGTATGAAGACTGCCCTATAATCCCTATTTGTTTTGACCGTTTTATTAAACCTCTTCCTTGTAAGAGGGAATCATAATAGAGGGTAAAGAAGGAGTAAGCATTTATGCAGCACAATATAAACCAAGCTATATATACTTCAGTTTGGTTACCGATATATGTTTTTAGAACAGTATAAATATAATATGTTCCTATTGTGGTTAGAATAAAAAAAAGAATTACTGATACGCATGAATAAAATAAACGCATGACAGTAATAAGGTCTTTCAGTAGTTTATAGTCAACATCTGTTGTTTGCCCAGTGTCAACAACAGAAAAGCCATTTGTCTTTAAAGCCTTTACACCGCTAAACACATAAGCTACATTGCGAGTAAATGAAGGATTAAAACCAAAATCCAATAAATTAATTAAAATAATAATTGTTGAGAAAATAGTCCAAATTGCTATTGTTTCCTGAGGTAAAATACGTAAAATAAATGGGAAAAGTATAAGTTGCGCTGCTATTTGTAAGAATGTAGCAGCATAATTCCACAAAACATCTTTTCGATCAATTTGCAATTATTTTCCGCCATCGTAATTTTACAAAATTTAACATTATATGTTATTTGATCTGTCCCTCAAAATATGCAATCGTCTCTTTTAATCCATCCCGCAAATGAATCTTTGGCTCCCAATTCAGCTTTTCTTTTGCCAAGGCGATATTAGGTTTCCGTTGCTTTGGATCATCCGATGGTAGTGGCTGATATATAATTTTGGACTTGCTCCCGGTGAGGGATAAAATGGTCTCCGCAAGCTCCAGCATAGAGAATTCTCCGGGATTTCCAATGTTTACCGGGCCGGTAAAGTCTGCGGGCGTCTTCATCATCTGGACAATAGCTTCTATCAAATCATCCACATAACAAAACGACCGGGTCTGACTACCATCACCGTATATCGTTATGTTATCTCCCCGGAGCGCCTGCATGATAAAATTGCTTACAACCCTGCCATCATTGGGATGCATACGCGGCCCATAGGTATTAAAAATTCGGACTACTTTTATTTCAACCTGATGCTGCCGGTGATAATCAAAAAACAGGGTTTCAGCACATCGTTTCCCCTCGTCATAGCAGGACCGGATTCCGATGGGGTTAACATTCCCCCAGTAAGATTCAACTTGTGGGTGTACTACCGGATCGCCATATACTTCACTGGTCGATGCTTGGAGGATACGCGCCCCGGTACGTTTCGCCAAGCCCAGCATATTGATAGCTCCATGCACACTGGTCTTGGTTGTCTGGACCGGATCGTACTGGTAATGTGGTGGGCTTGCGGGACAGGCAAAATTATATATCTGGTCAATCTCTGCGTAATAGGGAAACGTTACATCGTGCCGAACAAGCTCAAAATATGAATTCCCCATAAGATGCTCAATATTACGTTTTTGCCCGGTAAAAAAATTATCCAGACAAAGAACATCGTACTTTTCTTTGATTAATCGTTCGCACAGATGGCTACCTAAAAATCCTGCCCCACCTGTAACAAGCGCACGGGTATTAAGAGCATACTGATCTTTCCTGCTCATAGAAACTCCACACAACTCTATTTTGTTGCTTTTATTATTAACCAATTTGAATCATGATAAATATGTGTCAACATATAGTCTTTTATGGGATATTCATTTACCCGATATACCGAGTAAACTATATCCATTAAGGAGAAACACTAGATATGGATGACATATTCTGCATAAACCGGGACGATTTTATCAGGAAAATCAGGCTCTTCATCGGGAAAAACATCACTAATTCAGGCAATTCCTTTCGAATTTTCTTTGTCGTTTTTAAGTTAGACCCGAGGCCTGAATAAGATTCTGCGGTTTATACCCAATTCTCTAATTTAAGTTTTTTAATTCTCTGGAATTCCTGAATATTATTTGTTACAAAAATATAATCCCGGCTTAAAGCCTGGGAAGCAAGCTGCATGTCATAGGGACCTATAACTTCTCCATTCCGTTCCAACTCGGCTCGTATTATTCCGTAAATCTCTGCATCCTTAAGATCAAAAGGGATTATTTCAAATGATATTAAAAAATCCCGTAAGGCATTTCTGTTTTTTTCAGGATAGGCGCTTTTGGCAGCCCCATATTCCATTTCAGCTATTGATACAGCCGATATTTTTATCTCTGCAGGTTCATGCAGACTAATTTTCTCTATGATCTTTTGCGGCCGTTTATTAATTATATAAATGCAAATATTAGTATCTAATAAATACACGATACTAAAAACGCTTCTGCATCGGAGGTTGATTTCTCCCATCAAAAAGAAAATCATCTGAAAATTCAGTTAGGCTTTTCTTAAATAATTCCCATGGATCATTTTTCGGGAAAAGGACTATTGTATTGCCAATTTTATTGATACATAGCTCATCTTCATCAACTTGATATTCCTTGGGAATACGTATTGCCTGGCTATTTCCGCTTTTAAAAACCTTCGTCATTTGCATTGTACCACCGCCTGTATTATTTAGTATATACAGGTGTGTATACAAAGTCAAGGGCCGCAGCTTGGCCAATTTCTTTAGGTTTCTCGATATATCGAGGATTTTCTCGTGATTGCTTGAATATTCTCGATATATCGAAATTTTGTGTTTTTATCCCTTGTTTATCTCCAGAAAGTATCGTATATTTGTACTTACCGGAGATACAATGATTAAGACCCATTTGATGGTTATGGATGAACTCGCAGGCTATGCTTCCCCCCAAGCGCGGCTTACCCGGCTTTTAAAGGCCGGCGCCCTGGTACAGTTGCGGAAAGGCCTCTTTGTGGACGATCCCGCAACTCCCCACCCGCCTATTGCCCCGCTGCTCTACGGACCTTCCTATATTTCCTTTCAGTACGCCCTGGCCAATGCAGGCCTTATCCCTGAACGGGTACGGGTGGTAACATCCGCAAGCTTCAATAAAAACAAGGACAAGGTGTTCCGCACTCCTCTGGGGGAATTCCGGTATTTCTATCTTCCCCCTACGGTGTATCCCTATGGCATTACCGTGCGGGAAGAGGCGGGATTGCCCTATCTTATCGCTTCGCCGGAAAAGGCCCTCTGCGATATGGTCTATAAAAATCCGTTAATTACTTCCCTGAACGATATGGGGTCCCTGCTCCTAGAGGACTGGCGCATTGATCGCCAAGATCTCCGCAATCTGGATGGCGCCTTTATCCGCTGGATTGCTCCGCTCTACCGCAGAAAATCACTGCTGGCCCTGGCCGATTGGCTGGGCAAGGAAGTATACCAATGAACACCAAATCACCGGTACAAATAATGTTTGAGCAGTACCATTGTACTACTACCGAAGAACGCCGGGACGCCCTCAAGGAGATTATTCAGGAAATCACCCTGGCAGCCCTTGACCGCGCCCATTTTTTTACCCACGCTGCTTTCTATGGAGGAACGGCCCTCCGTATCTTTCACCAGCTCGACCGTTTTTCCGAAGATCTGGATTTCAGTCTTATGGAACCGGACTCATCCTTTGACTTAGGTCTCTATCTGAACGCTGTCTGGGACGAGCTGGGATCATACGGTTTTGACATGACCGTAGAAACGAAAGAAAAGGTGACTGACACCGCCGTTCAGTCAGCCTTTATTAAAGGGGGAACCCTGCTTCATCTTTTAAAGATAGGTTCCATCACCCCGCCGGTTCCCGGTGTTCCCCCAAATGAACTGATTAAGGTCAAATTTGAAGTTGATACGAACCCCTACCCGGGCGCTGGCTACGAAGTCAAATATGGCCTTATGCCGATCCCCTATTCGGTCCGGCTCTTTGACCTTCCATCGCTTTTCGCGGGCAAACTTCACGCGCTCCTGTACCGCTCCTGGAAATCCCGCGCCAAGGGCCGTGATTTTTACGACTACCTCTGGTACCTTTCAAAGGGCATCCCGGTCAATCGCCGGTACTTAGAAGCCGGCATACGCCAGGGCGGGCACTGGGCCGGGCCGGAGCCTCTCGCCCTAAAAGATATACTCCGCTTGCTAACAGACCGCTTTTCATCGGTTGATTATAAGCAGATAAAAAACGATGTGCTCCCTTTTATCAGGGACACCCGCCCACTGGACTTATGGAGCAAGGATTTTTTCATTTCCCTTTCACAAGAAAAGCTGCGCATCACCCCTTGAGCAACCTTTCCACGATATAGATACTTTCTGCATAAGTCAGAACGATTCTACCAAATATATTTTAATCCATCTTTTTTATATAATTCATTCTTGGTATCGCGGCTTACAAATATATAGTTATTGCGTATGCATTGATAAATCAGCATCCGGTCGAATGGATCCTTATGTTTTTCTTTTTGCGCTAAGGCAAAGCTTTCCAATGCTTCCACAGGATTTAACGGTATCAGTTCAAAGCCCATCTTTTTGCAATAATAGGGAATATCTTTTATATCAAAAGAGCTAAGAACTAATTTCCCAATGCTCTGTTTTAATGCCAGTTCCCATAATGATACGGCGCTTACTAAAATATCATTATTAGTATCTTCCAGTTCCTGTATAACTTTTTTTGATAACTCATCGCTTTTCCCTATAGACCATAGGAGCGTATGGGAATCCAGCAGTAATTTCATTTTACAGCGAGCAATTCTTCTACGGTCATTTCAAAATCGGGCATAAATTTCACGGTCATCTTTCCGTCCAAAATTCCTATTTTCCTCTTTTTAACTTTTTCTTCAACGTACGGGACAATCATAGCGACCGGTTTTTTGGCCCTGCCGTATAAAATCCCCACCGTGCTTCCCTGCCTCACTTCTTCAAGGACCTCTGAAAAGTGCGTTTTAACTTCCCCAACCGGCATTGCTTTCATATGTTTAGTATCGCTCTATTTTGTCAACTTGTCAAGTATATGGTATGTCGCTTTCTCTGAGCAGTCTCAGGCCTTGCTGCAACGGTGATCCCACTCACCATAATAGCTATTTCTGTCTACTCCAGCAAATTTCGAAACCCTACCTAATTCTTTATACCACAAACAAATAGCGCAATATCTCAAAATAGGTAAAATTCAGTAAAATTTTGGAAATTTGCACCCAGGAACCTCGCTTGCTGCAAGGTCCGTTGTGTAGGATTCTACTCCCATTCAATGGTCGCCGGGGGCTTGGAGGAAATATCGTAGCTTACCCGGCCTATGTCTTTAACAGTATTAGTGATGCGGGTGGAAATTTCCAGCAGGTCTTTTATCTGGAATGGGTACACATCGGCGGTCATGCCGTCGGCGCTGACTATGGCCCGCAGAGCGAGGACCCAGCCGTATTTGCGGACATCCCCAGCCACGCCTACGGAGCGTATGGGGAGGAGTACCGCGAAGGCCTGCCATATCTCATCGTAGAGCCGTTTGCCCTCAGGGGAGAGGCGGCTCTTTAATTCTTCAATATAGATGGCGTCCGCTTCCCGGAGTATGTCACACTTTTCCTGGGTTACTTCTCCCAGGATACGCACCGCCAGGCCAGGCCCGGGGAAGGGGTGCCGGAGGACCACCTCCTCGTCTATGCCCAGAATACGGCCCAGTTGGCGGACTTCGTCTTTGTAGAGCCGGTCCAGGGGTTCAATGATCCGGCCGGCCTTGCGCTTGGCGTCTACCAGGGGACTTCCCACATTGTGGTGGCTCTTGATCAGATGGGCCTTTTTGCCTACCCCCTTGCCACTTTCAATAAGGTCCGTGTAGAGGGTGCCTTGGGCGAGGAAGTAGGAATCCGGCAGGCCCAGCCGCTTCACCTCACGCTCCTGGATGGTGATGAACAGATCCCCGATGGCTTTGCGTTTCGCCTCCGGGTCCTCAAGACCTTTCAGGGCAGAGAGAAATTCTTCCTCACAGTGAATAATATGCAGATGTTTTGCCCCGAGTTTTTCCAGGGCGGTAGAAACGGTTTTTGTTTCATCTTTGCGCATGAGGCCGGTGTCCATATACATGAGGTGGACCAGGTCCGGTTTCAGGGTTTTGAGGAGCAGCGCACCCGCCACAGTGGAATCGACCCCGCCGGAAATAAGGAGCAACACCGGGTTTGCTTCCACCCGTTTCCGGAGGGCATCGCCGAGTTCTTCTACGTACTGTTCCATGGTCCAGCTTTTTTTGCAACCACAAATCCCGAACACAAAAGCTGCGAGTATCTCCAGGCCCCGCTCGGTATGGGTTACCTCGGGGTGGAACTGGAGCCCGAACCAGGGTTTTTCTCCGTGGGCTGCCACTGCGGGGTAGCCGGTGTCACTGACGCCGTATTCCCGAAACCCCGGGGCCAGCCGGGTAAGGGTATCCCCGTGGCTCATCCAGGCAGTAATGGTACAGGGCTGATCTTGCAAAGTACCCGGCGCCCCCTCAACAATTTTTTCCAGGGGGATAGCCTTATCGAACCCCGTAAGAAAGCGCCGAATAAGCCCCTTCCCCGCAGTATCTTCCTCATTCCTGACTGTTACCCCTATCCTGCCATACTCCCGCTTGGGCAAAGGCTCCACCAGGCCACCGTGATCAGCTGTCATGCGCTGAAGGCCGTAACAGATCCCCAGCAGGGGAAGGCCGGAAGTATAGACCTTTTTGTCCGGCACGGCGCCTTCCTGGGTATAGACCGATTCGGGGGAACCTGAAAGAATGATGCCCCTCAGTACGCTGCCTTCGCTTCCTGCAAGAATAGTATCGGTGAGAACCGCGTCCCCGGGGATGATCTCTGTATAGACCCCCAGGTCCCGGATACGCCGTCCGATGAGCTGGGTGGTCTGGCTGCCAAAATCTAAAATAAGTATTTTATCCATAATATCATCCGCCTATTTCACTGTAGAGTTTTTCAGTATGAAAAACTCCAATGGGCTAAATAAAAAATTTGAAGATTTTTTATTTAGCCCACGGGCTCTTTCGTATAATAGTTTCCTTGCGGTCATAGCCCACAGAAACGATATCAATGGGGGTCTCGCAAAACCGTTCTATAAACTCAATATACTCCATTGCCGAAGTGGGGAATTCATCATAGGTCAGGGCATTGGCGAGTGATTTTTTCCAGCCCGTAAAGCTGCGAAGCACCGGCACGGCCTTGTTCAGGGCCTCCACGGAGGCGGGAAAATTTTCATCCATCCGGTCATCAATGCGGTAGGCAATGCAAGCCTTGATTTCATCCAGGGTGTCGTATACGTCCAGGTGGGTCATCACCAGGGAATCAATGGAGTTGGTCAGGCAGGCGTAGCGCAAAGCCACCAAGTCCAGATATCCGCAGCGCCGGGGGCGGCCAGTGGTGACCCCGTATTCCCGGCCGGTTTCACGGACAAAGCGGCAAAGCTCGTCCTCCGAGTCCGGGTCGAATTCGCTGGGGAAGGGGCCGTTGCCGACCCGGGTGGAATAGGCCTTGAATACCCCCAGCACCTTGTCCAGCCGGCGGGGGCCTATGCAGCCGCCGATAGCAGCCCCGGCGGCAGAGGACATGCCGCTAGACACGTAGGGGTAGGTTCCCAGGTCCAGGTCCAAAAGGGCACCCTGGGCGCCTTCAAACAAAATCTGGGCATTTTTGTGGTGTACCATGTAGGCGGAAAGATCGATGGACATACCCTTGAGCTGTTCTACATAGGGGGCCAGGAAATTCCGGTCCGCCGGCTCCAGTTCCTCCATCTTTTCTTTCCACTCCAGGTCGGCAATGCGAATGCCGTCTCGGTCGCTCTTCATGGAATAGGTGATCCCGATACCCCGCCCGGTGGTGCCGATAGGCTTTTTCCGGGCCAAATCCCGGTCCTTATCAATCTGAATGTACCGGGGCAGCACCAGGTGGGCCCGGTCGGAAATAAAAACCCGCCCGGTGGTATCAATTCCCCGATCCCGGAGCATTTTAAGCTCGCTAAACAGGGCCACCGGGTCGATAACCATCCCCGCGCCAAGGATCACCATTTTATCCGGGTACAATATACCCGAGGGGATCAAATGGAGCGCATATTGCTCCTGTCCAATGACGATAGTATGCCCGGCATTGGCTCCGCCGGCAAAACGGACGATTATCTGGGCCTCATTGGCCAGATAATCCACGATTTTACCCTTTCCCTCATCACCCCACTGGGCGCCCATAACGACTACATTCATAGGCAAAGGGTAGCATGAGGGCGCGGCTTGAAGCTAGGGGCTGGGGAAAATCTTGCGGGGCTGTCGATCTGGAAGCTTAGCCCTTCTTACATATCGTAAAAATACGAAGTTTCATTTGACATATTTACCCTTTCATTGACAAATTAAGCCCTAAGTAAGATGATTATACTATAAATAATATATTCTGGAGGAATTATATGAAAAGGAACAAAGGGTTCCGATACTTACCCATTCTTGTCCTGGCGGTCCTGGTCTCAGGCTGCGCGAAAAAGAATACCGCCCCATCGGTCTACCTGCTCAACTTTAAGGCGGAAATCCAGACCCAGTGGGAGGAGGTGGCGGCCCAGTTTACCGCCGAAACCGGGATCCCCATGAAGGTGGTTACCGCAGCCAGCGGGGGCTACGAACAGACCCTGCGCTCTGAAATCGCAAAATCCGCACCCCCTACGGTGTTTAACATCAACGGGCCGGTGGGGTATAAAACTTGGGCCAGCTATTGCGCGGACCTGAAGGATTCCCGGCTCTATAGCTGGCTCTTGGACAAGAGCATGGCGGTCAGCTCTGGGGACGGGGTGTACGGCATCCCCTACGCGGTGGAGACCTACGGCATCATCTACAACGATGCCATTCTGCGGAAGTACTTTGCCCTGCCTAACAAGGCGGTGAATGTTTCCAGCGCCGGGGAGATCAAAAACTTCGCCACCCTGAAGGCAGTGGTGGAGGATATGACGAAAAACAGGGCTGCCCTGGGAATCGGCGGGGTCTTTGCCTCCACCTCGTTCAGCCCCGGGGAGGACTGGCGATGGCAGACCCACCTGGCCAATTTGCCCATCTACTATGAGTACAAGGCCAAGGGGGTGGGGGACCTTGAGAAAATCGATCTTACCTATACTAAGGACTATCAGAACATTTTCGACCTCTATATCAACAACTCTGTCACGGACCGCAAGATGATTGGTTCCAAAACTGTGGGGGACTCCATGTCGGAATTCGCCCTGGGGAAGGTGGCCATGGTGCAGAACGGGAACTGGGGCTGGGGGCAAATCGCCAATGAGGCCGGGAATGTGGTGCGGCCTGAGGACGTAAAGTTTCTGCCTATCTATACCGGTGTAAGCGGGGAAGAAACCCAGGGGCTTTGCACGGGGACGGAAAACTTTATCTGCGTGAACGCCCGGGCTTCTCAGGCGGACCAGGAAGCGTCACTAAAACTGTTGGAATGGCTCTTCAATACCCCGGCCGGGAAGAAGAACGTTATCGAAAAGCTGGGCTTTGTGGCGCCCTTCAGTACCTTTGGGCCCACGGAACGGCCTGCGGACCCCCTAGTTGCAGAGATGTTCCGGTACCTGGATAATCCGGGCCTTAATTCGGTGGCCTGGAACTTCCCCACCTTCCCCAGCCAGGAATTCAAAAACGAGCTGGGAGCGGACCTGTATCAGTACGCCCTGGGCAATAAGTCCTGGGATGATCTTACCAAAAAGACTATCGCGAGCTGGGCTTCGGAAAAAGCTGCTATACAGTAATAGTGTTTCGTTAGGAAAAGCGGCGGGGCGCGTTCCGTTCCGCCACTTGTTTATAGATAAATAGTTAAAGGAGATGAGATGGAAAAATCCCTGAAGAAATACTTTCTGTTCTTTGTAGGACCAACCCTGCTTGCCTTTTTGATCGCCTTTGTGATTCCCTTTATTGCGGGGATTGTCCTGTCCTTTGCCAGGTTTACCACCATGACGGATATAAGCTGGGTTGGATTCAGCAACTATGTCCGGGCCTTTTCAAACAGCGACTTCCTGAACGCCCTGAAGTTTTCCGCGTCCTTCACCATCGTTTCGGTGATCTTCATCAACGTTATCGCCTTTGCCTTGGCCCTGCTCCTTACCCGGGGCATACGGGGCACCAATGTTTTCCGTACCATGATTTTCATGCCCAACCTTATCGGGGGCATTGTGCTGGGGTACATCTGGCAGTTTATCATCAACGGCTTTCTCAGCGTCTTTGGGGTAACCATCACGGTGGACGCCAAATACGGGTTCTGGGGCTTGGTAATACTGAGCAACTGGCAATTTATCGGGTATATGATGATTATCTTTATTGCGGGTATACAGAACGTGCCCCAGGAGATTCTTGAAGCCGCCACCATCGATGGCGCAGGGCCCATTATGACCCTCAGAAAAATTATCGTGCCCCTGGTGATGCCTTCGATAACCATCACCCTTTTCATGACCGTGGCCAACTCGTTCAAGATGTTCGACCAGAACCTGGCCCTTACCGCAGGCGCTCCGGGTAAGGAAACTACCATGGTTGCCCTGGACATCTACAATACCTTCTACAGCCGCGTGGGCTGGGAAGGGGTGGGCCAGGCCAAGGCACTGATGTTCTTCCTGGTAGTGGTGGTCATCACCCTGGTACAGCTTTCCATTACCCGACGAAAGGAGATAGTAAATTGAGCGGTATACAACAACAAAAGAAACCCCTGAATGCAGGCGGGATAGTGTTAATCCTACTACTCTGCGTCATTTCCCTGCTCTTCATCACTCCCATCCTGCTGGTGTTCCTGAATTCCTTTAAGGGAAAACTCTATGTAATCAACACCCCATTTGCTTTTCCCAATGCAGAAACCTTTACGGGGATCAACAACTATGTCAGCGGTATCACCGCTACGGGATTTCCCTCTGCCTTCGGCTGGTCCCTGTTCATCACGGTGTTCTCCGTGGGGATCATCGTGCTTTTCTCCGCCATGACCGCCTGGTACATCACCCGCTGCACCAGCCTTTTCTGCAAGGTTCTCTACTTTGCCTTTGTATTCGCCATGATAGTCCCTTTCCAGATGGTGATGTTCCCCCTGACCAAGGTAGCAAACCTGCTCCACCTGGATAACCCCCTGGGAATTCTGGTACTCTACCTGGGATTCGGCGCGGCCCAGTCAGTGTTTCTGTTCAGTGGCTTCGTCAAGTCCGTTCCCATTGCGGTGGAAGAAGCGGCGGTTATTGACGGCTGCAACCCCATCACGGCTTTTTTCGCGGTCATATTCCCCATGCTGAGTCCCATTGCCATCACCGTGGCGATCCTCAACGCCATGTGGATATGGAACGACTTCCTCCTGCCCAATCTGATCATCGGCTCCGAATACCGGACCATCCCGGTGGCGGTACAATACCTGCGGGGCGGTTACGGTTCCATCGACTGGGGCTATATGATGGCCATGATAGTGCTGGCGGTAATCCCGATCATCATCTTCTACTTTGTCTGCCAGAAACACATTATTCAGGGCGTCACCGCCGGCTCTGTAAAGGGTTAAGGCCATGTCAACAACGGCTGTTTCCCCTGCGGTTCAGAACCAACGGGCCGCAGGAATACTGTTGGCGGTGAGCAGTCTGCCCTCCCGGTATGGCATCGGGACCTTTGGGCAGACCGCCCGGCAATGGGTAGATTTTCTGAAAGAGGCCGGGCAGAAGTACTGGCAGATCCTGCCTCTGGGAACCACCGGTTGGGGGGACAGTCCCTACCAGAGTTTTTCCGCCTTTGCCCTGAGCAGCTATTATGTTGATTTGGATATACTCCGCGATCAGGGACTGCTTACCAGTGAGGAGATTGAGACCCTACCTTGGGGACAAAAGCCAAACCGGGTGTATTACGCCGCCCAGTACTTCCACCGGGAGAAGGTGTTGCGGGAAGCCTTTGCCCGGTTCAGGGAAAATTCTTCCGCACGGGGGGATCCCGCCTTCACCGCGTTTCAGGAGAAACACGCCCACTGGCTCAAGGATTACAGCCTCTTCATGGCCCTGAAACGCCGCAGTAAAGGCGCTTCCTGGCTGGATTGGGAGGATGCGCTGCGGTTCCGGGACGAGAAAACCCTTTCCCGCTTTCGGGACAAACTCGCCGGGGATATCGAATACCATTCATTCGTACAGTACCAGGCCTATACCCAGTGGGAAAGCCTCAAAGCCTACGCGAACAGTAACGGTGTTTCGATCATCGGGGACATTCCCATCTACGTTGCCATGGACAGCGCCGATACCTGGGCAAACAGCGATCTGTTCCAGTTGGACGAACAGCGCAGGCCAATCCGGGTCGCCGGCTGCCCCCCGGATCCCTTTTCCGCCACCGGGCAGCTCTGGGGAAACCCCCTGTACCGCTGGGACCTGCTGGAACAAAGCGGCTTTGCCTGGTGGATCTCCCGGCTCCGCGCCTGCATGGCCCTCTACGACGTTACCCGCATCGATCACTTCCGGGGTTTTGAAAGCTACTATTCCATTCCCGCCGCCGACAGGGATGCCAGCGGGGGCGAATGGGTAAAGGGGCCGGGGCTCAGTTTTATTAACGCCCTGAACCGGGAACTGCCCGGGGCCAACATCATTGCTGAGGACCTGGGCTACCTTACCCCGGAGGTGCGGGAACTCCTTCGCGCTTCCGGTTACCCCGGCATGAAGATACTGCAATTCGCCTTCGACTCACGGGAATCCAGCGACTATATGCCCCACACCTTTGAACGCCACTGCGTGGTATACACCGGCACCCACGACAACCCCACCACCCTGGGCTGGATGAAAACCGCCCGCTTCGAGGACGTGGTCCTGGCAAGGGAATACCTGGGCCTCAAGGATATACGGGAAGGCCACTGGGCTTTTATCCGCGCAGCCCTGTCCAGCGTCGCCAACCTGGCGGTCATCCCCATGCAGGACTATCTGGGCCTGGGCGTCAATGCCCGGATGAACACACCATCCACCACAGGGGGCAATAACTGGCGCTGGCGATTACAGAGTGATGCCTTGGACAGCGGGCTGGCGAAAAAGATTGAGCGGCTTACGCGGATTTACGGGCGGACATAGAACTGCGTTTATATCACTGTTGTTAGGAATAATGTGAATTTCTTTGGCTATATAGATACTTGACAAAAAAAATAAAATATCCATAATACCAAGCTATGGAAATAGCGTGCATCGGACTTTTTGTAAAAAATATGGAAATTATGGTAAAATTTTACCGCGATATTATTGGCTTAAACACAAACTGGAATGGCGAGCCAAATGCCGACCTTGAGGCGGGAAACTGCCGCTTAATAATGTTCGGCAGGAATGATTTTGAAAACATGGTTTCAAAATCATTTGTGTATCCCAGGGGATTAAACGGAACAATGGAAATAGCCTTTAACCTGAAAACCTATGATGCTGTTGATAAAAAATATAAGCGCCTTATAGAATTAGGCGCTGAAAGTCTTTTCCCACCGACAACAATGCCTTGGGGACAGCATACCTGTTATATAGCCGATCCGGAAGGAAATTTACTGGAAATAGGTTCATTTGGAGCGTAATATGGCGGACGTATTGGATTACAAAAAGGAATATAAAGATTTCTATTCCCTCAAAACCCAGCCTATGCTAATAGAAATTCCGGAAATACATTTTGTTGCAATTGAAGGAAAAGGCGATCCTAATGATAAGGATGGCGAATACGCTAAAGCGATAGAATTACTGTATGCCATACAATACACAATAAAAATGAGCAAAATGGGCGATCATATACCGGAAGGCTATTTTGACTATGTAGTTCCGCCCCTTGAGGGTCTCTGGTGGGTTGATAACAAAGATAATATAAAAAACAAGTCTCAATATATTTGGAATTCTATCATACGGCTGCCCGAATTTGTTAATGACAAAATATTTAAAAGGGCTTGCGATACTGTCAAACAGAAAAAAAATCTGAATACGGAAAAAGCGAAATATCTGAAAACCAAGGAAGGTTTATGCGTTCAATGTATGCACCTTGGGCCGTTTGACGAAGAGCCGAAAACAATGAAACTGATTGATAGCTATATTGAAGAGAATAATTTGCTGAATGATATAAACAAAAAAAGATGGCATCATGAAATCTATCTGTCGGATCCGCGGAAAGTGGAACCATCGAAACTGAAAACGGTATTAAGAATACCGGTAAAGAAAATTTAGAGGGGCAATCAGTAAAGAATCTACACCCTGCTATAATTCGGCGCTTCCTGGGTGATGGTCACATCGTGGGCATGGCTTTCCTTCAGGCCTGCTGCGGTGATCCGCACAAACTTGCGGTAGCTTTTGAGTTCATCGATGGTTTTGCAGCCGCAGTAGCCCATTCCCTTGCGGAGGCCCGACACCAGCTGATGCAGGAAGTTCCGCAACTCCCCCTTGTAGGGAACCCGGCCTTCGATGCCTTCGGGCACCGGGGATTCGTCTTTAGTGATTTGATAGCGATCTCCTGAGCCACCCGCAATGGCCGCGAGGCTGCCCATGCCCCGGTACTCCTTGTATATCCTGCCGTCGTAGATAATTTCACTGCCCGGGGCTTCCTTGAGGCCGGCGAACAGGTTTCCTATCATTACCACACCGGCGCCAGCGCCTATGGCTTTGGTGATATCCCCGGAAAACTTGATGCCCCCGTCGGCGATGACCGGGATGTTTGATTTAGCGGCTTCTTCGGCGCAGTCCCAAACGGCGGTAAACTGGGGTACCCCCACGCCGGCCACAATGCGGGTGGTGCAGATCGAGCCGGGGCCTATGCCCACTTTTATTGCGTCTGCCCCGGCTTCAATAAGCCTGCGGGTTCCCTCCTTGGAAGCCACGTTTCCACCGATAACCGGGACGCCGAACTGTTCCTTGATGCCCCGCACCGCGTCCATCACGTTTTTGGAGTCCCCGTGGGCGGTGTCCAGAACCACAAAATCAACCTTGGCGTTTTTAAGAAGGGGCATACGTACCAAGTAATCCTGGGGGGACACTGCAGCGCCGACGATGAGCCGGCCGCTTTTATCAGTGGCGGCCCGGGGGTAACGGGCGTGTTTTTCCATGTCCTTCACCGTAATGAGCCCCGTGAGCCGTCCCTGGTCATCAACAACAGGCAGTTTTTCTATGCGGTGCTTGTCAAACTTTTCCCGGGCGCTGGAAACCGAAGGGTCACCCTGTTCCGCCACCACGTCCCTGGTCATCACATCGGTCACCGCCAGGGTATCATCCTGGCAGAAGCGCAGATCCCGGCTGGTGATGATCCCCACAAGCACGCCTTCCTTGTTCAGCACCGGCATACCGGAAACACGGAACTTGTCCCGCAGGGTTTTTACGTCCCGGATCAGGGCATTCTCCATGACTGTAATCGGGGAATCAATCACCCAGTTGAGGTAACGCTTCACGTTGGACACCTGCTGGGCCTGCTCATCGGGCCCCAGATTTCGGTGTATCACCCCGGCGCCCCCTTCCAGAGCAATGGCAATGGCCAGCTTTTCTTCAGTAACCGTATCCATGGCGGAAGAAACGATGGGGACATTCAGGCTCACATCAGCGCATAACAGGGTCCGCACATCACAATCCTTGGGCAGGATATCTGAATACCCCGGCAAAAGGAGGACATCATCGTAGGATAAAGCTTCTTCAAACATGGTTAACTCCTAGAATAGTATTGCTAATTATTTATTAACTTTCTATATTTTGCGGCAAGGGATCGGGCTTTTTTCACTGCCAGGCCGCAGTAGCGTTCCGGCTTTTCAAAAAAAGTCAGGGCTTCTGCGGCTGTGCCGACCAGTCCCAGCTCCGACATTTTGGCCCCGATGCGGGGGAGTACGTCCCCTTCCTTTGCCAGGGCCGCAGCAAAACTGCTGTGCTCTTTTTCTGCGGCCAGGGTGATCTTCCGTATCACCTCGTGGGCATCGGAAACTCCGGTTTCCGCCAGCAGTATGTAAGCCGGTTCCGCCATGATTCCGCCGGGAATACCGCCCCCGGGTATGCCGGGACCTTTGCCGCTTTCGCTTCCCGCAGCGCCCCGGAGGTTGTAGAGCAGCCGCTCTCGGTCCGCGCCCAGCCCTTCTATGACCGAGGCCATGCGGCTCACCGCCATGCAGAACCCTGCGGTATAATCCGCCACAAAACGCTGGCTTGCGGAATTGGACAGATCCCGCTGATGCTCGCTTATCTGGTCCATGAAAAAGCTAGTAACCCTGGGCATGAAGGCCTTCCAAAGGCTTTTAACGTGTTCGGAATTCCAGGGGTTGCGCTTTTGGGGCATGGTGGAGGAGCCCACCTGGTCGGCGGAAAAGCCTTCCTTGAGTTCGCCAATTTCGGTGCGCTGGAGGTTCCGGAGATCATCCGCCAGATTGGCGATGATACCAAAGGCCACGTTGAATTCCAGAAGGAGCCGCAGAAGGTATTCGGGCTCCACCAGTTGGGTGGAATGTTCAGACGGCTCAAGCCCAAGCTCAGCCAGGTAAATCCGCTCCAGTTCCTCCGGGTCCCTGACGATCATGGCGGTGGCGTTGTAGGCCCCCACCGCGCCGGCCAGTTTGCCCTTGAGCTGCCCTGCCAGGCGCTGTATTTCCAGGATGGACTTCCCCAACCGGGAAACGTATTCCGCCAGGGCAAAGCCCACGGTGATGGGCACCGCGTGCTGACCGTGGGTACGCCCCACCTGGGGGGTTTCCGCCTCCCGCTCAACAAAGTCGCAGAGCAGGAGTTCCAGTTTTTTCAGTTGGGGCAAAACCACCCCCTCAGTAACCCCCCGCATCCTGTAGGAAAGGGCAGTATCCAATATATCCACGCTGGTGGCCCCCAGGTGAACCAGGGGCGCCGTCTCAGGTGGAACCTTGGCCTTGAGGACATTTACCAGGGCCCGAATATTGTGCCTGGTCTTTTCTTCCTCGGCGTACACCTCCGCCGGGTCTATCTTTGCTCCAGCAGCCTCCAAGGCAGCCTTCAGGGCCGGCGTCAGACCGTCCCGGACAGTCAGATGGGCAATAACCAGGGCAATTTCCGCCTTTACCTCGGAGGAGACCGAGGCTTCCTCGGAAATCCAGGCGCCCAGGGAGTCAAAGAGGGCTTTCTCAGAAATAGAATAACGGTGATCAATGGGGGAAATGTTTTGGAAAATGTTACGGGCTTCCATACCAGACTATGGCATAGAATGGGGAATTTTGTCCATATCTTAATTTATGATAAGCTTAATATTCAAGGATAAGCCTGATAAAAATATTGTTCGGAGCCATTGGCTTTGATCCCCGCTGCCGCTGTCCCCGCCGCCGCCGATACTGCCCCCGCTTCCTCCGCTGCCACCACCCCCGCTGCTGTCGGTACCACCGGTATTCTCTTCATTATCCAGGGAAAAAATTTCATATCCCCAGGGTATTGCGAGGACTTTGCCTATTCCAAAATACAGGGATTTCCCACGGCCTATACGGAGGGAAGGTATACTGATATCGATAAGCAAAAAGGCAGCGCCTATCCCTTCAAAGCCGGAAGAAAGTTCCTCCCAGCCCTCCGAACCGTCATAGAAAAGATCCTTTTTCTTCTTATAATGAACCCAAAATACCACCGATGAATCCCTGGACGATCTGCTATTGCAAATAATCAGGCTCTATTCGGCGGAATAAGTTTACGGAATAAGCCGGCGGCAACATTGGGCTTTGCTTTAGCATAAAAAAGACCTATCTGCACACAATTTTTAATCGTGTACGGATAGGTCCGAATTTACATAAAGGTGACCGACCTTCTTCAAAGGTCCGCAGGCGCCTTTTTTACTTTATTGCTTCAAAGCCCTGCTTCAGATCATCGATGATATCATCAATATGCTCTGTTCCGATGGACAGCCGCACGGTGTTGGGTTTGATGCCCTGGACCAGCAAGTCTTTTTCTTCAACCTGGGAGTGGGTGGTGGATGCCGGGTGGATCACCAGGGATTTCACGTCCGCCACGTTGGCCAGAAGGGAAAAGAGGTGCAGTTCTTCGGTAAAGCGCTTGGCTTTTTCCGCGCCGCCCTTGATTTCAATGGTGAAGATGGAGCCGCCGCCCCGGGGGAAGTAGCGCACAAAGAGATTGTGGTCCCGGTGATCCGCCAGAAGCGGGTGGTTCACCTTTTCCACCTGGGGATGGGTCTTGAGGAAGTCCAATACCTTGATGGTGTTGGACACGTGACGCTCCACCCGCAGGGATAGTGTTTCCAGGCCCTGGAGGAAGAGGAAGGCGTTGAAGGGGGAGAGGGCAGCGCCGGTGTCCCGAAGCAGGGTGACCCGGGCTTTGATGATAAAGGCCACGGGGCCCACCGCATCGGTAAAGACCACGCCGTGGTAGCTGGGGTTGGGCTTGCTGAGGCCGGGGAACTTATCATTCTGCGCCCAGTCGAATTTACCACCGTCCACGATGACACCGCCGATGGAGGTTCCGTGCCCGCCGATAAACTTAGTAGCCGAATGGACCACGATGTCGGCGCCGTGCTCAATGGGGGTTAAAAGATAGGGCGTGGCAAAGGTGTTGTCCACAATTACCGGGATACCGTGGCCGTGGGCGATCTTCGCCACCGCTTCAATATCAACCACCGATGAGTTGGGGTTACCCAGAGTTTCAAAGAAAATAGCTTTGGTGTTGGGCTTAATGGCCTTCTCAAAGTTTTCAGGCTTGCTGCCGTCCACAAAGGTGGTCTCCACGCCGAGATCCTTAAAGGTGTTGGCAAAAAGGTTGAAGGTACCGCCGTAGATCTGGAAATCAGAAACGATGTGATCCCCCGCCTTGGTGATATTCTGGATGGCGTAGGTGGTGGCGGCAGCCCCGGACGCAGTGGCCAGAGCGGCGACACCCTTTTCCAGGGCGGCGATCCGCTGCTCAAAGGCATCCCATGTGGGGTTCATGATCCGTGTGTAGATGTTCCCCGATTCAGTAAGGGCAAAACGATCTGCCGCCGACTTTGATGAAGGGAAAACATACGAGGATGTCTGATAGATAGGTACCGCACGCGCATCGGTGGCGGAATCCGGCTTCTCCTGTCCTGCATGGACCTGGAGGGTTTCGAACTTGTAATTCTTGTTAGCCATAATGTATCTCCTTCTGGCTTTATAAAATTCGGTAGCGTTCCTTTCTTTGGAACCAAAATTCTGAACATGGTAAAATCCCTCTTCGGAGATGGCCTTATCCCCGTAGAGTTTCTTATCATTCCCCACGGGGCACACCACGGTGCAGACTCCACAGGGATAACGCAATTCCTGGCGCAAAAACTGGTGGTACTGGGCGCACTTATACTTTTCCATATCGTTGATGATAGAATCCGGCCGGGGTGTAAAGGCGCCGATGGGGCAGCCCTTTTGGCAACGTCCGCAGCTGATGCAAAGCTCCTTCTCCTGTAAAGGGCTCCCGGCAAATTCCACATCGGTGATCACCGAGACCCAGCGTACCCGGGGCCCGTACTCCGGCGTAAGGAGACAGTGGTTGGCCCCTATGGTCCCCAGCCCGGCATACTTGGCCGCCATAACCTGGGAGAAAGCCGCTTCCGGTTTTTTTACCAGGGCAGAAATCTCCCCATACCCGTCCCGGGGAAAGAAGTGGGCCCTATGGCCCAGGGAGAAAAGCAGGCTCGCCATCCTATAGGCCGCATCGTCCAGCAAACGGTTGGTAGTGTTGTACAGCTCGGAGTACAGATTAGACGGAGTGGTTTCCACCATGGGCAGAAAGATCGGCACCCCCGCCACAATAACTGTTTTGCTCCAGGGCCAAATACTTTGGGGGAAATATTCCCGGTGCTGATTCCCCGTCTCCTGCCACCGCTCTACCGGCGCAAACCCCAAAAGGCTTAAGCCCAGCTGATCCGCATAAGAGACAATTCTTTCTTTCAGTTCATTGTTATCGCTCATCATTATTCCCCGGACCCGAGTAGATTACCAGATAACCCAGCCCTGAGGGCACCCCCATCATCTCAGATATAACTTTATTCCATTATTCTCCTTATTAAGTGAATTTATAAGCCCTATTCCCATTGAATTTATATTATATAAATACCATAGGATTAGTATGCTTTACATAAACCAATTTATACCCTATATTTAAATCTGTCAACCGGATCTTTTGCCGATTTGAACTTTGTTTATGAGGAGCTTATGGCCCAAGATATATCTGTCTTCTTAGCCCTTGGGGCAGGCTTGCTTTCGTTCCTGTCACCCTGTGTATTACCCCTGATCCCCTCCTACCTGGCCTTTCTTGGTGGCGTAGGCGGGACTTCGGCAAACCGCGGCAACCCAGCATTCAACCCCCACTTGGTTGCGGTAACGATAAGCTTTATCCTGGGGTTCAGCGCCGTCTTTGTGGTTCTGAGCATACTTCTTTCGGGGACCTTTTTCCTTTTAGGCGGGGCAGCCCGGTATATCAATATAGCTGCGGGGCTCATCGTCATCATCCTGGGGCTGAACGTTCTCTTTGATTTTCTCCGAATCCTGAACTATGAAAAACGGGTTCAGCTCACCAGGCGCCCCAAAGGCCTGGTTGGGGGCTTCCTGGCAGGGATCGCTTTTGGAGCCGGGTGGAGCCCCTGCGTAGGGCCTATCCTGGGGAGCATACTCCTTTTAGCAGGGCAAAGCGGCAAAGCGGGACAGGCTGCCCTGTACCTGACGGCCTATTCCGCCGGGCTGGGGCTGCCCTTTCTGGCAGGGGCGGTCTTTTTTAACCGCTTTTTCAGAGGGACTGCAAAACTCCGCCCGTACCTGCCCCTGATAAGACGAATCAGCGGAATCTTCCTCATCGGCATCGGTATCTTCATCCTATTGGGACAATATCAGCGGCTGAATATCTTTCTCATGAAAAGCGAATACGCCTTCTCCACCTGGACGAAAAGCGGGAGCAGCCTGGTCCGGCTTATACCGACAATACTTTTTTTCATTATTGCCGCACTGCCCCCGGTCTTTCGTCTGCTCAGAAAACGGCCCCTGCGTTCATTGCCCCCGATTATCTTTTCCGGAATTTTTTTTATCCTGGGCATTGTTCAGGCCGCAGGAATCCTGGACAGCGCGGGCCTTCTTGCACAGTGGCTTCTCTACCGGCAGACCATATAAATCGGTTATTATGAACAGATAGGGAGTTAATAATATGAAAAAGTCTTTTGGCCTTTTTATTATCCTCGCAGCTTTCTTCTTATTTCCCCAATGCAACCGGACAGAGAAGTCCGCTGAGCCTGAATCCGGAAATACGGAAGCCCAGGATGTAAACTGGGAAACCCTGCCAGAAATAACCCCGGAAATTCAACTGGCCTTTGAGGAATTGGGGATCCCTGTGCTACAACAGCCCATACCCATGCTGGATTTCTCTGTAACCCTTGCGGATGGAACAACCATAAATCTAAGGGATCTGACCGGGAAGCTGATCTTCCTGAATTTTTGGGCCACCTGGTGCGGTCCCTGCCGGATGGAAATGCCCTCTATGGAAGCCCTGTATCAGCGTTTTAAGGAAGATGGGCTTGAGATTCTCGCGGTAAATGTCCGGGAAAGCCAAAAGGATGTGAAGGCCTTTATGGACGAGTATAAGCTCAGTTTCCCCGCAGCCCTGGATACAAATGGAGATATTGCCGCGAACTACGCGATTGAGGCCTTTCCGACAACCTATATCATAGACCGGAACGGGGGGATCATTACCAGGCTGGTAGGGGCGATTAACTGGGATGTTCCGGAACTGATTGAGCTCTTTGAAATACTGCTGAAAGCTTAGGGCAAGCGCCACTTGCAACGCCGACTTCAGTCGGAGAGTTCCCGGAGTGCCCTGGCACCTATTGACCTTCTAAACCATACTGATTATTCTATATATGAATTAAGATTTTCAGGGTCGGGTGATTGAAGGCGACTTCATGATTCCCAACCGGCGGTATAGCCCGCGAATCGGGGGTAAAAAACCCCAGATCGAACCGGTGAGATTCCGGTGCCGACGGTATAGTCCGGATGGAAGAAAATCTCGAGCCCGAATTTGTATATACAAAATATATACGTTCAACGCCCGAATTTCCCATGAATGCAAGCCCTGGATTTCATCCGGGGCATTTTTTTGCCCCGATTGAACAATCCATCGGAGGCCTTTATGAATCATGTGCGGCTGATCCTCTCCCTTACCCTTGCAGGTTTATTGCTTGGGGGCTGCGGAGGAACAAAAGACGGAGCAAAAAGCGGCGGGGACACAAAAACAGTGTCCATAGGTATTTTCATTCCCGGGGTAATGTCCGGCAGTCCCATTTACGAGATGCTGGCCCAGGGGGTGCAACGGGCGGCGGCGGACAAAGCCGGGACTGAAGCCACAGTAATCGAAGGCGGGTACAATCAGGCTGAGTGGGAAAGCCGGGTAACTTCCATGGCCGCCTCGGGGGATTACGATCTTATCGTGTCTTCAAACCCCTCCCTGCCGACTATCGCAGAGGCGGTATCCGCTAAGTTTCCCCAGCAGCGCTTTCTGCTCCTGGATGGCGAACTTTCCGGAAACCCCATGATCTATACCCTGCGTTATAATCAGCGGGAACAGGCCTATATGGCAGGTTATATCGCCGCCCTGATCACCGAAGCCGCCGGGCCCCAGGTGCGGAAGATCGGCCTGGTGGCTGCCCAGGAGTATCCGGCCATGAACAAGGTCATCCTGCCCGGTTTCGGGGAAGGGGGCCGGGCGGTGAACCCCGGCTATACCGTAGACTTTCGGCTGGTGGGGAACTGGTTTGACGCCGAGCGGGGCGCGGAAATCGCCCAGGACATGATCCTCGGCGGGGTTAAGGTTATTCTCGGCATCGCCGGCGGGGCCAACGAGGGGGTGCTCCAGGCGGCTTCCGAAGCGGGGGCCAAGGTGGTCTGGTTCGACATCAACGGGTATGCCCTGCGGCCGGGTGTCGTGGTGGGGAGCGCTATTCTCCACCAGGAACGGGCCGCTTACGAACAGACCAGGCGTTTTTTGGAAGGGAGCCTCCCCTTTGGCAGCGCAGAAATGGTGGGGGTTGCCGATGGCTACGTGGACTTTATAGAAGATGATCCCGATTATATCGCGGCGGTATCTGCGGATTTGCGGGAAAAACAGGCGGCTCTTATTAAACGCATCCGTTCACGGGATTTAGTCTTGGAATGATTCGTCCCGGTTGGGATGTGGGAGCAATGATCGGTGGTTGAGCTGCGGGGTATACAGAAACACTTTTCCTCCAACGGGGTTATTGCCCTGGACCATGCGGAATTCGATCTCCGGCCCGGGGAAATCCATGCCCTCCTGGGAGAAAACGGCGCGGGGAAATCTACCCTCATGCATGTCATGGCAGGGTACCTCAAACCCGTTTCGGGGCGGATACTGGTCGACGGAACGGAACATCATTTCCCCGCCCCGGGAGCCGCCCTCAAAGCGGGCATAGGCATGGTCCGCCAGCACCCCCACCTGGTACCGGGCTTTACGGTCTGGGAGGACTGCATACTCGGCGCAGAACCCCTTTCAGCGGGCCTGGTAAACCGGGTCAAAGCCCGCGCCCAGGTCCAGGCCCTTTCGGATCGCTGGGGCTTTGATTTGCCCCTAGATAAACCAACAGAAACACTAACCGTAAGTCAGGGCCAAAAAGCTGCGATCCTCGCCCTGCTGCTCCGGGGGGAACGGTACCTCATCTTTGACGAAGTAACTGCGGTTTTAAGCCCCGGAGAAACTGAAGGTCTCTTCAGCCTGTTCAGGCAGCTCAGTGCCGATGGAAAGGGCATTGTCATCATCTCCCACAAACTGGAAGAGACCCTGGGGCTCGCCGACCGGGTAAGTATTCTGCGGAAAGGGAAAACCATCGCAACCATGCCCGCTTCATCCCTGGACAGCGAAAAAGCCGGCGCCCTCATGTTCGGCGCTGCAATTGGCACCGGTCAAAAGGGTGCCAAGTACCCTTTTGCCAAAACGGTGCCTGGCACCCTTTTTTCGGTCCGGGGCTTTTCGGTGGAGGTTCCGGGCAAGCCCTTTATACGCAAGGTGGACCTGGACCTGCCGCCCGGGAAGGTGCTGGGAATCGCCGGGGTCCGGGACAGCGGCCTGGAAACCCTGGAATTAGGGCTTACGGGGTTTTTGCCACCCGCCGGGGGGACGGTGAGCCTGGGCGGGCGGGACATTACCGGGAAGGGGCCCCGGGCGTTTCGAGATGCCCGGGGCGCCTACATTGGGGCAGACCGATCCGGGACCGCCCTGGCGCCGGGCTTGCGGATCAGGGATAACCTGATTATCCATGTGCACCGTCGGTCCCGGATGGGTTTGCTTGGTGCTTTGGGGATCATGGATACGGGGCTTTTAAAGTCTTGGGTAAAAACTATCCTGAGCAATGCGGGGATCACGGCAAACCCCATGCAAAAAGCAGATTCCCTTTCCGGCGGTATGCAGCAGCGGATAATCCTGATGCGGGAATTTGCCGAGGACGCGGCTTTCCTGGTGCTGGCGGACCCGGGCTGGGGGCTGGACTATGCAGGTAGGGCCAGGCTTATCCGGGAAATCGAGGCCCAGGCCGAAAAAGGGACCGGGGTCCTGGTTTTTTCCACCGACGTGGATGAACTTCTCTCTGTCTCAGATGAAATCCTGGTATTACGGAATGGTGAATTTTCCGACCGCATTTCCTTAGCGGGAGTTCCCGGGGACCCTGATACGGTACGGGGGCTTAAGGAGCGCATAGGCCGGGCCATGATTGGAGAAGCGAACAATGTCTGAAACAAACCGGAAAAACCTTACCATACCCGGCGCCCTGATGGGGGCCATCATTTCGGTAGTCTGCGCAGTATTCCTGGCAACGCTCATCATTTTGTTCACCTCTTCCGATCCCGGTTTTACGCTCCGGGCATTTTTTACCGGCCCCTGGAAATCCTCCTGGTTTTTGGGAAATACCCTGGACAGCATAGCATTACTGCTGACTGCATCCCTAGGCATAGCACTGGCGTTTCGGGGGGGCTGCTTCAATTTAGGAGGGGAGGGGCAAATCTACCTGGGCGGCTTGGCTGCATCGGTGGTGCTCCTGAAGGCGTCCCCCCAAAACACCCCGCCGACCCTGGCAGCCTTTGGCATACTCGCCCTGGCAGCCCTGGCGGCGATCCTGATCGGGAGCGCCATGGGCGGCCTTTCGGGGATACTCAAACGCCGCTTCGGGGCAAACGAGCTGATCACCTCCTTTCTCATCTCCTCGGCCCTGTCCCCGGTGGCGGACTATATTATTTCTGGGCCTTTTCGGAATCCCGAGGGAAGCCTCATGGCTACAAGGCGCTTCACCGTCCTACTTCCCCGAATCATGCCCCCATCAAATCTTTCGCTCTCCTTTATTTTCGCCCTGGCCCTTGTTTGCCTGGGGCGCATCTTCCTATACCACACCGTCTGGGGCTACCGGTACAAGATATCCGGGTCCGCCCCGGATTTCGCCCGCTACGGCGGCATCAACCCCGAACGATGCATAGTACCGGCCATGACCGTTTCGGGAGCCCTGAATGGCTTGACAGGTTTTTTCGCCGTGGCCGGTACCTACGGACTCTGCCACCTGGGCTTCCCCGGGGGCCTCGGCTGGAACGCCGTAGCAGTGTCCCTTATCGCCCGGAACCGTCCCCTGGCATTGATCCCCGCAGCCCTGATCTTCGGCTGGCTCAAGGCTGGGTCCGACGCAGCGTTGCTGTCCCGGGGCCTCAGTTTTGAAACCACCTCCTTCATCCAGGCGGTGGTACTCATCCTGGCGACCATCCGGTTTACTGCGCCGATTATCCTGAAGCCCCGCAAATTACCGCGGAAAGCCCCGGACACTTCGGGGAGGAATGAAGCATGAGCGCCCTCTTTTCTTCAGAAGCAATCCGGAGCCTCCTCCAATCCGCCGCCCCCCTGATGCTGGGCAGCCTGGGGGCCCTCTTTACGGAAATTTCCGGTTCCCTGGGAATCTTTATTGAAGGCTTCATGTCCCTGGGTTCCTTCTTTTCCTGGATATTTACCGGGTGGATGCATTCCGCCTTCTGGGGCATCTTCTTCACCGCCCTCCTGGCCGCCCTGATCGGCTGGGCTTTGGCCCGGTTCGTCCACCTTACCGGGGCAAACCCCTTTATCGCCGCCCTGGCCATGAACCTCGCCGCCGGGGGGATCACCGAAACCCTTTCGATACTCTGGTTTGGTACCAAGGGGGTTTTGCGGAACCCGGCCATCTCCCTCCCGAAACCACTGCACATTCCTCTGGTTGAAAACATCCCCTTCATAGGAAATATACTTTCGGGCAATCAGCCTTCGGTGTATCTTGCCTGGGGCTTAACGATACTGGCAGCGTTTGTGGTGGGCAAAACCCGCCTTGGGCTGCGGCTGCGGGCTGCGGGCCTGTCGGCGGAGGCCGCCTCGGAACGGGGCATACGGCCGGAACGGTATCGGGAAGGGGCCTGGGCCGCCGCCGCCTTTCTTGCTGCACTGGCCGGCGCCGCCCTTAGCTTTCGTGTGGGGGTCTATGCCCCCGGCGGGGTTGCCGGCAGGGGCTGGATTTGCCTGGCCGCAGTATTCCTGGGGTTCCGCCGGGTTTGGGGGACCCTTATAGCAGCGTTAGTGTTCGCCCTGGCGGAGCGGATAGGACTGGGGGTGCAGAGCTTTGGCGCATTACCCGCCACGGTGGTCCTGGGGTTGCCGTCGGCACTGGCGCTGGTGCTGTATACGCTGTCTAATGTTGTCGGCAGGGTTAAGGGGAGGAAAAAAGTTTAGCACCGGAGTTCCAATCGGCGTATAATTGTGGGGAGCTGCGTTGCAAGAGGCGCATCAGCGCCATGAAACTACCCGTCTACTCCAAGGACATTCTTCAGCGCCCAACCCACGGCGAAAGATAGGGCCGCCACCGCAAGGCTGATAAGGGTCATCTCCCCGAAGCGCCGTTTAAAGTCCAGATCCTTGGCGATGGCCAAGTAGTAATTAAAAAGAAAAATGATAAACACTGCGGCGGCCAGGGTTATTCCCAGGGCGGCATATTTATTCGGGATAAGCAGGAAGGGGAGAATCAGGAGCATCACCGTGATGATGTAGGCGGTCCCGGTATAGAGGGCGGATTTCACTGCCCGGGGGTCATTATCGGCCTTGCAGGAAAGGTATTCCGAGGCGCCCATGGAAAAGGCGGCGGATATTCCCGTTACCAAGCCGGCCATGCTTATGGTACGGGTTTCCCCCAGGGCCAGGGTGAACCCCGCCAGGGCGCCGGTCAGTTCCACCAGGGCATCGTTCAGGCCCAGCACGATGGAACCGGCGTATTGGAGCCGCTCTTCATTCAGCATGGACAGCAGTTCCTTTTCATGCTCCGCCTCTTCAAGGCTTATGGACAGCAGCTCCGGAAACTGTTCCGTCAGGGCCAGGTAGCGTTTAGAGGCAGTGCCTTCGTTTTTTTCCATCTGTTTCAGGGTAAAGGAAAGCCCCAGAACCCGGGCGGTGAGGACGGTGGTAAAAACCCTAAACCTGTCCGGCTTTATCCGGACGCCGGTCTTGGACTGCCAAAAGGCGGCGTGTTTTTTTTCCGCTTCCCCAACCTTACGAAGCGTCCCGGCGTTATGAGGGTCCTTACAAATCTTTGCCAGTTGGGTATACACATGATATTCGGTTATTTCTTCACGCTGGATCCCCAGAGCGATGGTGCGGATTTCTGCTTCTTCCCTCATATTACTTCAAATCCAACCCGGCCACTCCGTCCACGGGCAGGGAAAAGATGATCCCCCCCGCCTTGGTGTTTATACCGAAGGCCTGGCTTACAGCCTGCATGATAAGCGCCTTCTTCTCCCGGGTTGCCAGGATAGTGATGATTTCTTTTTCGTCCTGGACAGAAATACCGAAAAATTTTACCGGCCCCTGGTGAGCGATACCCCGGGCATTGATCACGGTTCCCCCGGTAGCCCCCGCCTCACGGGCAACGGTCATAAATTCATCGCTGTATCCCTGGTTCACCACTGATACTATCAAATCAAATTTGGTTTCGGTGCTCACTTTTTCTACTTCCTTCTCAATTGAAATATTAAAATTTTTCTCTATGCTGGTCTTAAACACCTGTAATATGGGCTGGTTGATCCCCGAAAGGGGGAGGGTAAAGGCAATCCCCGCGCCGGGGTTATGGAGGCCCAGTTTCTTGGCAACCTCCTTTAAAAGCACCGGCACCCCTATGTCCTGCTCCAGACAGATGATCACCGCTTTTTCGGTACTCCCTATGCCCAGAATATCCAGAATATCCGAACGGGCGGTACCCCGGCCTTTACTGATAAAGTGAAACCGGACCTTTTCCTGTTCAAAAATATCCGTAACCACCTGGGCTTTCGTCCAGTCAACAATAAAGATCACGCATTTTAACAGGGGTATTTTTATTCCATCACTGTTTGTCATCAGAGGAATCCTCCACTCGGTATTCAACAATTTCTCCGGCGCCGGTGGTATCCATAACCTGTTCCTCGGCGAGTTTCGTCGCAGTCTTGATCTTATGACCATAGAGCAGCCCCATGATCTGTATAACAATAAGGGGGGTCATGGCAACCATGGCTACAATACCGAAAGCGTCGGTCATCAGGTTGCCCCCAACACCCTGGCAGACCCCCATGGCCAGGGGCAGCAGGAAGGTGGAGGTCATGGGCCCGGAGCAAACGCCCCCTGAGTCAAAGGCAATGCCGGTAAATATTCTGGGAACAAAAAAGGTCAGGATCAGCGCAAAGGCATAGCCGGGGATCAGTATCCACATGATGGGTATACCCAGCAGAATACGAACCATGGTGATCGCCAGGGCAGCGGCCATGCCGATGGAAAGCCCCCGCTTCATGGCCTTCTGGGGAATGGTGCCTCGGGAAATTTCCTCGACCTGTTTATTCAACACATGAACCGCCGGCTCCGCAGCCACGATAAAGTAACCGATCAAAATGCCTAGAGGAACCAGTATCCACTTATAAGGGGAAGCTCCTAGTTGTTCTCCCAGGAAATGCCCTACAGGGATAAAGCCCACATTGACCCCGGTTAAAAAAACTACCAGGCCAATAAAGGTATACAGGAAACCTATGAAAATACGGCCCAGCTGATGTTTTTGGTAACGTCTGGAAACGACCTGGAAGATGATAAAGAACACCACAATTGCCGCCAGGGCCAGAAACACATCCTTGGTATACTCGGGGAATTCAATGGCAAAATGTTCAATCACATCCCGGGTAGTTTCAACCGAAGGAATGGCAAAAGCCCCCACCTCCGCCCCGGTGGGTTTAAAAAACATCCCCAAAATAAGGACCGCCAATATAGGGCCGATACTGCACAGGGCGACCAGGCCGAAACTGTCATCCTGGGAGTCCTTGTCGGACCGGATGGAAGCGACGCCGACTCCCATGGCCAGGATAAAGGGCACCGTAATAGGGCCGGTGGTAACGCCCCCGGAATCGAAGGCCACGGGGATGAAATTAACCGGGGTAAAAAGCGTAACCCCAAACACCACACCGTAAAAAATCAGAAGCAATATGGAAAGCCGTATCTTAAAGAGGATACGGAGTATTGCCAGAGACAGGAACAGACCTACCCCAAGGGCGATGGTTAAAATCAGCGTAACCGGAGGAACCGAAGGCACCTGGGCAGCCAAAACCTGGAGGTCCGGCTCGGCAATGGTGATAATGACCCCCATAAAAAAACTGATAACCAGGGTCAACACCAACTTTGTGGTTTTGGTGAGCTGTATCCCGATGCCTTCCCCCATGGGCATCATGGCCATATCCGCCCCCAGGGTGAAAAACCCCATCCCCACAATAAGCAGGGCGGCGCCGACGATGAACATCAGGATAGTACCCGTAGGCATGGGTACCAATACCACGCTTGCCACAAGAACTATCACGGAAATTGGAAGCACCGATGTATAGGCTTCCCGAATTTTTTCTTTAAGTATTTTGTTCATAATACGGCTCTGGTAACAGGCTACCCCAATTCCGATGGTTTAACCAGTAGTCCCTTTAAATCTCGGCGATACCCCGCTTAGACCCTTTCATTTTACGTATTTATGGGTAATACTATATTTATATTTAAAATTGAAACGAAAGTACGTTATTCTCTGGAGGACAAATATGGCTAAAACGCAGAAAGAACAGAATGCCGCCGGAATTTCCACCGAACGCCTGATTGGCGTGGCTGTCCCGGTGGGGGCCCTCCGGGGAGAACAGAGTATTGGGGTGGGGGAATTCCCGGATCTGGTGGAATTCGCCGAGCTTTGCATAACCATGGGGGTGGAGCTGATCCAGATCCTGCCGGTAAACGATACGGGGTACGAAAGCTCCCCCTACGGCTCATTGACCGCCTTTGCCCTGAATCCCCTCTACCTGAGAATCGGGGATCTGGGAGAAGCCGCCGGCTTTACGGACAAACTTATCGCCCTGAAAAAACAGTTCGACGGGGAAACCCGGTTCCCTTACTACAAGATTCTCCGGGCAAAAATTGATCTGCTCAGAGAAATATTTGCAGCTAACGAAAAAGATATTACTGCCAAGGCTAAGTCCGGGGGCTCCCTGGCCACCTGGATTGATAAAAATCCCTGGGTAAAGGAATATGCGGTGTACCGCCGGCTCAAGGAAATTAACGGGGAAAAGAGCTGGAAGGAATGGAAAACCCACCGGACCGTTAACCCTGAGGATATCCAGGTGCTCTGGAAGGACCAGAAGCAGCAAAAAGAACACCTGTTCTGGGCCTGGCTCCAGGAAGCCCTGGACACCCAGTTCAGCAAGGCCGCCAAGGCCCTGAACAAGATGGGGATACTCCTGGAAGGGGACCTGCCCATTCTGATGAACGAGGATTCCTGCGATGTCTGGGCCCACCCTGAGTATTTTTACCCGGAACTTTCCGCCGGGGCCCCCCCGGATATGTACAATTCCGAAGGCCAGAACTGGGGCTTCCCTACCTACAACTGGCAGGCCCAAGCCAAGGACGATTACGCCTGGTGGCGGCAGCGCCTGAGTATCGCGGAAAAGTACTACAACGCCTACCGCATTGACCATGTACTGGGCTTTTTCCGCATCTGGTCCTCCCTGCGGGAAAACAATTACGATAATGCAATTCTGGGCCGCTATGTGCCCTATTCGCCGATCACGAAAAAGGACCTGGATGAGCTTCACTTTGACGAAGGCCGGATACGCTGGATTTCCCAGCCCCATGTGCCCACCAGTGAAGTCTGGGGCGCTCTGAACGAAATACAGGACACAGGCGCCGCTGCCAAGGAAGCGGAAAAAATCTTTTCCCAGGTTTTGGACCGTATCGGCAATGAGGAGCTCTGGCTTTTCAAGAAATCCATCAAAGGGGAACAGGACATAACTGCCCTGGGTCTCCACCCGGCGCCGACCGCCTATCTCCGCAAAGCCTGGCGGAACCGGCTTTTCCTGGAATACGAAAAGGGCAAGTTCTTCCCGGTCTGGCTTTACCGGGAATCCCGGGCTTACCAGTCTTTTTCCGGGGATGAACGAAACGCCCTGGATGCGCTGCTGGCAAAGCGGCTGGAGGAATCTGAAAAGACCTGGGAAACCCAGGGGAAAAAGCTTCTCTCCATTCTGGTTGAAAGTTCCAAGATGCTGCCCTGCGCGGAGGATCTGGGGGCGGTCCCGGACTGCGTTCCCAAGGTCTTGGCAAAGCTGAAGATACTGGGGCTCCGGGTTATCCGCTGGCACCGGGAATGGGACAAGCCGGGTCAGCCCTATTACGCCTTTGAGGATTATCCTGAGCTGAGCGTATGCACCCCCTCGGTCCACGACAGCTCCACCCTGCGGGAATGGTGGGACAAGGAAGCGGACCAGGGGCAATTCAGCGCATTCCTGGGGGTTCCCTCCCTGCCCAAGGTCTATAATCCCGGAACAGCCAAAACCATCCTGAGCCATGCGGCGGCGGCGGCCTCCCGGTTCCGGGTCTTCCAGATCCAGGACCTGCTCCACCTTTCCACCAAATGGTACGCCGAGGATCCCGCGTCTGAACGGATCAACGTGCCCGGCTTTGTCAACGAATTTAACTGGACCTACCGTCTTCCGGCGGCCATTAAGGAGATACGGAAAGACGAGGCTCTTATCAAATCAATACAGGAGTTGGCCGCAGTTACGCCGAAAAAAAAGAGCAGATAGGGGAAATAAACAGTGAAAAAATTTGCCATACAATTTCCGGCAGCGCAGGGAACTCTCCGATTGAAGTCGGCGTTGCAATCTGCGACTGAAGGCTGGGCGGACAAACGCCGAGCCACCATGGAATTTCATATACGCCAGGATGTCCGGCTTGAGCATGGGCTGGAAACAGCGCTCTTCTCCCTGCGGGGGAATGTTGTCCTTGCAGATTTTCAGCAGGTCCGGAAACTTACCAACCAATTCAACGCCAAAGTTGATGGCGCTGCCCACCCTGAAAGCATTATCAAAGCAAGCCAGCTTAATGCCATGGGGCTTATCGACGAAATACTGCATTACATGGTGGCCCTCTACCGTCAGGAGATCCAGCGGGATATCTTTGAAACCGCCCTGGAACGGCTGAACAATTCCCTGGGAGAGGACAAAACCGCCCAGCTTCTGGAATCCTTCGGCGCCCAATTCCCGCCCCAGAAAGTCTATACTCAGGAACAGACGGTAACCGAATACCTTGAGAGTTCCGACGAGGGAGAAAGCTGCAAATCCCTGGCTCTGGAAGAACTAATGCTCCTGGCCCTGGCAAACCTCAACCCCGCCTTTAAACCCTTTGTCTTCCTCTTTGATGATAAGGACCTGGAAACCGCAACTGTTTATAATGAAGCGATTTCAGAACTGCGGACCTATTTGGCGGAACTGCCCCCCTTTGGCCCGGACGGCATGAACCTCTGGGACCTGCTCCGGGCGCCGGCCCTGGCCTCTGATACCCTGAGCGGCCAGCTTGATTATATGCGAAGCCGCTGGGGGCTCCTGTTAAGCAAATTTATAGCCCGGCTTCTTCTGGGCCTGGATGTTATTAAAGAAGAAGAAAAGCCCTCATTTTTCGGCCCCGGCCCAACCCAGGTCTATACCTACGATGGCCTGGATGAGTACGAGCGCTTCAGCCCGGACCAGGAATGGATGCCCCGGACGGTACTTATGGCAAAAAGCACCCTGGTCTGGCTCTTCCAGCTTTCAAAAAAATACGCCCACCCCATAGAACGGCTGGACCAAATCCCCGATGAAGAACTGGACGAACTGGCCCGCCGTGGTTTTACCGGGCTTTGGCTCATCGGCCTCTGGGAACGGAGCAATGCCTCCAAAACCATCAAGCAGTGGACCGGCAACCCCGAAGCTGCAGCCAGCGCCTACAGTCTCCACGACTACGACATAGCCGGGGAACTGGGGGGCTGGGGGGCTCTGACCAATCTCCGGGAACGCTGTTTCAAGCGGGGCATACGGCTTGGTTCGGACATGGTCCCCAACCACACGGGCATCGACTCCCGGTGGGTCATGGAACACCCGGACCGTTTCCTGCAACTGAGCTATCCCCCCTTCCCGACCTATACCTTTAACGGCGGCAATCTTTCTAACCGGGACGGGATTACTGTTCAGATTGAAGACCATTACTACAACCGCAGTGATGCTGCGGTAGTTTTTAAGCGTATCGATCACCATACCGGGGATGTGCGCTACATCTACCACGGCAATGACGGCACCTCCATGCCCTGGAACGATACCGCACAGATAGACTTTCTGAACCCCGAAGCGCGGGAAGCGGTGATCCGTACCATCATCGGAGTCTGCCAGCAATTCTCCATCGTGCGTTTCGACGCGGCCATGACCCTGGCCAAGCGGCACATACAGCGGCTTTGGTACCCCGAGCCGGGCCACGGCGGGGACATTGCCAGCCGTTCTGAACACGCCATCGATTCTGCGGAATTCAACCGCCGCATTCCCAACGAATTCTGGCGGGAAGTAGTGGACCGCTGCGCCGCAGAGGCGCCCCACACCCTGCTTCTGGCAGAGGCGTTCTGGATGATGGAGAGCTACTTTGTACGTACCTTGGGTATGCACCGGGTGTACAATTCAGCCTTCATGAACATGCTCAAAAACGAAGAAAACGCCAAATACCGGGCCACCATCAAGAACACCCTGGAATTTGACCCGGAAATACTCAAACGCTTCGTCAACTTTATGAACAACCCTGACGAGGACACGGCGGTTGCCCAGTTCGGCAAGGGGGACAAGTACTTCGGCATTGCCACACTTTTAGTAACCATGCCGGGGCTCCCCATGTTCGGCCACGGCCAAGTTGAGGGCTACGAGGAAAAGTACGGCATGGAATACCGCCGGGCCTACCGGGACGAACAGCCGGACCGCCATCTGGTAGACCGCCACGAACACGAAATTTTCCCCCTGATGAAAAAGCGGCACATCTATTCCGGCAGCGTCGATTTTTGTCTCTACGATCTCTTCACCCCCCAGAAATCGGTAAACGAAAACGTTTTTGCCTACTCGAACCGCGCCGGGGATGACCGGAGCCTGGTACTCTACAACAACGCCTACTCCGAAGCCTCAGGCTGGATCCACCGGGGCGCAGTGGCTATCCCCCAGAAAGACGGCAGTTCCCGTCAGGACAGCCTCTCCCAGGCTCTGGGGTTCCACGGGACGGACAAATTCTTCGCCCTGCTCAAGGAACAGCGGCAGGATCTCTGGTATATCCGTTCCTCCAAGGAAATTGCCGAACGGGGCCTCTTCGTTTCTCTGCGGGGTTACGAGGCCCAGGTCTTTATCGATATTCAAGAGGTAGAGGACGATAGCAGGGGCCGCTTTGCCCGGCTGCACGCGGAACTTAACGGCCGGGGCGTCAAGGATGTTCAAGCCGCGATTCAGGATACTTACCTGGGAGAGCTTTACTACCGATTTACGGAACTCTTTAAGCAGGACATTATCGATAACCTGCTCAGTATTATTACCAAAGGTCCTGCGCAAAGCGCGGCGTCGGGTAAAGCCTCTGGGGCTAAGTCTGCAAAAAAGACGACCCAGGCTACGACAGATAAATCAATATCTGTACCGATCAGAGACGATGCCCGGTCCGCAGAAAAACTGACCCAAGCTACAGTGGCTCAATCAGCGTCTGCTCCAGCCGGAAACGGCGCTGGGTCCGCAGAGGAACTTTTCGCGGCCCTGAAGACCCCTGCCTTGAACTTTATCGCCGCCGCAGAGAAATTCCTGGACGGTGCCGAAGGCCAGTACGATCCCTTCACCGTCCAGTGGTCATACCCCCGGGTCCCGCATGAACAAATCCGGAAGGGACTCACCGCCTATTTTGAGCGCCTGATAGCGCTGATAGACTATGGACACGCCGCAGGGAAAAAAGGCGCTAAACCTGCGGACCGCTTTCTGCAGGAACAGGGCGCCAAAATTATTGCCAAGCCGAGTATCGCTATTTACGCTACCGCCTATGGGGCACTCACCTTGTTGCGGGATATACTCGGTGCCGGCGCTTCCGGGGCGGAGGCCAGAGCGCTGGCCGAACACTGGAGCCTGGACCGGAAACTGCGGGAATGTTTTACCGGCCTCGGCATAGCTGGGGATGAAGCTGGACGGGTTACGGAAATCATGAAGGCTGTACTTGCCCGAACCAGCCCGGTCATTGAGACACCGACCCCAAAGGCCGCCGCCCAGTCCCTGTCTCCCGCAGAAACACTAATCCTGAAAAATTATCACGCCGAAGACTTCCGCAAACTTCTGGGGGTGAACCTTTTCGAGGACGTAGTATGGTTCAACAAGGAAGCCTTTGAGGAAGCGCTTTTCTACGCACCCCTGTTCATAGCACTGGATAGCGCCGCCGCCCTGGAAGGGGTCCCTCGTCCGCCGAAAAAGACCGCATCTAAAGTGAAGGACACCGCGAAGCTTCCAGCGTCGGCTTTAACCGGCGATGACTGGCTTAACCGGGTTGCAAAGATTGGAGCAATCACCGAGGCAATCGCCACAGCGGAGGCAAAATCCGGGTACCGGCTTGATGGGCTTCTGGAAGCCTTAGGACCCCAGGCCCTGCCAGAAAAGCCTAAAAGAAAAAAATAATCGGGCTGGTATAATCTTATACTCATTCGGGAAATAACAGCCGGTTTTACAACGGTAGCTAATGTGCTAAACTGACTCATGGACCATTCAGCGATCTTCGGGCCCCTTGTTTCCGCCGGTCATTCGGTGAGCCTCTGCGGGTTCAGCGCCCTGGATTGCTACATGGGGTTTACCCCCCTGCCCTTTACCCGGGTAGATACCAATGCCGACATTCCCGCCCTGGCCCGGCTCCTGGAGGGTCTCCGCTTTCCAGGCACGGATATTGCCGATGGGGCAGTAGATGCTGGTGAGCATAGTTACTATTTTCGCTGTATTGATCCCGAGGACTTTTTCCATAATTCAAATCCAAGTTCCCCTTCCTATACCCTGTTGTCTTTCTACCAGAACTGGAACACCAAACGTTTCCGGGACCCCCTTGATATGTACCCCCTGATCCGGGCGCTTCGTTTTACCGGAGACCCCCGGAAAATTCCTGGCAGCAAAAAAGATCCCCTACGCCTCGATCCCGGTAATCAGAAAGAATTCGCCCTACCGACCAGTGAGTACCTATCCTGGCAATCCGGCCTCAACCCCAGGGCGGACCATTTCCAGGCGCTCATGGATGCAGCCCTTATCCTGGCCCGCTACGATGAACCCGGCGATTCCATCATCGGGCGCAACACCCAGCCGCTTAAAGAAATCCTGCGGTCCCTGGATACCCTTTCTCCGGGACTCCCCCCAAAATCCGAAGCCCAGCGGCTCCTCCTGATGGGCATCCTGGTATCCCCCAACCCCGGCAGAGGGCTGGAACTCCTAAAAGCCGCCGGGTTCATCCGCGAATTCTGGCCGGAACTAGATCTACTGGACGATGTGGATCACTCTAAGGAATTCCACCCCGAGGGCAACGTTTGGAAACACACCCTGGAAACCTTACGATACCGGAAAACCACAACACATAACCGGGCCGCCTACGATTTTCGGCTTTCCCTGGGGCTCCTGCTCCACGATGTGGGTAAACCCCTGTCGGCATCTTCCGGAAGCCGCCGTTTCAACGGCCATGCCGAACTAGGCGCCCAAGCAGCACGAAAATTTCTGGAACGCATGGAATTCAAATCTTCCCTTATTGAAGATATTTATTATCTGGTAAAGAACCATATGCTCCCTGCGGCTCTTCCACGGCTTCCCTTGATCCGTACCCAGGAAATCCTGGAATCCCCCCTGTTTCCCACCCTGCTGGAACTCTACCGTTGTGACGAGTCATCATCCTTCAAAGGATTGGACGGGTACTATGAAAGCAGCGCTGCCTATCAGAGCTACCTGCGTAACCGCCGCAACCCCTACCGGTCTGCGGATGGAAAAAAACTCGGGAAACAAGGTACCCGGAAATACTAGCTATGTTTGGCGCCGACGGCGGTCAATGGGTCTTGTTAAAAACTCACAGAATCGATAACATAGAAAACCCATATGCTTTATAGAAAAGTAGGAGGCAACAATGGCGGAAGTTGATTACGCCACCCTAAAGAAGGGTGGTTTCATGCGGCAAATCCAGACGGATCAGTTTTCCATGCGTCTAAAAGTAATAGGTGGCCAGCTCAAAGCGGAGCATCTGCAAAAGATCAGCGAGGTCGCAAAAAAATACGGCAAAGGCTATATTCACCTGACCAGCCGCCAGGGGGTGGAGATTCCCTTCATCTCCCTCAAGGATATTGAGGAGGTGAAGAAGGAACTTTCCTCTGCAGGGGTCAGCATCGGCGTCTGCGGGCCCCGGGTGCGGACCGTCACCGCCTGCCAGGGCTCGACAATCTGCCCTTCCGGCGCCATTGAAACCAGCGCCCTGGCGGAAGAATTGGACACCCGGTATTTTGGCCGGGAGCTGCCCCACAAGTTCAAAATAGGCATCACGGGCTGTAAGAACAACTGCCTCAAGGCGGAGGAAAACGATCTGGGTATCAAGGGGGGCATCTCCCCTGAATGGAACAAGCAGGATTGTACCTACTGCGGGGTCTGCGAAGCGGTATGCCCGGTAAATGCGGTAAAGGTTGATAAGGATAAATCGGAGCTCAGCTTTACTGAGTCCGCCTGTGTCTACTGCGGTAAATGCGTTAAGAGCTGCCCCTCCAGCGCATGGCAGGGAAAAAACGGCTACTTCCTCTCATTCGGAGGAATGTTCGGCAATGAAATAAAAGAGGGCCTCCACCTCCTGCCCCTGCTTTTTGACAAGGAAAAGGTCTTTAAAGCCGTGGACGCCACGGTCAAATTCTACCAGAACAACGGCAAAGGCGGGGAACGTCTGGGCCGAACCCTTATCCGGGTGGGATCTGGGGGCTTAAAAAAAGAAGTTGAGGAGGCAGTACAATGAGCGATGCCCTGCAAATTGACGCCCGGGTAGACATCACTACCGTGGTATGCCCAGTGACCTTTGTTAAAACCAAGGTAGCACTGGAAGAGCTGGAGGACGGCCAGGTACTGGAAGTCCGGCTCAACGACGGAGAACCCATTCAAAACGTACCCCGAAGCCTCAAGGACGAAGGACATAAGGTAACCAATGTTACTAAAACTGAGGACGGAACCTGGCTTCTCACCGTAGTCAAGGGCGGGCTGTCCTCTTAAAGGAGCAATCATGGCTTTTTCAGATGAACAACTGGAGCGGTATTCCCGCCACATCATTTTAAAGGAAGTCGGCGTCAAGGGACAAAAAAAGATCATGGGAGGCAAGGTCCTGATCATCGGTGCCGGCGGCCTGGGGGCGCCCGCCGCAATGTACCTGGCCGCAGCCGGGGTGGGAACCATTGGCATCGCCGATGCCGACTCGGTGGATCTTTCCAACCTTCAGCGGCAGATCATCCATTCAACCCCGGATGTGGGGAAACACAAGGTCATCTCTGCGAAGGAAACCATGAACGCCATGAACCCCGACGTAGAAGTGGTGACCTACCGGGAATGGATCAACTCCACCAATATTGTCGACATTATCAAAGACCGGGACTACGATTTTATCATCGACGGGACCGACAACTTCCCGATAAAGTTCCTGATCAACGACGCCTGCGTCATGCAGGGCAAACCCTTCTCCCATGCGGGGATCATACGCTTCCAGGGCCAGCTTATGACCTACATCCCCGGCAAAGGCCCCTGCTACCGCTGTGTGTTCAAAGAGCCGCCCCCGGCTGATGCGGTACCCACCTGCCGTGAAGCGGGGGTCATCGGCGTCATGGGCGGGGTCATCGGAACCCTCCAGGCCACAGAAGCGTTGAAGTATCTCATGGGCATGGAGGGCCTTCTTAACGGCTACCTTTTAACCTACAACGCTATGACCATGGAGTTTCGCAAGATCAAGCTTGCCCCAAATCATGATTGCCAGGTCTGTGGTGAGCATCCCAGCATCACTACACTGATCGATTACGAACAGGCGGTGTGCAGCCTGAAAGACTATCATAACGAGAAAGAAGCAGAAGTTAGTATTTCTTAAACAGGGGCGAAAACGGCTATTAAGATAAAGGCTCTTGGAAAACGTCCAGGCTTTTTAAAAAACGCCGTTTTTCCTCCCGCTGTTCTGCATTGTTCCGCAAGACTGCGCTTGCATAGTCTTCCAGAAGAAAATACGCGCCCGTGATCCCCGCGTAGGTCTTGTGGAGCAGAACCTGGTTTCCATTAGGGGTCGAAATGGTAAGGTGGGGAATTTTGAGGCGCTTCGCAGCATCCTCTTCCAGAGCACTTCCCAGGACCATCTCCACATCCGCATCACTCAGGATCTGATCAATTTCCGCGCTGTCATCGGTCTTAAAAACTTCTCCGGCCAATCCCTCAGGAACCGGAGGCCGGGCTTCTTCCTTACCGTGGGTATATACATCGGTTAGTACTGCTGTATGAATCACCGTGCCCAGGGAATGTTCCAAAAAGGGGCTTATTCGTTTTACGGTACTGATGTCCCCCACCAGGGCTGTGTTTTTCTGCAGGGTTTCTCCAAAATAGACATCGGTCAGGGATTTTAGGTAATAGCGGTATTGTTCTTCTTCCTGTCCCAGAAAAGCAGTGGTTCTCGTCTCGTCAATTTTAATCACCGATGAAAGCTGTTTATAAAATGCCGCTGTTCCTTCGATTCCCAAGGGCAGACTTTCAAAAAACGTATAGGGAATGCCGTATTGTTCTTTCAACTGTTCTGCAGCGGCAAGCCCCCAATGGGAAAACACCAGGCTATGCTCCGCCAGGGCGCTCCGTTCCAGTTCTGCTACGCCGTCCCGGGGCCCAAAAAAAGTGTTGGCCGTCAATCCCGCAGTTTCCAGGAGTCGTTTTATCTCCCGGATATCCCCTTTATAAAAGATATCCGCCTTAGGCAGTATACCTAAGACATTAACCAAACCAGGTATTTTTTCCGAGCTAAATTTTCTCACCGAGGGCAGCTGCTGTATAATGACGCGCATAATATTAGCATAACCCCAGTGGCTGCCTCCCTTAAATCCTGCGGAAAAATAAAAAATAACCGGCAGAGCAATATCGGTAGCTTCCTTGGTCATGGCCGCCAGATCATCCCCCACCATGGCAGCTTCACAGCTTCCCAGGATGATATACAATGATCCGTCAATTACCTTAGCCGCATTTTTGAGTTCTTCCCGCAGACGGGATGCCCCGCCGAAAACGATTTGCTTTTCAATAACCTCAGTAGAGGGTATCTCCGGCCCATAAACACTCCCGCCAGCCAGATGGCCAGCCCGGTCCGCCAAATAATGCTGATACACACAGCCGGCGTTGGCATGTACCACCGCCGCTACGCCGGAAAGTTCTTCCAGGGTTTGCAGGGCGCCGTGCAGATCGCACCCATGACGGGAATTCTTCAGTACTTCATGCATGGCTACTTTACCTCAAATTTGACATACCAGTTTCCGCTTCGCTTGAGCCATGATTCAGAATAGGGTGCCCCCAATTTCTGGCCCAGCAAAGAAACATAGTTATTATTCGTCCCCAGCTTCAAAGCCCGCTTTACCACTTCGCCGATCCCCCGATACCCATAATAGGTAATCCCATCAAGGGGAAGAGGAATTGCGCCAAACCGGGCTGCCGCAGCCGCAGTTTCGGATCGCCCTATATAAAAATCCGCCGGATATCTATTCAGAACATTGGCAATTTCAAACTGCTGCCCCTGGGCCACTATAAAAGGTACGGTTCTGGGCAGTATCGAAAGGTCTTTTAATTTACCCGCATTCTGAATATCCAAATGAGGGATTACAATGCCGGATATTTCTCCCCCCAATTCTTCAATCAATGAGGAAAAACTCACGACTCGGTGCAAATCCGCCTCCAGTAGAATCTTTTTACCTGCGAATGGTTTCTTACTGCGTCGGCCGCTGATCTTCTGTTCCTCGTCTTTTATCAGCGTCTCCGCCTGTGCATTCCGGTCAAAGTGGGCGGCAATTTTTTTAATAAAATCATAAACCCCTGCGGTGCCTATAGGCGGATTTGTTTTTACCACAGGAACCCCATACTGTTCTTCAAGCCCGGTCATTATATATTCATTTTCCGCATCGTCCAGAGAAACACTGCAAAGGGCCCCGGAAGCACGGCGTATCCCATTAAGGCCGGAAAACCGGGGTACAATGTTGCAGGGAATATCAAGAACCTGAAGCAGTTCTACGATTGCGGCCACGTTATCAGGACTTTCCGATACAGTAAAAAGATTGAGAAAGGGCTTGACCGGATTTTGCTTTGGTTCCACCAGATGTTTCAGGAACCCATGAAAAATCACATCATACCCGGAAAGGGCATTTTTTGTTTTAAAGCCGTTTACATCTATATAAATAATTTTACATCCAAGTTCGTCGCTCAGCTCAATGACCACCGAATCCACATCATCATTATTGATTGCTATGATGGGGGTTCCGATGATAAAAATTGCTTCAGGATGATTTTCATTATAAGCCCGCAGAATAGCAGCCCGCAGTTTTTCGTCACCCCCAAGAATAGTATCGCTTTCATTCAGGTTGGTGGTATACCAGGAGCGATTTTCGCCCGAATTAAACCATACCCCCGATGCGGCGCATCCCAAAGCGCCATGGATAATCACCACCGCATCATGAATGCCGCTTACCGCCTGCAGGGCGTATATTATTTCACCCGGGGAGCTCTGGGTTAAGGTACGGACCCGGGACTGAAGTTCTTTCCCCGAACTATCTTCCAAGATGGACGCCAGGGTCCCGTGATAATGACTGATCGCGCCGTTTCGTTTCTCTCTAGTCAGCGCTTTTCTGCTTTCAAGTAATGCCATTGGTTTTTCTTAAATTGCTTCCCTGCTGCCTACAACTATCCCTTCCTCTAGTTTAAAGACCTTGTCGCCCCAGTCCTTTGCCCAGGAACGCAGCTCTGTGGTCGCCAAGGGGTTGGGTACCATCAAATCCTCATTTTCCGCTACAGTCTTTGCCAGAGCGCGGTACAGTTTTGCATGTTCCGATTCAGGACTTGCCTCAATTACCGTTTTTCCGTAGAGCTCGCTCTGGGAAACAACCAGAGACCGGGGAATATAGCCCGTCACTTTTGTACCGGTCTTTTGGGCAAAATCGTCGATGATGCTTTGGGAATATCCCGCCGAAAGGCCATTGCCGATGATGCCCCCCAGCTTTGCTCCCCCTGAAGGGGCATATTTGCTGATGGCCTTAAAAAGATTATTTGCAGCATAGATGGCCATAAAATCCGAGGAACTGACCACATAGGCCCGGTCGGTGATCCCGTCCCGGATGGGTACGGCAAAGCCTCCGCATACCACGTCCCCCAGCACATCGTAGAGCACATAATCAGGCTTGAATTCGTCAAAAAGATGCAGTTCCTGCAGCAAAGTTACTGCGGCATTGATCCCCCGACCCGCGCAGCCAACACCCGGCACCGGCCCGCCGGATTCGATGCACAGCACCCCTCCAAATCCGGCCCTGGAAATATCATCCAGGTGGACCTTTCCGCCATCCCGCATACTGTCCAGCACGGTGGGCAGATATTCATTCCCCCGTAGGACATTAGTGGAATCGCTTTTCGGGTCACAGCCTATCTGTATTACCTTAAATCCCGCCTCGGCCAGGGAGGCGCTGATATTGGAGGTAGTGGTCGATTTCCCGATACCGCCTTTGCCGTAAATGGCAATGTGTTTTCCTTTCTGATTACCCATGGTTTTGATCTCCAATTTTCACTCAGTATATTATTATTTATAGGTTATTACTAGGGTTCACGGCTAAAACACCGCTATTTCCGTTTCAATCCCAATAATATCCAACAAAACTATTTTCAAACCGCTTCCCCGCGGTATATTTCAATTTTCCCGCTTCATTAATCCGGATTCCCTGTTCCAACCGATAAAGGTCAAATTCAACAGCATCATTCGAACCTATGGGGAAAATACTTCTTCAGCAGCGCAAAAAGCTCTTCCTCAAACCCCCCGCCGGTGTTGACCCCCTCAAAGCTGTTCAAGCTCTGCCAGGTCTTTTTGGCATCCAGGTTTTCCAGCACTATGCCCCCGCCGGCGGCGTCATAGCCGTCCACGATAACAAAGCGCCCCAAAACGGGGTTGTCAAAAAAAGCGGAAACCGCCATGGGACGGGAAAGGCTCAGGATCACGCTGCCGCAGTCGTTACGGCGGAGTTCGCTGTACTCTTCCCGCTCGCCTTCGCCAAGGAAACTTTCTATCTTTTCAAGCCGGACTTCCGCCCGGGCGCTTCCCAATTTTAACAGATAGGACTTATTGAAACTAAAGGGCCGGACGCCAAGCCAAATTACATTGGCCCGAATCCGTTCGGCGGTCTGCACCGGGGCTTTCTCGGCGGATTTGACCATCACCTCCCCCCGCTTCACGTAGATTTCCTCTTCCAGGGTAAAGCCTGATGCTTCAGCGGTAATGGCCCTGGTCTTAGAAGGCGCGTTCCAAACCTCAATGTTTTTAATATGCGCTTCCTTGCGGGAAGGCAGAAAGGTTACGGACTCCCCCACGCTGATTTCCCCACTTACAATGGTGCCGGCGTAGATCCGCCGTTCATCATTGTCATTGCTGAACCGGTATACATCCTGAACCGGCATGGCAAAAAAGGAATCCTCGTTGGAGGGGAGATTACGAAAACTATCGAGGATCTCCAGAACCGTTTTTCCAGTATACCAGGGCATCTCCGACGCAGCTTCGGTAATGTTCTTGCCCTCCCGTGCGCTCACCGGCACAAAGGCCAGGGGCTTTACCTTAAGGGTTTCCAGGTAGGCCACATATTCTTTTTTAATATCCTCAAATACCTGCCGATCATAGTTCAAGGCGTCGAGCTTATTCACCACTACCAGGACCTGGGATATCCCCAGGAGGGAGAGGAGGAGGCCGTGACGTTTGGAATTTTCCGCCACCCCTTCAACGGCGTCGATTACCAGCACCGCCGCCACTGCCCGGGACGCACCGCTCAGCATGTTCCGCAAAAATTCGATATGCCCCGGAGCGTCGATGATAATATACTCCCGGACCTTGCTCTTAAAAAATATACGGGCGCTGTCGATGGTAATGCCCTGTTTCTGTTCATCCTCCAGGGCGTCCAGGAGAAAGGCGTATTCAAAAACCCGGCCGTTTTTTTTACAGGAATCTTTCACGGCTTGTAATTTACCCTCCGGCAGGGACTGGGTATCCGCCAGAAGCCGGCCTACCAGGGTGCTCTTGCCGTGGTCCACATGACCGGTAATAACGATGTCCATCCGCTCCCGGTTGGCAGCTTCCACCGTCGTTGTTATAGCCATCACATATACCCCTCTTTCCGCAGGGTTTCCAGGGTACCGCCCCCGTCTATATCCTGGGCCCGGCCGGACCGTTCAGCGATATTACGGAATTTGCCACTGATAAGTTCCTCAATAATTTCCCCGGGGTTCCGGGCATCGGAATCCACCGGGCTGGTGCAGGGGTAACAGCCCAGGGAACGGTAGCGTTTGCCTTCACCCTGGTTATAATAAATAGAAATGGTGGGTATCTTTTCCCGCTCAATGTATTCCCAAATATTAAGCTCGGTCCAGTCCAGCAGGGGGTGGACCCTCACATGGGTCTTGGGGGCGAACTCGGTTTTGTAAAGATTCCACAATTCAGGAGGCTGGGCACTGGCGTCCCACTCGCTCTTTTCGTCCCTGGCGGAAAAAACCCGCTCCTTGGAACGGCTCCCCTCTTCATCACTCCGTACCCCCACGATCACCGCGTTGTAGGGTTCGGCGGTCTCAAACTCTTCCCATACATCCCGGTTAGGATCGTAGACCCGCCGGGCGCCAACGCCGTCCAGGGTTTGCCTGAGGGGTATGGTTTTGAGTTCCTTGCAACAGGATATCCGGTCCAGGCCATCCACAAAGGTCCGCTTTTCCGCCAGGGCTTTTTTGTTCTGCCCCACCACAAGCCGCAGCTTCAGTTCCTTTGCCAACCGGTCCCGGTAGGCTATCATTTCGGGGATCTTATAATTAGTATCGATGTGGATCAGTTCAAAGGGGATATGGCCGAAGAAGGCTTTTTTGGCGAGCCATAACAGCACCGTACTATCCTTGCCAATGGACCAGAGCATACCGATGTTCTTGAATGATTTATAGGCTTCCCGGATAATAAAAATACTTTGGGATTCCAGCCTGTCCAGTTTTGTCAATCCGGTTTCTTCACTCACCCTGTTTTCCTTCTATTATGCAAGCCGCATTCCTTGTGGTCCGGGTTTTCCCACCACCATCTGCCGGCCCGTATATCCTCCCCTTCCTTCACCGCCCGGGTGCAGGGAGCGCAGCCTATACTTTTAAAACCCTCACTATACAGGGGGTTAAGAGGTATCTGATGTTCTTTAATATAGGCAGCCAGGTCATCGTCGCTCCAGGCGGCCAGGGGGTTTATTTTGATAAGCCCGTTCTGTTCATCGTATTCTAAAACCTGAAGGCCCGTCCGGGTAACCGACTGGGCAGCCCGAAGGCCCGTGATCCAGGCACTCTTGCCCGCCAGGACTTTGCCCAGGACATCCACCTTTCTTACCTTGCAGCAGAGGTGCCGTTTTTCCAGGCTCCCCCGCATGCCCCATTCATCACCAAGCTCTTCTTCCAGTTTTTTGACTTCACCCCCATCGGGGCGGTACTTTTTAATGGGAACTTTAAAAAACCGTTCCACCTCTTCGTGGTACGCGAGGGTCTCGGGGAATAGTTTTTCTGTGTCCAGGGTAAAAACTTCCAGAGTCCGGCCCGATCCTTCTAAGCCCCCGGAAGCGAATTCCGGAAAGGACTGTAATACCAGGTGCAATACAGCGGCGTCCTCCGCCTGATGGCTGAACGCAAGGGCCATGGGGCCACTGATCTTATCCAATATAGAGGCCAGTATCCGGTTAGATGGCATAGTCGCTCCAAACTTCATCCTTTGAGTATATTTTAGCCCCGGAAAAAATGATATACACCCTATCCCTGTTTTCTTCTTTTATAAGGTTCCACTGTTTCTTTTCAATATCTGCTTCGATTTCTTTATCCCCCACCAGAGTTTTTAGGTTCACCCGTACCCTGCCCCCCAGAATTCTATGGGTAAGAATTTGCGCTTCAATGCCCCGCCCATCCCCGTTCGTAAGGCTGATGGCAACATCCTGAGGCCGGACAAAGAATGAAACATCCGCATCCTGGGGATCGTCTTCCCGGTGTTCCAGGTTAAGAACCCCCTTGTCCAGCCGGGCGTGAAAGAGATTTACATTACCCAGGAATCCATATACAAAGGGATTCGCCGGATGATCATACACGTCTTCAGGGGACCCGACCTGTTCAACCTTTCCCTTATTCAGAATAACAATATTATCCGAAACCTCCAAAGCCTCTTCCTGGTCATGGGTCACAAACACGCTGGTAATGTGGATTTCGTCGTGGAGGAACCGGAGCCAGCGCCGCAGTTCCTGCCGCACCTTGGCGTCCAGGGCGCCGAAGGGTTCGTCCAAAAGCAGTACCCGGGGCTCAATGGCCAAGGCCCGGGCCAGGGCAACCCGCTGTTTCTGGCCGCCGCTTAACTCGGAAGGCAGCCTGTTCGCCAGGGACTCCAGTTGAACCAGGGAAAGCAGCTTAAAGACCTTATCGCGAATCTCCGCCTTAGAGGGCCGCAGCTTCCGGGGGCGAATCCGCAGACCGAAGGCAATATTCTCAAAAACGCTCATGTGTTTAAACAGGGCGTAGTGCTGAAAGACGAAGCCCACCTTCCGATCCTTGGTCTGCTTGTTGGTGGAATCCTCGCCGAATAGACTGATGGTTCCCGCATCGGGAGTTTCAAGCCCGGCGATGATCCGCAGTAACGTTGTCTTCCCCGAGCCCGAGGGCCCCAGAAGGGCGGTAATCTCCCCGGTGGGAATAGAAAGGTTGACGTTTTCCAGAGCAGTAAAGTCCCCGAATTTTTTATGTATCCCCGCGATTTCTATACTCATAAGGCGCTTCCTTAAACTTCAGCGGATTTCCGCTGCTCCGCAATAAAATGTTCAATGATAGTTTTGGCAATAAGTGTTACCAGGGCAAGGAGGGTTAAGAGGGAGGCCACCGCGAAGGCCGCCCGGAACAGATACTCTCCGTAGAGGATATCAATGTATAGCGGCATGGTGGTAGTTACCCCCCGGATAAGCCCGGAGACCACCGCCACTGCGCCGAATTCACCCATGGCCCGGGCGTTGGTCAGGACCACCCCGTACAGGAGCCCCCACTTAATATTGGGCAGGGTAATCCTGAAAAAGGTTTGCAGGCCGTTTGCACCCAAGGTCATGGCCGCCTCCTCATCATCCTTGCCCATCTCCTGCATCAGGGGAATCAGTTCCCGGGCCACAAAGGGGAAGGTGACAAAGGCGGTGGCAATAAAAATACCCGGAACAGCGAAAACAATTTTTACATGATGGGCCATAAGCCAGTGTCCGAACCAGCCAAAGGAACCAAAGAGAAAAATAAAAAGCAGCCCCGCAATAACCGGAGAAATGGCAAAGGGTACTTCAATAAGGGTAATAAGAATATTTTTACCCCTGAAATCAAATTTAGTGATAGCCCAGGCAAGCAAAATGCCAAAGAATGTATTGAGGGGAACGCAGACCAAGGCGGTAACCAGGGTGAGCCGTATGGCGGCAAAAATATCCTTGTTGCCCAGAGCCTTAAAATAGGCGCCCACCCCGGAGTCAAAGGCCTGGGAGAAGATGGTTATGAGGGGTATAAAAATAAATACCGCCATAAAAATCAGGGAAATAGCTATTAAAACCGGTTTAATCCAGCGGGGCTCCTTGTTGAGCCGATGATAGGCGCTCAATTAATTTTCCTCCTCCGGGCAAAACTCTGCAGAAGGTTGATTAAAAGCAAAAGTACAAAGGCGCAAACAAGCATGGTTACACCGATGGCGCTGGCGCCCCGGTAATCAAACTGTAACAGTTTCTTTACTATCAACAATGGTACGATTTCCGTTTCGTAGGGCATGTTGCTGGAAATGAATATGATGGAACCGTACTCTCCCAGGCCCCGGGCAAAGGCCAGGGCAAAGCCCGTAAGCAGGGCGGGAAAAATAGCGGGAAAAAGTACCCTAAAAAAAATCTGGTAGAAATTCGCCCCCAGGCTGCTGGCGGCTTCTTCCAGCTCCTTGTCCAGTTCCTGGATAACCGGCTGCACGGTCCGTACCACAAAGGGTAGCCCGATAAAGATCAAGGCTATTACTATCCCTGCTTTTGAATAGGCAATCTCTATGCCGAACTTATGCAGAAAGACCCCCAGGATTCCGTTTTTGGAAAACAGGGTGGCCAGGGAAATACCTGCCACTGCGGTTGGTATGGCAAAGGGCAGATCGATCAGGGCATCCAGAACCCGCTTGCCAAAAAAATTATACCTGGTCAAAACCCAGGCCAGGATGAGGCCGAAGAAAAAATTAAAAACCGCCGCATAGAAAGTTGATGAAAATGAAATTTTAAAAGCCGTAACAACCCGTTCATCCGAGATGAGGGCCCAGAATTCCTTAATCGGCAGCTTAGCGGAATACAAGATGAGGGCGCTCAAGGGAATAAAGATAAGGATGGTCATATAGAGCATGGACAAACCCAGGGTTAATCCAAAACCCGGGAGCTTGGCCCTGTTCTTTTTCGGTCCGAATATCCTTATTCCCATACTACGTCCCTATTTCTTCTTCAGTTCCGCTATGATAGTGTCAAATTCCCCACCGTCAGAAAAATAGTAATCGTGAACCTTTCTCCAGCCGCCGAAGTAATCATCAATATGAACCAGCTTCAAATTGGGGAACTGGGTCACAAATTCCTGGGCTATCTGCGGGTTTGAAGGACGGTAGTAGTTCCTCCCGGCTATCCTCTGGCCCTCATCGGAATACAGGTAGCTCAGGTATTCCTTGGCCACCTCAAGGGTTCCGTGCCTGGAGGTAATTCCGTCCACCCAGGAAACCGTGGGTTCCGCCAGGATACTCAGGGAAGGAACCACAATCTCAAACTGATCCTTCCCAAGCTCATTGATAGAAAGGAAGGCCTCATTTTCCCAAGCCAGGAGCACATCCCCCAGGCCCCTCTGTACAAAGGTATTGGTGGCCCCCCGGGCACCGGAATCCAGGACCGGGACATTATTGTAAAGCTGTTTCACAAATTCCCTGGCCTGGGCATCGCTGCCGTATTTTTCCTTGGCAAAGGCATAGGCCGCAAGGTAATTCCACTGGGCCCCGCCGGAAGTCTTGGGGTCCGGGGTTATGATCTGAACGCCGCTCTTTACCAAATCATCCCAATCCTTAATATTTTTGGGATTTCCCGCCCGCACCAGAAACACGATGGTCGAGGTATAGGGGGAACTGTTGTTTGGGAGCCTCGTCTGCCAGTTTGAGTCAATGATGCCGGCCTTATCGCCTATCTGCATCACATCGTAGGCCAATGCCAGGGTAACCACATCCGCTTCGTTACCTTCAATAACGCCCCGAGCCTGTCCCCCGGAACCGCCATGGGACTGCCGGATGGTTACCTCAACCCCGGTCTTATCCTTGTAATACTTTGCAAAGGCATCGTTATACTCCCGGTATAACTCCCGGGTGGGATCATAAGAAACATTGAGCAACTCAACGCTGCCCTTCTGTTCTGTCCCACCAGCGGAGGCGCTTTGTCCGCCCGCACTGACCCCGCCTATCGCTGCAAAAAACAGGGAAACCACTAATGCATAGGGTACTATTTTACCAAAACCTTCTCTTTTCATTTTTTCCTCCTTTTATATCCTACTAAATATAGATATTTAATATCATATTGTATCGAGAATTTCCTGTCAAGCGAATTTAGAACAGCCTAAAAAAATTAAGTATCGATAAGATCAAATAGTCCCATCCACTGGGCAATAGTTTAGTTTAAATTGCAGGGTATCGGGATATTTAATACCCGCGCCGGTATTCAGCAAAACCGCCGTTTCGTCCGCCTTGAGCCAGTTTTCGGCCCTTAGTCTTTTCAAGGCCGCCAGAACCGCCGCGCCTTCCGGACAGACAAAGGCGCCCTCCGTCGAAGCCAGTTCCGCAAGGGATTCCAGTATTTCCCGATCCTCCACCGCGACCGCACAGCCGCCGGTTTCATACAGGGCTTCCAGGACCAAAAAATCCCCCAGCGCCTTTGGAACGTTAATGCCGAAGGCGATTGTCTTTGAATTGGGGAAAAATTCACTTTCTTTTGCCTTTTTACGGTAAGCCTCCACAATGGGAGCGCAGCCGGAAGCCTGGACCGCCACCAGCCGGGGCAATTTCTCCCCGATCCAGCCCAATCCCTGCATCTCCTTTAAGGCCTTATAAATCCCGATAATCCCCACACCGCCACCTGTGGGGTAGGCAATGACGTCCGGAACCTGCCAGCCTAATTGTTCAACAATTTCATAACCCATGGTCTTTTTGCCTTCAATACGGTAAGGCTCCTTGAGGGTACTGACATCATACCAGCCGTGGGCAGGGATGGACCGGGCCAGAATTTTGCCGCAGTCGCTGATAAGCCCCTGGACAAGGTACACTTCTGCCCCGGCGGCTATGCTTTCATTTCTGGTGATCCGGGGCGCATCCTCGGGCATGAGGATGTGGGCCGAAATACCAGCCCTGGCGGCGTATACTGCCCAGGCGGCTCCGGCGTTACCGTTAGTCGGCATAGCTACATGGGTCACACCCAATTCTTTAGCCTTGGACACCCCTACCGCTGCGCCCCGGGCTTTGAAGGTCCCGGTAGGGATCACTCCTTCGTCCTTCATAAGCAGATTGCCAAAATCATATTTAGCGGTAATTTTTGGAAGTAGGGTAAGGGGCGTAAAACCTTCGCCCAGGGACACAATATTGCTTTCATCCAGAACCGGCAACAGTTCTCCATAGCGCCAGAGCGTGGCAGGACGGTGCCGAAGTTTGTCCGGGTTTACCTTTTTACCCACACTGATCAGATCATATTCGACCAGCAGGGGAGAACCGCACCGGCAAAGGCCCTGCAATTCCCGGTGATCATAATGCGCGTGACACTTGGGACATATCAGTCCAGTTATAGAACTTTTCATATTAATTATAGGTAAATAGTATGATGATTTATGTCAAGGGGCTTGCAAAAAAGATGTAAACATGTAATAAAAACCCTGGAGGAAGCCGCGGTGACAGTTACAACAAATGGAAAAAAAATTGAAGTTTCCGGGGAAATCAGCGTCAGCAAGCTGCTTGAAGAAGCCAAGGTTGAAATGCCCGAATATGTCAGTGTCCAGCTAAACGATGAAATGATTTTGCGGGCCAACTTTGACACCACCCTGGTGAAAGAAGGCGCTGTTGTTGAATTTCTCTACTATATGGGCGGCGGTGGAAGATGCTGATCCTGCCCAAGGAGCATTTTGACCTCATGATAGCCCATGCGGTCCAGGGGCTTCCCAACGAAGCCTGCGGTCTCTTTGCGGGCGAAACTGTAGGGAACGAAAAAACCGTCAAGGCGGTATACTGCCTTACCAATACAGACAAAAGCGCAGAACATTTTTCCATGGCCCCGGAAGAACAGTTTAAGGCTATCGCGGATATACGAAAAAAGGGCTACACCCTGCTGGGCAACTTCCACAGCCACCCTGCTACTCCCGCCCGGCCTTCGGAAGAGGATATACGTCTCGCCTTCGATCCCTCCTTAAGCTACATTATCATCTCCTTAAAAGACCCGGACCCGGCACTGAAAAGTTTTATCATCCGGAACGGCGCCGCTTCAGAAGAACCGGTTCAGGTATAGCATGCCCTTTTTTCCCCTATTCGTGGACTTGAATGGTCAGCATTGTGTGGTGGTGGGCGGCGGTCCGGTGGCAGCCCGAAAAATGCAGGCCCTAAGCGATTTTGGGGCAAAGGTCCTTGTCCTAACAACAAAGGCCTCAGAGGAAGTCCACTCCCTTTCCCGGCTGGCCCGCATCATCCTGAAAGAGCGCCCCTATGGCGGCCCGGAAGATTTAGCCGGGGCAAGCTTGGTAATCTCCGCTACCGATAACCGGGAACTGAACGCCCGGATAGCCCAGGACGCCAAAGATGCGGGGATACCCGTAAATATTGCGGATGACCCGGAGTTGTGTACCTTTTTCTTCCCTGCTCTAGTACGGCGGGGAGATCTGATCGCAGGTATTTCCACCTCCGGAGCCTGTCCCCGTCTGGCAGCGCGGCTTCGAGAACGTCTTGATGAAGCCTGGTCTCCTGATCTTGGGAAGTCCCTGGAATTACTCAAAGAACAGCGCCACCGTCTCAAGAAAACGAAGAATACTGCTTCTATAGTTGAGGAACTGGACCGTCTGATCTCCGAAATACTTGAGGAGCAAACGCATTGATTCGTGAAATTCGTATAGGCAGCAGGGAAAGCGTATTGGCCATAGCTCAAACCCGCCTAATCATGGACCCCATTATGCGGGCCCATCCTGAACTATCCCTGCGGTTGGTTACCATGAAATCCGAAGGGGATCTTAACCCGGACCTGCCCCTGGGCTTCACTGGGAAGGCCCTTTTTACCGGTACTTTAGAGCGGGCCCTAGTTGCGGGGGAACTGGACCTCTGCGTTCACAGCCTTAAGGATATGGCGGAAACCCAGCCAGAGGATCTGCCCATCCTGGCAATACCAAAACGGGGTAATCCCTGGGATATGCTAATTCCACCCCAGGATTTTTTCCAGGGCAAAGATGAAAAAGATATTTTTACAGCCCTTGAAAAGGCTCTCCCCATCGGCTGTTCCAGTCTCCGGCGGCGTATTCAACTCCAGGCACTTGCCCCCGAGCTGCATAGCGCCCCGATCCGGGGCAATGTTCCCACCCGCCTGTCCAAACTTGACAGTGGTCAATACGGGGCACTGATCCTTGCGGCTGCAGGGCTGGAACGGTTAGGCATTACCCGTCAGGGTGGACGTCTTTTTTCCCTACAGGAAATGATCCCCGCCGCAGGCCAGGGTACCCTTGCGATTCAAGGCCGGCGTGGTGAAGACTACCCCTTCCTGGAGCTTTTACGTGACCCGATTTCCGAAGAGGAGGCGCTAGCTGAACGGGCTCTTATCAGAACCCTGGGATGCGGCTGCTCATCCCCCGCTGCCGCCTATGCAAAAATCTCGGGAAATGAAATTTTTATTACCGGTATGTATACTCCCCTGGAAACCGAAGGAATCGGCCTAGCCAATGTTACTAATATAGATGAAATACCCTTCGCCCGGGAGGAAATTTCCGGTGATCGGCGACACGCCCTTCAGTTGGCGGAAGAATTAGCCCGTCGGCTCATCCAAGCTGCAAGCCGGGATCCCGGCAGGACTCCGCAGCGAGACGCGCCGGAAGGCGGCCGTCGATGAAGGGTAAAGTTTGGCTTGTGGGCGCCGGGCCGGGAGATCCGGGACTATTAACTTTGAAGGGAAAAGAAACCTTACAGCAAGCCACTGTGGTTGTTTATGACCGACTGGTTTCTGAAGCCATACTTTGGACCATTCCCCCGGAAGCCCGGCTTATCAACGTTGGAAAATCTTCGGGAAACCATCCTGTTCCTCAGGAAGAAATAAACCGCATATTGCTTGAAGAGGCACTCCGGGGAGAACAGGTTGTCCGGCTCAAGGGAGGAGACCCCTATCTTTTTGGCCGGGGCGGTGAGGAAGTCCAAATCCTTACTGCAAAGAAAATTCCTGTTGAAGTGATAAGTGGTATTAGCTCCGCCCTTGCGGTTCCGGCGAATGCGTGTATTCCCCTGACCCACCGGGACCTGAGTTCCTCGGTTCACATCATTACCTGGCAAAGAAAAGAGGGGACCCCCACCGATGAAGCCCTGACCGGTCTTTCCCAGGCAGGAGGCTCCCTGGTTATCCTCATGGGATCCGCAGCGTTGAAAGACATAAGTGTCCGCCTGATAAAAGCGGGATTTAACCCGGATCTTCCCGCTGCAATTATTTCACAAGGCTCAAGCCCCCAGCAACGGACCTGGATTACCGCCCTGAACAGGATGGGAGAAACCGCAGACTTTGAAGGTCTCGTTTCTCCGGCGTTAATAGTGATCGGCCATGTCTGCTCTTTAGGAAAACCAACAGCGCCCAGCCAAATCCAGCCGGTAGAAGCCCAAGCACAGGAAGCTCGCCTTCAGGAGAAGAACTCGCCGGACTGCGGGAACCGGACCCTAGAGGGAATTCGCATTGTGGTAACCCGACCCGAACCGGGAAATGCCGACCTCTGCCGGCGGATACGGGAACTCGGCGGAGAAGCCCTCCCTATCCCGTGCATCAAAACCATACCCCTGGAGAATGACGCCGGCCCCCTTTTTTCAGAGAGATTCACCGGGTGGATAGTATTTACTAGTTCAACCGGGGTAGATATGTTCTTTGATCAGTATCTCTGCGGAGGAGGCGATCTCCGCAGTTTTTCTGCCTGTCGCTTTGCTGCGATAGGACCCGCTACAGCGGAAGCCCTGAAATGGCGTGGATTTATTGCTGACCATGTTCCCCAGGTCTATAATGGACGGAGTTTGGGTGAAGAACTGGTAAAGAAAATAAATCCCAAAGAACAAATCCTCCTAATCCGTCCCCGGCAGGGCGCACCGGACCTGGGAGAAATCCTCTCTAATAGCGGCGCCTCCTTTCGGGAGTTAACGGTCTACGATACGGTTCCTGCGGTAATAGGGGATTATGCCCGGCAGGTCATTGGGGAGGGGCGTTTTGATTATCTGTTCTTCACCAGCCCTTCGGCAGTAAGCACCTTTAGGGAAACCTTTGGAAAAAACCGTGGAGACTTCCTGCAGAAACCGGTCAAGGCAGTCTGTATCGGCGAAGGTACGGCAAAAAAAGCCCAGGAATACGGCATGGAAACCTATGTTCCGGCAGAAGCAAGTACCAACGCCATGGTGCAGCTTCTCTGTGATTTAATCCACAACAAAAAAGGAAATAATTAAATGGATTTAACAGAGCGTCCGCGCAGGCTGCGTGCAAACGAAGGGCTCAGGTCTATGGTCATGGAAACCCGGGTTTCCAAAAACGCCCTGGTCTATCCCCTCTTCATCCGGGAGGGACAGGGCATTGTAGAGGACATCCCCTCCCTGGATGGACAGAAACGCTGCACCCCGGACAAGCTGCCCTTTTTGCTGGAAGAACCGGTATCCGCAGGGGTACGGAGCATCCTGCTCTTTGGCCTTCCGGATCATAAGGACGAAACCGGAAGTTCCGCCTGGGACGAAAACGGCCCGGTTCAAAGGGCGGTTAGAGAAGCAAAGCGGGCTTTTCCCGAACTTACGGTTATTACCGACGTCTGTCTCTGCGAATACACCAGCCACGGCCACTGCGGGGTGATAAAGGACGGCATTGTTCAAAACGACGAAACCCTGCCCCTTCTGGCCAAAACCGCCCTGTCCCATGTCCGCTCAGGGGCCGATATAGTCGCCCCTTCGGATATGATGGACGGGAGAGTCGGTGCAATCCGCTCCGCCCTGGACAGCGAAGGGTTCGAGCAACGGGCGATCATGTCCTATGCGGTAAAATATGCCTCCGCCTTTTACGGCCCCTTCCGGGACGCAGCGGGTTCAGCCCCAGCCTTTGGGGATCGGAAGGGGTACCAGATGGACCCCCACAACGCCAAGGAAGCCCTGCGAGAAGCCCGGCTTGATACGGAAGAAGGCGCCGACATCCTGATTGTGAAACCTGCTTTACCCTACCTGGATATTCTGTACCGGGTCGCGTCAGATTCCCTGCTGCCTGTAGCCGCCTATAGCGTAAGCGGTGAATACGCCATGCTGCGCGCCGCCGCCAAGGCGGGCCTTTTGGATGAACCCCGTGTAGTATCCGAAGCAACAATTAGCATCTTCCGGGCCGGCGCACGGATACTGATCACCTATTACGCCCCCCAACTGGCCCGATGGATCGATGAAGGCAGGCTTGACCGGTAAATTACCGATCAGCCTCACTGCCCGATCACCCCTTCTCCGGCGTGGCCCGGGGAACTTCGTTGCGAGTAGATCCTGAAGGCAGCGTCGTCCCATTGTCAGGGGGCAGCCGGATCTGGTAAGCCGGCGCCGTCAGGCTTATGCCCGCTTCCCTGAAACCGTCCTGCAAATTTTGATACAGTTCCGAATAGATGGCGGGCACCAGTTCCACTTCCCTGGTATACACGTTGATCTGATACCGGGCGTAATAATCATCCAGGGCAGTTTGTAATACATAGGGGCCGGGCTTCGCTTCCGTATGGGAAGTCTTTTTTGCAGCATTAATAAGAATCTCGTGTACCTGCCGCCAGGGAACCGCATATCCCATGGTTACATCCGCATAAAGTATCAGCCCTTCTTCATTCTCCGTTGAGGTATGATAATTAACAATCTTTGAAGTGAGAACCATGAGATTAGGAACGGTAACATATTCATTTTTATGGGTAACTATTCTGGTGACAATAGGGGACTTCTCAACCACAAATCCCACAGTATCGTTAAGCTTTATCCGGTCGCCAATTTTAAAAGGCCGCATATAGGTGATCACCATCCCGGCCACCAGGTTTCCTATGGCAGTACTGGACCCCAGGGAAATGATGATACCCACAAATACCGAAACTCCCTGAAAGAATTTTGATTCTGAACCGGGAAGGTAAGGAAATATAATCGCTATCATGAAGGCATACAGGAGTATCCGCAAAATATTAAAGGTCGGCCGGGCCCAGTCGGGGTAGAACCCCGGTATCACCAGCCTTTCTTTTTCAATACGGACGGTGAAAAATTTAAGGGACTGTATCACATATCGGGTTATGATAACTATAATCGCAATGGTAAATATATTGGGAATATAACCGATTATCCCCAGGGCAATACTTTTAAGGGGATTCAGAATATACCCGAACAGAACCGAGGCAAGGTTTTTTGTCAGGGTAAACAGACTGAATACAATAGGAATGGTGAGAAACAACTGAAACACGGTAACAATATATTTTGCTATTTTTAATAATGAAAAAAGTATGCTGAGGATCTGCTTGGTATCCATTATGTGGAATTTTTTTATGGTCAGGGACTTGAAATGTTTTGACCCATATGCGGAAAGCTTTTCCTGAAACACTTTAAAAAGATACCACACGAACCGGATTAACAAAATCTGGAAAAGGATGATTGCTGCCGCGATCCCTAAGCGTATAAAGATATTCAAGTTGAACGGCTCTTTTTCAACGGCGAGTTTTATTTCTTCGCCCAAACCCTGAGCGTTTTCTATGATTTCCTGCGCAGGAAGCTCTCCGGTTAAATCCGGCGTCGGAACTTGTAGGGCCGAGGAAGGAAGAAAAGGTTCAGCCGCATTTGCGCCGGCGCTACCATCCAATTCCGGGGAGGGTAGCGCCGGAACTTGCTGCAAGGTTGGGGAGATTAGCTCCTCGCTGCCGCCTTCCTGAGCAGTTGTACTGCCGGGAAGGAATAAACATATCAATTCTATGAACAAAACAGAGGACACAAATTTCCGAATCTTCATCGTCGCCTCCTTTCCGATAGTTTAACTACAGCTGGCTATGGCTCCTTCAAGGGCATCAAGTTGAGGCGGAATATCCGCCATGGGATCGGTCTTTTTCCAAAGATTGGTAAATTTTTCCGGAATATCAACCGGCTGTCCGGTGGCTTGCGTGACCAGGTCGGCATGTTTAGCCGGGTGCCCGGTGGCAAGGACCACCACATGGCCGTTAAACCCTTTGGATTGGGATAAACGCTGGGCAGCAGCAAAGGCCACTGCGCCGTGGGGATCCAGCATAATATGGTATTTTTTCCAGGCCTTTTCTATGGCCAGCAGGGTAGTCTTATCATCGATAGCATCGGGATATACCATATTCCGCATCACCGCCGGCGCTTCACCATAGAATGACGCCAGCCGTTCATAATTTGACGGCGCACTCACATCCAGGGCCGGAGAATTGGTTTGAATCAATTTTCCCGGTTTAAATTCTCCCCCCCTAATATAGTCCCCAAAAGCATTATTGGCGTTCATGGCGGCAATAAAACCGTTTACGGGCATCCCCATCTTCCAGGCATAGAGACCGGCTATCAAATTGCCGAAATTTCCCGCCGGTACACTGAAAAGAAGATCCCCGGACAATTTCTTTTTCAGTTTAATAAAAGCATAAAGGTAATAAAAAACCTGGGGAAGGAGTCGGCCTATGTTTATTGCATTGGCCGTGGTAATACTGTAGCGATCCGCAAAGGGCAGGTCCTTTATGGCTTCGATGATAATACGCTGGCAATCGTCAAAGGTACCCCGAAGCTGTATGGGAATAACATTGCCCCCATTGGTACTATAGGACTTTGGATCCAAGCCCCGGACAGGCCCGGAAGGGTAGAGTATAACCGAAGTTATGCCTTTGCGTCCGGAAAAGGCATGGGCTATGCTGAACCCCGTATCTTCCCGGGCTGCAGAAAGTATCATGGCCTGACCCTCATTTTTGAGGAGTTCCTCCATAACCGCTGCCAGGAAAGCAACACCAAAATCTTTAAACACACCGGTAGGTCCGTTATAAAGACTTAATACTGAAAAATTATCATCCAGCTGTATCAGTTCCGGCTCAAAGTCAAAGGCGCTTTCGGCTACCCGGGCTGCGGAAAAAGGATTCAGCTCCCCCTGTAGCAAGGCCGGAGCCACGGTGGCTACCAGTTCGGGAAAGCTGGTATCCGTATCCATATAAAGAAAATACTGCCGCATATCAGGCACTGTTGCGGGAACATAGAGCCCACCGTCTGAGGGCAAACAGCGCAGGATCACATCCTTAAAAGAAACAAGTGGACTTTGTGACCGTGTAGACCTAAATTGCATTATATCCTCTGTTTTATTAATTATCCGTATTTACTTATACTTTCTATAGTACTCCCCAAAGGGCGTATGGGCAAGTATAATACTCAGAATGAAGCAAATTACCATCACCGATATTGCCAGGGAGGCCGGAGTTTCCAAGGCCACGGTATCGCGGGTATTGTCCAACCCCCAGCTGGTAAGCGAAAAAACTACGAAAAAGATACTCTCCATCATTGATAAATATTCCTATACCCCAAATGTCCTTGCCCAGGGGCTCGCCGGGCTGCCCACCAAAAACATCGGTGTAATCGTTGATGAATTTCCCAATACTTTTTATATAGAGCTGGCAGAGGGCATTGACAGCGTAATTTCAGCTAATAATTACTTTTTTCAGGTCATGAGTTCCCATTGGCTGCCAGAACGGGAAGCCCAGGGGATCCGCTCCATGCTCATGAACCGGGTTGACGGCATATTAATTGCCCCGATTTCCCCGGAGTCCCTGGCGGTGGACCTGCTTAAAAAATCCGGCCTCCCCTTTGTGCTGATGAACTGCAACTCCCCGGATCCCGATATATCCTATGTCTGCTGCGATAATTACAAGGGCGGAAGCCTCATGGCGGAACATATCAATTCCCTGGGCCGGGAACAGGTGATAATCATCTCTGTGGCGGACCATCAGTCGGTACAGGATCGGCTTGCGGGTTTTGAGGACCATCTTCACGCCGAAACCAACCGGGTAACCCGGTACTTCAACGCTAAGACCTACCAGGACGGCTATAAACTCGCCCCGGACCTGGTGGAACACGATTCCATCAGGACAAAAAAAACCACCCTCTTTGTGGCAAACGACTATGTAGCCATGGGGATTGTGGTCCGGCTCATGGAAATGGGCATCCCCATTCCCGCCCAGGTTGCGGTAGCGGGCTTTGATGATATCCGTATTTCCGCCTTCTGCAAGGTGCCCCTTACCACGGTTTCCCAGTCGGTCTTTGATATGGGGCGGATTGCGGCGGCATCCCTGATGCATCTTATCAAAAAAGACGGCCAGGCGCCCTTCAAGCACACCATCGAACCCCGTCTCGTAGTCCGGGATTCAACCTGCCCTCCGGTGCCAAAAAAAGAGGGCGCCCTTTAGGATGCCCTCTCTCTGTTTCATAAAAAACTTTTAACTAAAGGCTATCAACATTTTCCTTGGTAGCCACAGTTACGCCGGTATCAAACCTTTTCTGAACCGCTTTGCCCTGGAGCACATCCACCCCAAGCTGCAGTCCCTGGTAACCCATCTTGTAGGGATTCTGCACCATGGTGGCCTGGAGAACATCACGCTTGATCAGCGCAGTGGTATCCGCAGAGGAGTCAAACCCAACAAGTTTTACCTTACCCGCTTTCCCGGCCTGCTCAATACCATTGCCGGCGCCAATGGTGGCGCCTTCATTACAGGCGTAGATGCCGACAAGGTCGGGGTTGGCAGTCATGAAGTCCGTGGCGATATTGAGTGCCCTAGTCCGATCCCCGTCGGAATACTGGGTCCCCACCACGGTGATGTTAGGATATTTGGTTTTAATCTGATCCTTAAACTCATTCTCCCGGGTCATGGTGGTCCCGGCGCCCGCCTGGGCATTGATGATGGCGATTTTACCGCTTCCGCCGATTTGCGCGGCAAGGGTGTCCGCAGCGAGCCGTGCGGCGGCGGCGTTGTCGGTGAACAGGAAGGAATCATAGTCCTCGGTATTGGCACCAGAGTCTACAAAAATTACCTTGAGCCCTGCTTTCTTGGCCTTCTCAATTCCCGGAACCAGAGCATCTGCATGGTTCGGCGCAATCAGCAGTATCTGTATTTTCTGGGTGATGGCATCTTCCACCATCTGGAGCTGTGTGGCGGGATCATTTTTCCCAGCCGGTGCATTGAAGGTAAGGTCAATATTACCCAGTTCCGCAGCCTTGGCTTTGGCGCCGTTCTGAATGTTCAGCCAATATTCATCCATGGCATCCATGGCTATGAAAATAGCTTTAACCTTTCCACTGTCGTCAGCTTTACCACCGGCCCAGATTGGCAGAACACCAACCAGCGCGGCAAAACATACCGCGAGTAATAAAATTTTCTTTTTCATCTTTCCTATCCTCCTGCATATTTTATGATCCCCATAAGAGGACCATGTTGCAAATTTAATCCTTCTTCCGCATCCTATCCAGGAATACGGAAGCCACAATCACGATGCCGATAACAATTTTCTGAATAAAGGGAGATACCCCGATCAGGTTAAGGCCATTCCTGAGAACTCCGATGACGAAGGCGCCGATAAACGTCCCCGCCGCAGTTCCCTCACCGCCCATGGTGCTGGTGCCGCCAATGACCGAAGAGGCCACCGCGTCCAGCTCATACCCGTCCCCTCCTGCAGGCTGGGCGGAGATGATCCGCGCCGCCATGATAAGCCCTGCAAAAGCCGCCAGAAGCCCTGAAAAAACATACACCGTGATCAGAACTTTTTTGGTGTTTACCCCGGAAAGTCGCGCCGCTTCGAAGTTGCTTCCCGTGGCGTAGACATGCCTGCCCAGCTTCGTCTTTGCCAGGATAAATCCAAAAACAACCACCAGAAGCACCATTACAATAACCGGGTTCGGTATGCCCAGGGTACTTCCGGTTCCCAACACCGTAAAGCTTTTCGGCAGGCCGCTGATGGGAATAGCCTGGGTCAAGGTCAAAGCCAAACCCCGGGCTATGGTCATGGTTCCCAGGGTTGCGATAAAGGGCGGGATATTGGCAATGGCGACCAGTATGCCGCCGACCGCCCCGGAGATCGCCCCGGTGACCAGCCCGGCGCAAATTGCCAGGGGTACCGGCAGCTGGGCCCGCATGACCAGCCCGGCCACCATGGCAGACAGGGCGATGTTGGAACCGATGGACAGGTCAATGCCCCCGGTGATAAGCACATAAGTCTGCCCAATGGCGATGATGGCGATCACCGCCGTCTGGGTAGCCACGGTCAGGAGGTTGTTCACCGAAAAGAAGTAGGGGCTTAATATGGAAAAAACCACCCCAAGGATGAACAAGCCGCTGAAGGTTGACAGCAATTGTTTCTGTGACCGGGACACCTGTATTTTCAAACCGCTTTTTGCCGCACTATCGCTCATAAATATCTCCTGTCCTTAATATTGGGTTGCATAATGGAGGATTTCTTCCTGGTTAGTATCTTTCGTCACCAGTTCCGCAGTAATCTTGCCGTTGCACATAACAATAATCCTGTCAGACATGCCCAGCACCTCAGGCAATTCGGACGACACAAACATCACGCCGATGCCGTTCTTTTTCAGTTCATTGATAATATTGTAGATCTCTATTTTTGAAGCCACGTCAATGCCCCGGGTCGGCTCATCAAAGATCACCACCTGGGCATCTCGCATGAGCCATTTTCCCACCACTACCTTCTGCTGATTTCCCCCGGACAAATTCCGCACATACTGTTCGACGCTGGGAGACTTTATTTTGAGGCTCTGCATCATCTCTTTGGATTTTTTCGCTTCCAGATTTTTGCTGATAATCCCGAACCTGGATATGATATCCAGACTCGGCAGGGTGATGTTTTCTGCAAGGGTCATCTTGACACAGAGGCCGTCCTGTTTGCGATCCTCAGGGGCGCAGAAAAGCCCGTTGCGGATGGCGTCCCTGGGGCTGCGGATAGCCACGGGTTTCCCGTTGATTATTACTTCCCCGCCGCTCATCCGGTCGGCGCCGGAAATTGCCCGAACCGTTTCAGTCCGGCCGGCACCCATGAGTCCCGCAAAGGCGAGGATCTCTCCCTTGTACAAATTGAAGGAAACGTTTTTTACCCCCGCGCCATGGGGGGAGGACAGGCCCTTTACCTCCAGCACCTTTTCTCCCCGGCTTACTTCTATCCGGGGGAATTTTTCTGTCAGGTCCCGGCCCACCATAAGGCTGATAATTTCCGGAAGACCCGTTTCGGCAAAGTTAAGGGTCTTAACGTACTGTCCATCCCGCAGAATAGTAACCCTGTCCACAATGCGGGACAGCTCCTCCAGGCGGTGGGATATATAGATGATCCCCCGGCCTTCGCTTTTCAGCAGGGCAATTACCTTAAAAAGATCCTCTATCTCCTTTTCTGTCAGCGCCGAAGTGGGTTCATCCATGATAATTATCCGGGCGTTCATGGACAGGGTCTTGCATATCTCCACCATCTGCCGTTTGGAAACCGGCAGTTCGCTCACCCGGGTATTGGGATCAATGTCCAGGTTAAGCTGCTGTAAATAGCCCTTTGATTCTTCGTTCTGCTTTTTTGTATTAAGAAACCCCGTAACCGTAAATTCCCGGTTCAAAAAAATATTTTCCGCCACCGTCAGGTGGGGGCAGAGGTTCAATTCCTGGTGAATGATCCCTATGCCCAGGTTCTGGGCGGTCTGGGGGCTCAAGTCACCGCTTATCTTATCCCCGTTAACATAAAAATCCCCCGCATCCCGGGTGTAGACCCCGGAAATGATCTTCATCAAAGTAGATTTTCCCGCCCCGTTTTCACCCAGCAGGGCATGAACCTCACCGGGCCGAAGATCAAATTTGACATCCCTCAGGGCCGCAACGCCGGAAAATGACTTCGATATGTGCTCAACCGTAACTAAATCGACCGCCATATTGTATTCAGCACCCCCCTTAAACAGCAAACCGGGAAATGAAACCGGTTTCATTTTTCTCTATCAAAAAAAGTTTCTTTATTAAAATGATATCCGGGGTTTTCCAGTTTGTCAAACAAAATTTTACAAATATTCTCTTGTATGATATACCTATACCGTGAACATCATCCTCTTTGAACCCCCGGAGCTGGGAAAGCCCCTTCCCAAGCGGGACGAACGGACCATACACCTGCTCAAGGTGCTGCACAAAAAACCCGGCGATACCTTTGACGCGGGAATCCTCAGGGACAAGCCGGGCATTCCCGGAGAAGCCTCCCGGGGCGCCGGAAAAATCGAAGCGATAGAGCCGGACGGGGCCTTAGCCTATTCCCTGGACCTGGACGAAATCCCGCCCCCCCGCTTGCCCATACGGATAGCCGTGGGTTTTCCCCGGCCCATACAGATACGCCGTATCCTGCGGGACCTTTCCAACCTGGGCCTGGAAGCGGTGGACTTTATAGGGACCGAGCTGGGCGAAAAGAGCTACCGGGATACCAAACTGTTTACCGATGGCGGCGCCCGGGCCGCTCTTATTGAAGGGGCGGTCCAGGCCCGGGATACCACCATCCCGGAACTTTCACTCTATCCCAGCCTGATAGAGTGGCTGGAAAAACGGCCCTGGGATAAAGCCCCGGACGCGGGGAACTCTCCGGCTAAAGCCGATGTTGCAAGGGGCGCCGGGCAGGAAAGCGCCACTTGTAACGAAGTTTCCCGCGCAACTTGCAACGAAGTCCCCCGTGCACTGCTGATTGCCCCGGACAATGTCCGCCCCTCAGGCGCCATGGCGAGCCTTCCCCCCCACGGGGGGCCGATAGTCCTGGCCATAGGCCCGGAACGGGGCTGGTCTGACCGGGAACGGGACCTGCTGGACAAAGCCGGCTTTGCCCGGCTCTCCCTAGGGAACCGGGCACTGCGCACCGAAACCGCCTGTATAACAGCGGCAGTACTGGCTATGGAAAAAATCGGGGCGCTTTGGTAAACTGTCCCCATGAATCAGGATCAGATAAAGGCCACGCTCCTTTCAATAGAGGACGCCCCCATGGATTTCACGGTTATCCTTTCGGGCAAAAAAAGCGTGAAGGTAAACGGCCTCTATAAACCGGACACTCGGGAAATCATCATCCACAACAAAAATTTTGATGACGACAACCTGCTCCTGTACACCGCCATCCATGAATACGCCCACCATCTTCACGCCTGTTCCCAGGGAGGCACGCTCCCTTCCCGGGCCCATTCGACGGAATTCTGGGCCATACTCCACGCTCTTCTGGAAAAAGCCGAAGCCCGGGGTGTCTACAAAAACGTCTTTACCGAATCCCCAGAACTGGCGGAGCTGACCGAGACCATCCGGCAAAAGTGCCTCCTGCAAAACGGCAGCCTGGTGAAGGAATTGGGAATGCTGCTCCTTAAAGCCGGTGAACTCTGTAACGCCATCGGCGCCCGGTTTGAGGATTATATAGACCGGGTCCTCTGCATACCCCGGGCCGCAGCCAAGATGTCCATGAAGATGTTCGAATACGACCTGGACCCCGCAGTCGGCGCCGATAACATGCGCTTCCTGGCGGGAATCAAAAACGAAGATGACCGGATGACGGCGGAAAAATCCCTGCTTGCGGGAAAGAGCCCGGACGCAGTAAAACTGGAAGCTAAGAAAAAACCTGACGATGAGGATCCCCGGCACAAGCTGGAGAAGGAGAAAATACGGCTGGAGCGGACCATCGCGTCCCTCACCAAGCGGCTGGATGAGGTTGAACGGGAGCTGGATGCGGGGGAGTAGCACCCAGCCAAGAACCCCCCACGAAAACGGACTCTTAGCGTTTATATCTCAACATCATCTTGATACTCGATCTGTGCTGTTTCTATATTTAGCACTTCTGTATAAAATCGGCGAAGGCTTTTCTCGCCGCCTATCCAGCAGAGCACTATGTATTTAACGCCAAGCTGTTTGCCTATAGAGACTGCCGATTCATCGCTTACAGCGCCGGACAACTGGAATTGCTGCTCGGCATCAATCAAAGCCTGATCTGAACGCTCAATTATCGTAAGCTTCCCCGTCTGAATAATGGTCTTTGTCAACTGGTTAACAACATAATCAATCATATCGCGCTCTGTGGATCGTGTTTTCATAATTGATATGTTTGTCCCGGATGGCAGTTTTGAATGTAGCGCGTCAACTGCCTGCTTGATCGCCTTCTCAGTCAATCCGCTTTTATCGTTGAGAAGTTCTGACAGTCTGGCATTAGCAGCGTTATCACTTGCAATAGATTGCCTTAGAATGTCGGCATTTATTTGGGCGGCAACACTGCCGTTTTCGCTGCTAATTATATCGTATTGCTTTATAGCTTCCTCATAATTGCCATTCTTAACGAGAGCCAAAACCGCTTTCATCTTCCCTTTCAAAACTTTGTCTTTTGAAATTTCATTCATCAGCTTACGATTCTCACTGACAATATAGGGAACTATATCGTTGGAGAAGCCGCGCATTTGGGAATCAACTATACTCTTGGCAAGTGTCAATGTATCAGAAAGCTCACCAGGCGATGAGCTGGTAGAATAGGTCGAACCTTTTTTTACAACCTTTCCAACCGGCATATCAGTCCTTGAACTAATTATGCTATACGAGAATTCTATGGAGGCATCACGTTTATACGTGATTAGGGTATAAGGTTTCCCATCTTTATCTTTAACTTCCTGTGTTTCCTGTGAATCTTTCGATGTAATGATTGTGAGTTCACCTGAAAATATCCCATCTGCATTTGGATCCCCAGGGGCTACCATGGTAAACTTTCGGGTACCCGTAATCAGCGCTGTCGCTTTGTCCGTTAGATACCGTGTAAGCTGTGCAGTATCAGAGCCGTCAATCCCGCTTACATTTTCGAATGGCTTAATACCCAGCCGCTGTATTCCGGTTGTGTCTATTGTGGGTAGCCTCACCGACTTGATTGGAACATCTGTAGCGCACGAAATAATACCCATTTCCAACACCAACATTGTTATAATTAACGACCGAAAAACATTCTTCGTCATTTTTTACCCCAATTTATTCCTGGAAATAATCCCTTCTTCCAACCGTTTCAGAGTTTCCCTGAAATTCTCGTCGCTTATTTTCCCGTAAGGGTCGCCGCCGTCCGATTCTATGGCGCCGGCCTGTTCCCCAAGGGCTTCCCCGGAGCTTTCTGCTAAGCCCACATCTCCCCCGGACCCCTCCTCCGGACTCGCCGGGTGAAGTTCCACACCGGAACCATCCCCCGAACCCGCTGGGCGCGTCTCCGGCGCAGTGCCTCCCGGCTCCATACCGGCCCGTAATTGGCCCGGCCCTGGCGGCTCCCGGCTCAAACGGAAGGCAATGCCGGTAATGTTCTGTTCCGGGAAACGGCGGCGCAGGGTGTCCAGGAGATACTTCTCTTTTGTCTGCAAAATCTGTATCCACCCGGGGTGGTCCGCCTCCACTAGCAGGACAGAGCGTTCCAGCTCCCGGACCCAGGAGTGGGCAGCGATCTTGTCCCCCGCAATGGACTGCCAGGAGGAAAATAAGTCCGAATATTCCCGGGCGGTTTTCAGAAAACCTTCGTCAAAAAATGAGGAAAGAAGTTCACCTGCTCTTTTCATGCATCTCCCCGGGCGGATGCCCGACCGCCCTGCATATAATACACCAGGGTATCGGATTTACGATACCGCTCATAGGGTTCCTCGGGGAGAAAGGTATAGAAGGCCTGATCATAACCGGGCATCACCGAAAGGAGGCGCCGCCGCTTTTCCGGGTCCAGTTCCAGGAGCACGTCGTCCAGAAGCAGCACCGGATTACGGCCCGTCATTTCGGAGAAGCGGCGGGCCTGGGCAATGCGCAGAAGCAGGGCCAGAAGGCGCCGCTGGCCTGTGGAGGCCTTGGCGGAAAAATCGGCGCCGGCGCAGGTAAAGCCGTAACGGTCCCGGTGGGGCCCGGACAGGCAAAGCCCTGCGGAAAGATCCATATCCCGCCGTTCCTCCAGGTATGCTGTAAGGGATTCGAGGCCCGCAGTTTTTCTGTTCCAGGAAGGAGTGTACCGTACTTCAATCCCCTCTATTTCCGCCACTGTTTCGTAGAGGGGCCCAAAGGTTTCAGAAAAGAGCTTGGCTGCCTCTTCCCTTTTTTCCATGAGACGTAAGCCGTAGACTGCCATCTGGGAGTCCAGGGCATCAAGAACAGAATAGACCTGACTGCGGTTTGCATTTCCCTGGGCTTCCCTCAGCACGGCATTCCGGGTTTTTAAAATTTTACGGTACCTTCTGAGGTCATCCAGATACACCGGATCATAGAGGCTTAAACACTGATCAAAAAACCATCGCCGCCGTTCCGGAGCGCCGGCAACAAATTCCATGTCCTCATGACAGAACACAATGCAGGGGCTTATCTCCAGAAGATCCTTCCGGTCCTCCAGGGGTTTCCCGTCAATGGTAACCGATTTTTTTCCTTTTTCAAATTTTACCAGTATCCGGTTGTAGAGTGAACCGGATAGTTTTACTGCTGCAGAAAAATCCTTTTCTCCGGTACAGACAACTTCGTTATCCCGTACTCCCCTGAAAGAAGCGGCATAGGAACAAAAATAGAGGGCTTCCAAAAAATTGGTTTTTCCCTGACCGTTTTCACCGACCAGAAATATGTCCTTTCCCCGCACATCTACTTCAATATCCTCAAGGTTCCGGAAAGCAGCGGTTCGCAGGGTTTCAAAGGGCATGGTTCAGCCGTTTAAGAGCCGGATTAATCGAGCTGCATGGGCATAAGGATATGGAAGAAGTCCTTTTCCGGCGCCGGCTTTATGGTTATCACCTTGTTTGGCTCCGTAAAGTGGACACTAATCTCTACCTCGCTCATAACCTTAAGGGGCTCTTCAATGTACCGATAATTAAGGGCCATGGACACATCCTCCCCTTCGTACTTACAGGGTATCTCTTCCTTGGCGGTCCCTATATCGCTTTCCTCTGAAGAAATAGACATAAGCCCCGGGGAAACCCCAAGGTATACCCGCCGGGATTTTTGTTCCACTAGAAGGGAAACCCGCTTCAGGGCATCCAGCATTTCAAGCCGGTTCATGGAAAAGGAATAGCTCTGGCTTTCAGGAATAACCCGGTGATAATTGGGGAACTGGCCTTCAATTAACACTGAAGAAAGCTGATAGGAACCAAACTGGATAAAAATTATCTTATCCGTGATAGAAATGCTTACAAACCCTTCATCCCCGGCCCACCTCATAATGGTATTGAGAATCTTTGGAGGTACTATAATGCCGGCAAAGTCCTTTATATTTGCGCCAACAGGTTTATCGATATAGGCCAGGCGCCGACCATCGGTAGCAACCATGATAAGCTTGTCCGTCTGTTTTTCAAAAAACACGCCGTTCATAAAATACCGGGTTTCATCATCAGAGACCGCAAAAACAGTCTGCTGTATCATCTCCTTGAAGTCTTTAACCGGCAAATCAAAAGCATCATTATTATTTGGCACGGGAAATTCGGGAAATTTATCCGATGCAATGCTTTTCAGCTGGAATTTTATCTTTCTCTGGGTCGGCTTTATGATGATCCTCATATCCTTCTGGTCAAATTCCAACTCCCCATCGGGTATGGAATTGAGGATCCCAAGAAATTTCTCTCCAAATACCGTGGTAGATCCCGCTTCCTCGACCATAACCGGGACCCGGGTCTCAAAATTGACCTTTATATTCGTAGCCTTGATGATAAGGGAATCATTCTCCGCTTCCAGGTAAATATTGGAAAGAATTGAAATTGCATTCTTGGAGGAAATGATTTCCTGGGCTATGGCAATTTCCTTGAGTAATATGCTTCGTTCACATGTAAACTTCATATTCTATTTCTCCTATTTATATATATAAACTAATAGTAGTATTAGTAGAGGGCCCAGGAATGTGGAAAAATCATTTAATTCCTTATAAAATAAAGAATTATGCTTTCCACATTTTCTGGAAAAGTTACCCTGTTTTTCCACAGTTTCCACATATGCCAAAATAATCCACCGTTTATGCTCCATATAATAACACTTTATTAAGATTTGACGCTACTGTCCTTTATCAGCCTGATAAGGGTCTGTATCAAAGATTCGGTCTGGGGATCAGAACGGATCTTTTCTTCTATTTTTTGGCAGGAATGCATTACCGTGGTATGATCCCGGCCCCCAAAGAACTGCCCAATTTCGGTAGTTGAATTTTCAGTCAGCTCCCGGGTTATATACATAGCAAGCTGCCGAGGGGTGACGATATTTTGGGTCTTTTTTCTTCCCTTTAGGTCATTTGGCGATAAATGATAGTGCTCGGCGATGACCCTTTGTATTATATCGATAGACATTTGGCTTGTTTTAGAGGAATGGATTATGTCCTTAAGCTGCTGCTGGGCAATTTCCAGGGTCAGGGTCTTTTTCCCAAGTACCGTATAGGCGATTAATTTATTCAGGGCGCCCTCTAAATCCCGGACATTGGTGGATATATTCTTACTTACAAAGGTGATTACCTCATCGGGGATGGAAATGCCCTGGAATTCGACCTTCTTTTTCAGAATGGCGCACCGGGTTTCATAATTAGGGGGTTGCAGATCCACGTTCAAGCCCTGGGAAAACCGGGATTTTAGCCGGTCAGTCAAATTTTTCAGTTCCGAAACAGGCCGGTCACAGGTAAATACGATCTGTTTTTTGTCATTGTAAAGGGCGTTAAAGGTATGGAACAGTTCTTCCTGAGTTTGATTGCCCTTGGCCCCCAGGGTATGGATATCGTCAATCAGAAGCACATCCACATACCGGTACTTGTTCTTAAAAGCCGGCATTTTGCCTTCCCCAAGGTACTGGATAAACTCATTCATAAAGCCTTCAGCGGTGATATAGATGATTTTATTATCCGTACCTTCGTGGATATAGTTTCCAATAGCCTGCATGAGGTGGGTTTTGCCCAAACCAACGCTGCCGTAGATAAGGCAGGGGTTGTAAGCGGTTCCCGGATTTTTTGCAACGGCCTGGGCGGCATTGGCGGCAAAGTTGTTGTCGTCGCCGATGACGTACTTATCAAAGGTATAGTCCTCCCGCAGCTGGGGATGGCGTTTTTTATGTGCCATAGTAACGCCCTGGATGGGCTTTGGCGTAACTTGCGAAGTTCCTCGCGACACTTGCAACGAAGTTCCCCGCGTAGGGGCAAATTCCGGAACAGGTTTTCCCTCAGCCGGTGGCAGGACAGGATCCTCTTTTGTTCTGGTCTTGATAATAAAGACAATGGATATATTTTTACCGATAAGTTCTCGAATTTTGCCTTCGATATAGAGCTGATATCGGGTTTTAACCTGATCCAGGTAAAATAAAGAGGGAACCCCTATGGTTAATTCATTTTCTGAGGCGCCCAGATACTCCAGGTTGAACCACATGGCAAATTCTTGCTCCCCCAGTTCTTCCTGGATCTGGCTCATTGTCTCTTTCCAGATTAAATCGTAATCCCCGTCAGCCATGGTTCCCTTTATATGAAATTTATTAACATATTATCCACAGGAGATAATCATATATCAAAATGAAAAAAAAAGATATATTTATGTTACATTATGGGAGTACCTTAAAACATGAATAGTATAAGGTTTGTAATTCATTGTATTGTATATAATTAGTATTGATAAAAATACAATTTACGAAAAAGCACCTCCGAGACATTTTTTACTGTCCCAGTATCTACAGATTACAGACAAGATATACACAAGTTACCCACAAGAAAACAGGGAAATATAACAGCCCTATCTATAGAAAGTGATTTTACT